>NZ_JAJLMN010000001.1:1902500-2202500 GCF_021730615.1 Lichenibacterium dinghuense
CAACATCTCGTACCTGATTAAGGACGGCTTCGCCTACAAGGACGGCCTGTTCACCGGCTACGACGAGATGCGGCGGGACTACGACCGCTCCACCTGGGACTACCAGCTCGGGCCGGACGGCTTCGTCCAGCAGGACATGTCGCTAGAGAACCCGCGCACGGTGTGGCAGCTCCTCAAGGGCCACGTCGAGCAATACACGCCCGAGCTCGTCGAGCGCATCTGCGGCACGCCGAAGGACAAGTTCCTCCACATCTGCGAGATGATCGCGGCCACGTCCGCGCCCGACAAGGCGATGACGTCGATGTACGCGCTCGGCTGGACGCAGCACTCCAAGGGCGCGCAGAACATCCGCACCATGGCGATGCTGCAGCTGCTGCTGGGCAACATCGGCATCGCGGGCGGCGGCATGAACGCCCTGCGCGGCCATTCCAACATCCAGGGTCTGACCGACCTCGGCCTGATGTCCAACCTGATCCCGGGATACCTCTCGATCCCGACCGAGAAGGAGAAGACGATCGGCGACTACATGGCCACGCGCCAGTACAAGCCGCTGCGCCAGGACCAGACCAGCTACTGGAAGAACTACGACAAGTTCTTCGTGTCGTTCCAGAAGAGCATGTGGGGCGACCACGCCACGAAGGACAACGACTGGGCGTTCGACTACCTGCCCAAGCTCGACGTGCCGGCCTACGACATCCTGCGCATGTTCGAGCTGATGCAGGAGAGCAAGGTCAACGGCTACTTCTGCCAGGGCTTCAACCCGATCCTGTCGATCCCGAACCGGGCGAAGACGACGGCCTGCCTGTCGAAGCTGAAGTTCCTCGTGACGATGGACCCGCTCGACACCGAGACGTCCAACTTCTGGAAGAACTTCGGCGTCTACAACGACGTCAAGTCGGCCGAGATCAAGACCGAGGTGTTCCAGCTCCCGACGACGCTGTTCGCCGAGGAGGAGGGCTCGCTCGCCAACTCGGGGCGCTGGCTGCAGTGGCACTGGGCCGGCGGCACGGCGCCCGGCGAGTGCAAGCACGACACCTGGATCATGGCGCAGATCTTCCTGCGCGTGAAGAAGCTCTACCAGGCCGAGGGCGGGGCCTTCCCGGACCCGATCCTCAACCTGACCTGGGACTACGCGGACCCCGAGGAGCCTTCGCCCGCGGAGCTCGCCAAGGAGGTCAACGGCTACGCGCTCGCGGACCAGTTCGACCCCAAGGACCCGACCAAGCTCACGGTCGGCAAGGGCAAGCTGCTGCTGAACTTCAGCCAGCTCAAGAACGACGGCACGACCTCCTCGGGCTGCTGGATCTATTCCGGCCAGTGGAACGAGAACGGCAACAACATGGCCCGCCGCGACAACGCGGACCCGGGCAACATGGGGACGTTCCTCAACTGGACGTTCGCGTGGCCGGTCAACCGCCGCGTGCTCTACAACGCGGCCTCCTGCGACATGCAGGGCAAGCCGTGGGATCCGAGCCGCAAGCTGATCGAGTGGAACGGGACCAAGTGGGCCGGCGTGGACGTGCCGGACATCGCGCCGGACGCCAAGCCCGGCACGGTGCAGCCGTTCATCCTGAACCAGGAAGGGACGGCGCGCATCTTCACCCGCGCGCTGCTCCGCGACGGGCCGTTCCCGATCCACTACGAGCCCTTCGAGTCGCCGGTCAAAAACGTCATCAACCCGGCGATCCGCGGCAACCCCGTGTCGCGCGTGTTCCAGGCGGACGTGGCCTCCTTCGGCAACTCGGACGAGTTCCCCTACGCGGCGACCTCGTACCGGCTGACGGAGCACTTCCACTACTGGACCAAGCACAACCGGGTGAACTCGGTGCTCCAGCCCGAGTTCTTCGTGGAGATCGGCCACGAGCTCGCGGCCGAGAAGGGCATCCAGGACGCCGGCTGGGTCCGCGTGTGGTCCAAGCGCGGCGAGGTGAAGGCCAAGGCCTACGTCACGAAGCGCATCCAGCCGCTCGTGTGCGACGGCAAGACGGTCCACGTGGTCGGCATCCCGCTGCACTGGGGCTTCATGGGCGCGGCCATCAAGGGTTGGGGGCCGAACTCCCTCACGCCCGTGGTCGGCGACGCGAACTCGGACACGCCCGAGTTCAAGGCCTTCCTGGTCAACATCGAGCCGACCACGCCTCCGGCCATCGCGTAAGGGGAGCTAGACCATGTTCATGCCTAACGCTCCCATCGGGCAGCCCGTCCCGGGCTTCTCCGACGCCGACCTCATCAAGAGGTCGGCCTCCTCCGTGCCGGAGCCGGCGCGGAGGCTGACCGAAGTCGCCAAGCTGATCGACATCTCGAAGTGCATCGGCTGCAAGGCCTGCCAGTCGGCGTGCATCGAGTGGAACGACACCCATCCCGAGATGGAGACGTTCCAGGGGACCTACATGAACCCCCACGATCTCACGCCGAACATGTTCACTCTGATGCGGTTCAACGAATGGACCAACCCGGAGACGGACAAGCTCGAGTGGCTGATCCGCAAGGACGGCTGCATGCACTGCTCCGACCCGGGCTGCCTCAAGGCGTGCCCGGCCCCCGGCGCCATCGTGCAGTATTCGAACGGCATCGTGGACTTCGTCCACGACAACTGCATCGGCTGCGGCTACTGCGTGAAGGGCTGCCCCTTCAACATCCCGCGCATCTCGCAGACGGACCACAAGGCGTACAAGTGCACGCTGTGCTCCGACCGCGTGGCGGTGGGCCAGGGCCCGGCCTGCGCCAAGGCCTGCCCGACCCACGCCATCTCGTTCGGCACCAAGGACGAGATGAAGGCCGAGGCCGCTGACCGCGTGAAGGACCTCAACGCGCGCGGCTACAAGAACGCCGGGCTCTACGACCCGCCGGGCGTCGGGGGCACGCACGTCATGTACGTGCTCCAGCACGCCAACGACCCGACCGCCTACAGCAACCTGCCCAAGGACCCCAAGATCTCCAGCCTGGTGCAGGCCTGGAAGGGCGCGGGCAAGTTCGCCGGCCTCGCGGCGATCGGCTTCGCCGCCGTCGCCAGCGTGGCCCACGCCGTCTTCGCCGGCCAGAACAAGGTCACGAAGCACGACGAGGAGGAGGGCGAGGCCCTCACCAAGGAGGATGCATGAGCGAAGCCCTCCGCGACACGCACAAGCTCGACCCCGACCGGGGGGTCGAGCACCGCACCATGGTGCAGCCGGGGGATGAGATCACCCCCGGCCTCGAGGGCACGCCCACCACGGTCAAGCGCTACGGCCCGCTGGCGCGCTTGAACCACTGGGTCGTGGCCTTCAGCCTGATCGCGCTGGCGCTGTCGGGGCTCGCCCTCTACAGCCCCTACCTGTTCTTCCTGACCAACATCTTCGGCGGCGGGCAGACGACGCGCTGGATCCACCCGTGGATCGGCGTGCTGCTGTTCGTGTCCTTCTACGTCTTCTTCGCCCAGCTGTGGCGCGCCAACCTGCCCAACAGGGACGACGTGACCTGGCTGGTGCGCTTCAAGGACGTGGTGGCGGGCAACGAGGAGCGCCTGCCCGAGATGGGCAAGTACAACGCCGGCCAGAAGATCGTGTTCTGGGGCATGTCGGCGCTGATCCTGGTGCTGATCGCCACCGGCATCGTGATCTGGCAGGAGTATTTCTCCGTCTACACCGCGATCGAGACGCAGCGCTGGGCGGCGCTGCTCCACGCCGCGGCGGCCATCGTCATCATCCTGATCTGGATCACGCACGTCTACGCGTCGATCTGGATCCAGGGCACGATGCGGGCGATGACGCGGGGCAACGTGACCGCCGGCTGGGCCTACCGCCACCATCGCAAGTGGCTGAAGCAGCTCACCGGCCTGCGCCGCAAGGGCCCGGCCCGGGCCAACGCCGTGGAGAGCACGAAGGCGGCGAAGCACCTCGGGCTCTGAGGCTTCGCCTCGGCGAAACGGAAAGGGCCGCACGCGTGAGCGTGCGGCCCCTTTCCGTTTCGGCATCGGAGGTCGTCGGAAAGCCGATCGACGGGCGGACCCAGGCCGCCCGATCACTGCGTTCGTCTTCAGAGCCCCTTGGGCGTCTTGTAGAGTTCCCAGGCCGCGAAGGCCATCGGCAGCGCCACGATGGCGAAGAAGATCCAGTCGAACGTCATCGACCCGTCACCCGTGCTCATCTCGTGCCCTCCCGTCCCGTTGCCCACTTCCAACGGTTGTGGCCTGCCGAAGTTTCGACCGGATCGGCGGCGGCTCTGCGTGTGACGCTGGCGGGCACGGCCCCGCGAGGGTCCGGCGCGGGGCCGGCTTTTTGCCGCCGGACGGCGCGGCGGCGCTTTGCAGTCCGGGGTGGGTGACATAGATCACGGCCATGTCCGACCCGAGAACCATCGAGGCCGATCCCACCGCCATCGGCGGCGTCGTCGTCCCGCCCTTCGCGCGCCTGCCGGAGCCCGAGGCCGTGTTCCTGAAGCGCAGCCTGCGCCTGCGCGCCTACGCGGACCACAGCGACCTCAAGCCCTTCCTGCTGTTCCTGGCCGGCATCGCCGACGCACAGGCCTCCATCGTCGCCGCGCTGCCGCCCGTGGAGCCGCCGGACGCCGAGGCGCTGGCCCGCGCGCGAGACCACGCCATGCCGCCGCTCGACCGCGCGGCGCTCGCCCCCGATGCCGCCTTCGACGCGACCTTCGAAGCGCTGTTCGACGCCGCCGGCCGGATCGAGCAGCCCGACGAGGCCCGCGCCGCCCTGGGGCGCATCACGGCCGACCGGGCGCTGCGCGACACCTGCGCCCGCACCGTGCTGGCCGGCGAGCGGCCCGAGGCCGGCCTCGCCGAACACGCCTACGCGGCGGCGGCCCTGCAGGTCCACCTCGCGCGGCTGGCGGCGACGCTCGATCCGAAGTCGCTCGTGCCGGTCGGCACCGGCGCCTGCCCGTGCTGCGGCGGCCCGCCCGTGTCCTCCACGATCGTGGGCTGGCAGAACGCCGAGGGCGCGCGCTACTGCACCTGCGCGCTCTGCGCCACCATGTGGAACGTCGTGCGGGTGAAGTGCACGCTGTGCGACTCCACCGAGGGCATCACCTACATGGGCGTGGAAGGCGGCACCGACACCGTGAAGGCCGAAACCTGCGACAGCTGCGGCCGCTACGTGAAGATCCTGCAGGGCCAGAAGGACACGCTGGTCGAGGCCGTCGCGGACGACGTCGGCAGCCTCGCCCTCGACATGCTGATGCAGGGCACGCGCTACAAGCGCGGCGCCTACGACCCGTTCCTGCTGGGCTACTGACGGCATGTCGGCCAGCCCCGCGTCCCGCCTGCGCGATCTGCCGGGGGTCGACGACGTGATGCGCCACGCGGGCGGCGCGGCGCTGGTCACGCGCTTCGGCCGCGCCGAGGCCGCCGAGGCGATCCGGGCCGCGGTGGCGGAGGCGCGGACGGCGCTGCGCTCCGGCGCCGACGCCGAGATCTCCCGCGAGGCCGTCGCGGCCGAGGCCGGACGCCGGCTCGCGGCGCGGGACCGCTCGAGCCTGCGCCCGCTGTTCAACCTCACCGGCACGGTGCTGCACACCAACCTCGGCCGCGCGCTCCTGGCCGAGACCGCGCTCACGGCCGCCGCCGAGGCCGCGGGCCATGCCGTGGCGCTGGAATACGACCTCGATACCGGCCGCCGCGGCGAGCGCGACGATCACGTCCGCGCCCTCCTGCGCGAGGTGACGGGGGCCGAAGACGGCACGGTGGTGAACAACAACGCCGCCGCGGTGCTGCTCGTCATCAACACCTTCGCGGCGGGCCGCGAGGCCGTGGTGTCGCGCGGCGAGCTCGTCGAGATCGGCGGCTCGTTCCGCATCCCCGAGCTGATGACGCAGGCCGGAGCCACCTTACGCGAGGTCGGCACCACCAACCGCACGCATCCCAAGGACTACGTCGCCGGCTTCGGCCCCGACACGGGCCTCGTGATGAAGGTCCACACCTCGAACTACCGCATCGAGGGCTACACCAAGGAGGTGGAGGCGCCGGAACTCGCCGGCCTCGCTCGCGCCGCCGGCGTGGCCTTCTGCAACGACCTCGGCTCCGGCACGCTGGTCGACCTGTCGCGCTGGGGGCTGAAAAAGGAGCCCACCGTGCGCGAGGCCGTCGCGGACGGCGCCGACCTCGTCACCTTCTCGGGCGACAAGCTGCTCGGCGGCCCGCAGGTGGGATTCGTGGTCGGCCGTGCCGAGGCGGTGGCCCGCGTCAACCGCAACCCGATGAAGCGCGCGCTGCGGGTCGACAAGATGCGCCTCGCCGCCCTCGAAGCCACGCTGAAGCTTTACCGCGACCCCGACCGGCTCGACCGGACGCTGCCGACGCTGCGCCTGCTCGCCCGCCCGGCCGCCGAGATCCGCGCCCTCGCCGAGCGCGTGCGGCCCGCCGCCGCCGCCGCCCTGCCCGGCTTCGACGTGAGCGTCGGCGACTGCCGCTCGCAGATCGGCTCGGGCGCGCTGCCGGTCGACACCATCCCGAGCGCCGGCCTATTCGTGCGGGCGGGCGGCGACGCGCTCGGCCGGCTCGCCGCCGCGCTGCGCGCCCTGCCCCGCCCGGTGATCGGCCGCGTCAGCGAGGGCGCGCTCGTGCTCGACCTCCGCTGCCTCGAGGACGAGGCCGGTTTCATCGCCACCCTGCAGGACCTGCCGCATCCCCATGCCGTTCCTTGACCGCCTGCTCGGGCGCAAAGCCGAAGACCCGGCCGCCGCCATGGACCGCGCCGGAGCCCTGGCCTCCGCGGGCGACTACGGGGGCGCGCTCGCCATCTGGGAGCCGCTGGCCCGCAAGGGCCACGCCCGCGCCCGCAACAACATCGGCGCCTGCTTCGCGGAAGGGCTCGGCGTCGAGCGCGACTATGCGCTCGCGCACCGCTGGATCGGCCTCGCCGCCGAGGCGCGCGACCCCGTGGCGCAGCGCAACCTCGCGTCCCTGTATTTCCGCGGCGAGGGCGTGGAGCAGGACGACGTCGAGGCGGCCTGGCGCTACCGGCTCGGCGCCGAGAACGGCGACGCGCCCAGCCAGGACATGCTGAGCTACATGCTGCTGGAGGGCGTCGGCGTGGAGCAGGACCTCGTCGCCGCGCGGCGCTGGGCCGAGCGCGCCGCGGCGGGCGGCGTCGCCTCCGCCATGACGCGGCTCGGCACCCTCTACAACGACGCCAACGGCGTGCCGCGCGACCCCGAGAAGGCCGTCTCCTGGTGGCGGAGAGCCGCCGCCAAGGGGGACGCCGACGCGCAATCCTACCTCGGCGCGGCCCTTCTGGTCGGCATCGGCGCGGCCCGCGATCCCGTCGAGGCGCTGAGCTGGCTCATCCGCGCCCAGAACGGCGGCAGCCTCAAGGCCCCCGCCTACCTGCCGACCGCGCGCGGGGCCGTGGACGCCGCCGGCATGGCCGAGGCCGAGCGCCGCGCCGCAGCGCCGCTGCCGGGGGCCAAGGCTTGATCGTCGGCACGGCGGGCCACGTCGACCACGGCAAGACCGCGCTGGTGCGGGCCCTGACCGGCACCGACACCGACCGCCTGCCCGAGGAGAAGAAGCGCGGCATCACCATCGACCTCGGCTTCGCCTACCTGCCGACGGCCGACGGCGACGCGCTGGGCTTCGTCGACGTGCCGGGCCACGAGCGCTTCGTGGGCACCATGGTGGCGGGCGCGACCGGCATCGACCTCCTCCTGCTGATCGTGGCGGCCGACGACGGGGTGATGCCGCAGACGCGCGAGCACCTCGCCATCGCGGACCTGCTCGGGCTCAGCCGCGGCCTCGTCGTCCTGTCCAAGGCCGACCTCGCCGACGCCGAGCGCCGCGCCGCCGTCGAGGCCGAGATCCGCGCGGCCCTGGCCGACACGGGCCTCGCCGGGGCCGACATCCTGCCGGTATCCACCGTCACGGGCGAGAACGTCGAGGCGCTGAAGGCGCGGCTGGAGATCGAACGGGCCGCGCAGGCGGAACGGGACCGCGCCGGGCGCTTCCGCCTCGCGGTGGACCGCTCCTTCGTGCTCGCCGGGGCCGGCACGGTGGTGACCGGAACCGTCCTGTCGGGGGGCGTCGCGGTGGGCGACCGGGTGGTGCTGAGCCCGTCCGGCACGCCGGCGCGCGTGCGCTCGATCCACGCGCAGAACCACGCGGCCGAACGCGGCCTCGCGGGCCAGCGCTGCGCGCTCAACCTCGCGGGCGTCGAGCGGGCCGCCGTTCACCGCGGCGACGTCGCGCTCGACCCCTCGCTGCACGCGCCGACGGACCGGATCGACGTGCGCCTGCGCGTCCTGCCGGGCGAGGCGAAGCCGACCGCGACCTGGCTGCCGGTGCGGCTGCACCACGGCGCCTCCGACGTCGCGGCGCGGCTCGTGCCGCTCGCGGCCGAGGGCATCGCGCCGGGCGCTGAGGGCTTCGCGCAGCTCGTGCTGGAGCGCCCGATCGCGGCGGCGGCGGGCGACCGCTTCGTGCTGCGCGACACTTCGGCGCGCCGCACGCTCGGCGGCGGCACGCTGCTCGACCTCCGCCCGCCGGCCCGCAAGCGCCGCACCCCCGAGCGCCTGGCCCAGTTGGGCGCCCTCGTCGAGCCGGACCCGGCCCGCGCCGTCGCGCGGCTCCTCGACCTCGCCCCCTTCACCCTCGACCTGTCCGGCTTCTGCCGCGACCGCGCGCTCGCGGCCGACGCCGCCGACGGCCTCGCGCGCGACCTCGGCCTCGTGGCGCTGAAGGTCGGCGACGGCGTGACCGCCCTGTCGACCGCGCGCTGGGACGGCTACGCGGCCGCGCTGACGGGCGCGCTCGACGCCTTCCACGCCGAGAACCCGGACCTGCAGGGGCTCGGCTCGGAGCGGCTGCGCCTTCAGCTCGAGCCGCGGCTGCCGCGGTCCGTCTACGTGGCGGCGCTGGCGCGGCTGTCCCTGGCCGGGCGCGTCGCCGCCGAGGGCTCCTGGGTGCGGCTGCCGGGCCACGTGGCGCGGCTCAGCCCCGCCGACGAGGCGCTCTGGACCCGCATCGCGCCGCACGTGTCCCGGCACGAGGAGCGCTTCCGCCCGCCGCGGGTGCGCGACGTGGCGAACCTGCTCGGCGTGGCCGAGACGGAGGTGCGCCGCGTGTGCAAGCTCGTCGGCCGCTCGGGGCGCATCGACCAAGTGGCGCACGACCACTTCTTCACCCGCGCGACCGTGTCCGAGATGGCCGGCATCGTGGCCGACCTGTCGCGCTCGGCCGAGAACGGCGAGTTCACCGCCGCGCAGTTCCGCGACCGGGTGGAGAACGGCCGCAAGGTGGCGATCCAGATCCTGGAGTTCTTCGACCGCCACGGCCTGACCATGCGCCGCGGCGACCTCCGCCGCCTCAACCCCCACCGCGCCGACCTGTTCGGCGCGTCCGGTGCCGGAGACGCGACGCCTTGACCAACACGCAGTTCGTCGTCGGCGTCGCGATCTGCCTCGCCATCGGGGCGCTCTGGGCCTGGTGGCGCCAGCCCCCGCGGCTTTGACGGAACTGGGACCGGCTCCGGCGCGTCCGGTGACGGGGGGCGCGGCCACCCGCCGCAGACCTCCGCGGCGCGGGGCCATCACGGAGACCGACGATGAGACGCATGAAGCTGGGGTTGGCGCTCGGCCTGCTCGGGGGCGTTGCGATGGGGGGCGCGGCATGGGCGCAGACCCCGCCGGCGCCGAGGCCGCCGGCCGCCGCGCAGGCCCCGACCCCGCCCGCTCCCGCGCCGGCCGCCCCGCAGCCGCCGTCGGCCCCGCAGGGCCCGGCGGGCGCGCAGGCCAACACGCCCAACATCCCCGCGCCGAGCGGCCCGCCCGAGGGCATGATCGTCGAGACGCCCAACGGCTTCTACCTCGTGCGGCCCGGCGAGGGCGCCCCCCAGAAGCTCGACCTCGGCCGCAACGGCGCCCCGGGCCAGCCCGGGGCGAATCCGGGCGGCATGGCGCAGGGCCCGATGGCGGGCGGCGGCGACGCGATGGACGACATGGCCGACGACGGCATGCAGCCCCCGCCGCCCCACCCTCACCGTCCTCCGCCGCACCCGCCGGAGGGCAAGGGCGCCCGCATCCACATCCACACGCCGAACCTCGACGTGAACGTGAAGTGCCCGGACGACGAGCCCATCAAGGCCTGCGTCGACGCCATCTCGCAGCTCATGGACAAGGCCAACGCCCAGCCGCATTGACGGATACCGGCCGGCGGCGCAGCCGCGCCGCCGGCCACCACCGGAGGGTGCGCGCGTGGACGGTCTCCCCTATTCCAGGGCCCTCGTGATCGGGGCGGGCAGCGGCATCAGCGCCGCGGTGGCGCGCGCCTTCGCGGGCGCGGGCCTGAAGGTCGCGCTGTCGGCCCGCGACACGGGCAAGCTCGCCGGCTTGGCCGCCGAGGTCGGCGCCGCCACCTTCGCGGCCGACGCGTCGGACCCGGCCGCGGTCGAGCGGCTCTTCGCCGAGGTGGACGGCGCCATGGGGGCGCCGGACGTCGTCGTCTACAACCCGAGCCTGCGCGCGCGGGGCTCGCTGCTCGACCTCGACCCGGAGGAGGTCCGCCGCGCGATCGAGGTGTCAGCCTTCGGCGGGTTCCTCGCCGCACGCGAGGCGGCGCGGCGCATGGTGCCGCTCGGCCGTGGGGCACTGCTGTTCACCGGGGCCTCGGCCAGCGTCAAGGGCTACGCGCTGTCGGCCCCCTTCGCCATGGGCAAGTTCGCCCTGCGCGGCCTCGCCCAGAGCGCCGCCCGCGAGCTCGGCCCGAAGGGCATCCACGTGGCCCACGTCGTGATCGACGGCGGGGTGCGGAGCGCCTCGCGCCCCGAGCCGGCGGACAGGCCGGACTCGATGCTCGACCCCGCGGCGATCGCCGAAACCTACCTGTCGCTGCTGCGCCAGCCGCGCAGCGCCTGGTCGATGGAGGTGGAACTGCGGCCCTGGGTCGAGACGTTCTGAGGCGCATCGTCATCGCGAGCGCAGCGACGCGATGACGGCGGGGAGCGAAGGAACCGGCATCATCCCTTTCGCGTCGCTTCGTCGAGCGACAGCGCGGCGTGGACCAGCGCGAGGTGGCTCAGGCCCTGCGGCAGGTTGCCGAGGAAGCCGCCCGTCTTCGGCTCCACCATCTCGGCCAGCACGCCCACGCCCGGCGGCAGGGCCGCCAGGGCCTCGTCCATGAGGCTCGCCGCCTCGCCGGGGCGGCCCAGCTCCGCATAGGCCTCGGCGAGCCAGAAGCTGCAGGCCAGGAAGGCGCCCTCCTCCTTCTCGGCCCCCGAATAGCGGTAGATCCACGGGCCGCGGCTCCACAGGTGCGGCCCCGCGCCGAGTTCCTTCCGGACCGCGTCGCAGGTCGAGGAGACGCGGTCGCGGCGCGGAAATCGGAACCGCGCCGCGAGCACCAGCGCCGCGTCGAGCCGCTCCGTGCCGGCGAAGAACGTGTAGGCCCGCTTCTTCTCGGACCAGCAGTGCCCGTCCACCCAGTCGGCGATGCGGTCGCGCTCCCGCGTCCAGCGCGGCACGCAGGTGGAGGGGAGGTGGCCCTCCTCGGCGAGGCGGATGGCGCAGTCCAGCGCCTGCCAGCAGCTCACCTTGCTCATCGTGTAGTGCTGCGGCTCCTCCAGCTCCCACATGCCGGCGTCCTTCTGCCGCCAGCGGTCGGCGCATTCGTCGGCGAAGCGCGACAGCGTGAAGGCGCTGGTGCCGTCGAGCACGTTTCCGCCTTCCACGAAGAGCCAGGCCGCCTCGAAGATGTCGCCGTAGATGCCGTGCTGGTGCTGCTCGGCGGCGCGGTTGCCGGTCACCACGGGCCGCGAGTTCGCGTAGCCCGGCAGGTCGTATTCGCGCACGGGCGGCACGGGCGAGCCGTCGAGCCGGTAGCAGACCTTGGCGCCCGTCTCGCCGAGGCGGTGGATCAGCCAAGTGAAGGCGGCCTTGCTTTCGGGGATGACGCCGAGGCGCAGGAAGGCCGCCAGCGTGTAGGCGGCGTCGCGCACCCAGGCGTAGCGGTAGTCCCAGTTCTTCGGGCCCCCGGCCTTCTCGGGCAGCGAGGTCGTGGCCGCGGCCGCGATGGCGCCGGAGGGCGAGAACAGCAGAAGCTTCAGCGCCAGCGCGGAGCGCCGCACGGATTCGCGGTGCGGCCCGTCGTAGTGCAGCCCGTGCGCCCAGGAGCGCCAGGCCTGGTCGCTGAGGTCGATGCGGGTGTCCATGTCGACGGTGGGCGGCACGCCGAGCGGCTCGTTCTCGCCCGCCACCACGGCCACGAGCGCCCGCTCGCCCGCGTTCAGCGTGCCCTCGGCCAGGATCGTGCGGTCCTCCTGCTCGACGATCTCCATGTTGGGCGTCGCGCGGAACAGGCCCAGCACCGGGCCGGCGTGGAAGATGCAGCCGTTGGGGTTCGGCTGGAGCCAGGGCGACACCTCGTCGCCGCGCGTGCCGAAGACCAGGCGCGCCCGCATCCGCACCGTGCCGGACAGGACCTCGATCCGGCGCGCCAGCTCGCACCAGGGCAGCCGGCCCGCGAGCGTGCTGTTCATCGACTCGGTCAGCCGCACCGTCCCGGACGCGCAGGTGAAGGTGGTTTCGAGCACGTTGCTGTCCTCGCGGTATTGCCGCGTCGCGCGGAACGGCTCCGCGGGCTGCAGGGCGAAGAAGCCGCCGGCGGCCGGATCCAGCAGCGTGTCGAACAGCGGCGGGGAGTCGATGTCGGGCACGCACCACCAGGCCACGGCGCCGTCCGGCGACAGCAGCGCGACCGAGCGGCCGTCGCCGAGCGCCGCGTAGTCCTGCAGCGGAAAGGCGCGGCGCTCCTCGGTGGGATCGAGGTCGAAGGTTTCGGCGGGCATCGTCGGGGTCCGGCGGGGGATCACGTGTCAAATGTTGCGGAGCCCTTCGGTTCCGGCCCCGGCGCGGCCGCGTCACTGAACGCGGCTCCCGCCCTGCCACCCCGCCCCGGCGCGCCGCGTTGGCGGGGGACACCGGAGAACGCGCCGCATGAGCATCCTGTCCGCCCTGGGCCTCGGCAAGAAGGTCCGCTACGCCGTCGTCGGCCTCGGCGACATCAGCCAGGAGGCGATGCTGCCCGGCATCGCCCACACGGGCAATTCCGAGCTCGTCGCCCTGGTGACCGGCGACGCCGAGAAGGCCGAGGGCGTCGGGAAGCAGTACGGCGTCGCGGCGCATTACTCCTACGACGAGTTCGGCGCGATGATCCGCTCCGGCACGGTCGACGCCATCTATCTCGCGACGCCCAACTGGCGCCACGCCGAATTCGCCGTGCCGGCGCTGGAGGCCGGCATCCACGTGCTGGTGGAGAAGCCGCTCGAGGTCACGCTGGAGAAGTGCCGCGCCATCATCGCGGCGGCCGAGACGGGCCGCGCCAAGCTGATGGTGGCCTACCGGCTCCACTTCGAGCCCGCGACGCTCGCCGCGGTGGACCGCGTGCGCTCGGGCGACTTCGGCGAGCTGATCCTGTTCTCCTCCGTGTTCACGCAGATGGTGGCGCCGGAGAACCACCGCGCGCAGAGCGGCGAGGAGGCAGGGCCGGTGTTCGACATGGGCCCCTACCCGATCAACGCCTGCCGCATGATGTTCGAGGACGAGCCGGTCGAGGTCGTGTCCGCGGTGGCGACGCGCCACCCGCAGGCCGGCTTCGGCGACATCGACGACACGGTGGCGGCGACCCTGCGCTTCCCGGGCGACCGGCTCGCGCATTTCGTGCTGAGCTACTACGGCAACCGCGTCGACACCTTCACGGTGGTGGGCACGAAGGGCAGCCTCAAGCTCGACCCCTGCTTCATGTACGGCATGCCGCTCCAGCACGAGGAAACGATCGGCGACTCCAAGTCGACGACGAGCTTCAAGAGCACCGACCATTTCGGCGGCGAGATGAAGTATTTCTCGCAGTGCATCCTCGACGGCGCCGAGGTCGAGCCCGACGGCGAGGAGGGCTACGCGGACGTCCGCGTGATCCTCGGCATTCTGGAGGCCGTGAGGACGGGCGGCCCGGTGAAGCTCGAACCCTTCACCCGGACGAAGCGCATCGACACGCGCCGCCAGAAGGAGGCGCTGTCGCCGAAGTCGCCGCCCGGGCTCGTGAAGGCGTCGAACCCGTCGCGCGACAAGGACGCGTCGCCGAAGAACTGACCGGGCGCGGCATGCTCTGCCCGCGTGACGGGCTCGGAGAAACCTCGAGCGGTCGCACCCGGCCGATCTCACGGAAGCCGCATCACCCCCCGGGCGGCGGAGCCTCCGCCAGCAGCCCGTCGCGCCGCGCGGCGTCGAGGAGGGCGTCGGCGACCAGCGGCGGCTTCTCCTCGTGGGCGAGGTGGCCGACGCCCTTCAGCGCCACCACCTCGGCCGTGGGCAGGATCTTCCTGACGGCGGCGGCCGTGGCGGGCGGCACGGCGCGGTCGGTGGCAGCCGTCACCAGCGTCAGCGGCACGGGCAGGCGGGAAAGGTCGCGGGCGAGGCCGTCGAGGTCCCAATGCGTCATCATGCCGAGCGCCGCCGCGACGTGGCCGGGGTTGCCCATCAGCGCCGCGTATTGGCGCACGCCGTCGCGGTCGATGCGCGAGCCCATGTTGCCGATGAGGCGCTTCACCGATTCCTCCCCGGCCAGGAACGCGAAGACGCGCGGCGCGATCGGGTTGGCGTAGAGCGCGCGGGCGAGGCCGGGCGCGACGCGGCCGGTGAGGCCGTCGAAGGGCAGGAGCGCGCCGTTGAGGCTGACGATGCGCTTCGGCCGGAACTCCGGCGCGTCGAGCGCGGTGCGGCACAGCACCGCCGCGCCGGCCGAGTGGCCGGCCGCCATCTCGGGCGCGAAGCCGGTGGCGCCGAGCAGCGCGCGCAGGAGGTCGCGCATCACCGGCAGCGACAGCCGGCCGCCCGGCGGCATCTCCGTGAAGGCGTGGCCCGGCAGGTCGGGGATCAGCAGCGAGAAATGCGGGGCCAACAGCGGCGCCAACGCCCGGAACGAGTGGGTCGAGGCCGCGGTGCCGTGCAGCAGCAGCAGGCGCGGCCCCTGCCCCATCTCCTGCACGTGCCAGCGGATGCCGCCGGCGCGCAGGAAGCGGCTGTGCTCCCGGTTGGGCCAGGCGCGGCCGTCGGTGTCCCAGTCCAGCCTGGCGCTCATGGGGTCCTCGGTGGTTCCGCGGCGGACTTCACGGCGCGGGCGATGCCGCGCGCGTCCGCCATGGGGAGCGGGAGATAGGTCGCGCCCATCTCGGCGGCGAGGCGCGCCGCGGCGGGGCCGGGGCGCGGCGAGGTGTCGATCACGAGGCACGCCACCCCGGCCGCGCGCAGGAGCCGCGCCGCCGCGTGGGCTTCGTCGGCCGCGCGGGCGCGGTCCGCGGAGCCGTCGCGGGCGACGTTGCCGCGCCCGTCCGTCAGCAGCGCCACCACGGCGCGGCGCCCGTCGCGCGCCGCCGCGGCGGCGAGGTCGGCCGCGGCGGCGAGGCCGGCCGCGAGCGGCGTGGCGCCGCCGCCGGGCAGGCTCGCGAGCTCGCGCTTGGCGCGAGCGGGCGAGCGGGTCGGCGGCAGCAGCAGCTCGGCGGCGCGGCCCCGGAAGCCGATCAAGGCGACGTCGTCGCGCCGCACGTAGCATTCCGCGAGCAGCAGCTCGACGGCCCCCTTGGCCTCGGCGAGCCGGCCCATCGCGGCCGAGCCCGAGGCGTCGACGGCGAAGATCGTGGTGGTGCGCTGCCGGTCGCGGCGGCGCGCGACGCGGAAGTCGTCGCGGCGGATGCGGAGCGGCTCCGCAGGCGACGCGCGGCCCCGCATCGCCTGCCAGGGCGCGGCGGCGCGCAGCGTCGCCATCACGTCGAGCCGCGCGCCGCGGCCGGGCTCGCCCGGCGCGACCCGGCCGGCCGGCCGCGCGACCCCGCCGCCGCGGCGCCGCGCCGCGCGCCGGAGGCGCCGGCCCGCGCCGGTGAAAGCCGGCCGGCCAGCAGGGCCGCCAGCACGTCCGCCGGCAGCGCCGCCGCGGCGGCCGCGACCGCGAGGTCGTCGAGCGCCCCCGCGGGCCGCTCGGCGTCGCCCCCGCCGTCGGCAGCGTCGCCGGTGGCATCGCCGGCCGCGTCCGGCGGCGCGTCGGGCTCGGCCGCGGTCTCCTCGGGCGCGGGCGCGACGGGGGCCCGCGTGGCGCGGGGGCCGAGCACGAGGCGGGACGCCGCCGACACGTCGGCGGGCCCGACGTCCGTTCGGCCATCCAGGGCCGCAGAAGCGCGGGCGACGCGCATCGCCAGGAGCGGCGCCCGCAGCCCGGCGACGCCGAGCGCTTCCGCGGCCGCGCAGAAGGCCTCGGCCACCTCGGCGCCGGCCGCCACGCGCACCAGCCGGGCGCGCGCCGCCGCGACCGCCTCGGGCTCGGGCGGCATGGGCCCGCAGTCGCGGTGGCCGACCTCCGACAGGTCGAGCCGCATCGCGACGCGGTCGAGCAGACCCGCGGGCGCGCCCTCGTCGGGGCCGCGGCCGTCGTCGAGCAGCACGGGCCCGAGGCGCGCCTCGGCCTGCGCCGCGATGCCGTCGCGCTCGACCCGGACGAGGCCGGTGTCGAGCGCCGCGCCGAGGTGGGACGCCGCGGCGGGATCGAGCCGCTCCGCCGCGGCGACGAGGAGCACGCCGCCGTCGGCCTCTGCGAGGAGGCCGCGTGAGGCCACGAGGCGGCCGCTCCCCAGCGTCGCGGCGAGGTCGAGGCCGCCGAGCAGCCGAGCCTCGGGCGTGCCGGCCGGCAGGCGGCGCCAGGGCGTGCCGGGGGCGAGGTGCCCCCGGAGCCCGGCGAGCCAGCCGTCGCGGGCCGGGCCGGGCGGCCCGCGCAGCGCGATGCCGAGCGCGGGGTCGACGGCCATCAGCCGCGCCGCCAGGCAGGCGTCGGCCCAGCGGTCGCGCGGGGCCGGGCCCCCGGTCACGCCGGCACGAGCGCGGGGGCGCCGACCGAGGCCGGCAGCACCTCCTCGACGGCGCGGTCCACGCGGGCGGCCGAGCCCACCGCGTCCAGCGGGTCGCGGCGCAGGCGGTGGCGCAGCGCGAGCGGGGCGACGCGGCGCAGGTGCGCCTCCGCCACGGCCCGGTCGCCGTCGAGGGCCGCGAGGGCGCGGGCGGCGCGCAGCAGGGTGAGCTCGCCGCGCAGCCCGTCGGTGCCGAGCGCCACGCCGAGCCGCGCCGCGGCCTCCAGGGTCGCGCGGGGGGCGTCGACCGCGGGGAGGCGCTGGCGCGCCTCGGCCAGGGTGGCGCGCAGGTCCGCGTCGCGCCCGGCCCAGTCCCTGGCGAAGCCGGCGCGGTCGGCGTCGAAGCGGTCGCGCCGCACGACGATCTCGACGCGGGTGGGGATGTCGGACGGCGTGCGGATCTCGACCGACAGGCCGAAGCGGTCGAGGAGCTGCGGGCGCAGCTCGCCCTCCTCGGGGTTGCAGGAGCCCACCAGCACGAAGCGCGCGGGATGGCGGACGCTGAGCCCCTCGCGCTCGACCACGTTCTCGCCCGAGGCCGCGACGTCGAGCAGCAGGTCGACGATGTGGTCTTCCAGGAGGTTGACCTCGTCGACGTAGAGGAAGCCGCGGTTGGCGCGGGCGAGCAGCCCCGGCTGGAAGCGCGCCTCGCCGCTCACCAGCGCGCGCTCGATGTCGAGCGCGCCGGCGACGCGGTCCTCGGTGGCGCCGAGGGGCAGGTCCACCACCGGCACGGCGGCCTCGCGGGCGGGGAGCGGGCCGGCGTGACGCGCTTCCGCGCAGGCCGCGCAGTGCGGGGCGTCCTCGGCGGGGTCGCAGCCGTAGGGGCAGCCCTCCACCACGGCGATGCGCGGCAGCACGGCCGGCAGGCCCCGCACGGCGGTCGACTTGCCGGTGCCGCGGTCGCCCAGCACCAGCACGCCGCCGAGCGCCGGCTCGACCGCCGCCAGGGTCAGGGCCAGCTTCATCTCGTCCTGGCCGACGATGGCTGTGAAGGGAAAGGGGACGCTCATGCGCGGGAGCTTAAGGGCCGGGCCGCGCGAGCGCCAGCCGCCCCGCGCCGGCCGCCGATGCTTGGGGACGTCGGGCCGGCCGGGCCGAACTTTTTCCAAGCTCGTCCGTCGGGTCGGCAGCCTTCGTACCAGTCGTCAGGGACGCTGACGCATATCTGACGGATCACGCCGCACGCGCGGCGGCGCGCGTTCGCGCTGGCCGAGGGTCAGGAGTCCTGACCCTCGGTATCGGATGTCGGATCGATCCCATGATCCACGACACCGGTTACGCCTCTCCTCAGGGCGGCGCATGACGCGCCCACCCGCGGGCGGACCGGGACGGTCGCAACACAGACGCTGAAGCGCGACACGGTGGAGCCGGGCGAGGCTACGACGTCCAGCCAGCGCCTGACGATCTCGGACGACCAGAGCTCCGAGAAGGCCGGCCTGCGCGGCGGCTCGCGGCTCGAAGACGCCTCCTGCGTGAAAGGATCGCGGCCTGCGACCACGAGCGCACCCCCGAGCAGGCGGGTGACGCCGGGCTCGGCTGCGGAGGCGGTCGACCCCGGTGACGCGGCTGGAGAAGCACCGCTATCACGGCCGCGAGGTCCAGGCCTTGTCGGCCTGAAGTCCGCTCGCCTCCCGGCAAGGGCCGCCATCGGGCGGCGTCCCTGCCGGGTCCGGGGTTGCGTCACTGGGTGAGGTGCGCCGTGCCCACGGCCCTCACGAAGAGGGCCTGCATAGCCGCGTTGATGTCGCCGCCCGTGTTCACCTGGAAGAACAGGCCGGCGGAGGCACAGTTCTGCAGGGCCGTGGGGATGTTCGGCTGAAACGGCGCGACGTATTGATTGTAGAAGCCGTTCGTCGGAAGGGGGTTGTAGGTCGTGTACAGGATCGCGATCCGCACGCCGCGGTTCTTCAGCGGCGTGCAATAGTCGTATTGGTGACCGATGGTCGTGATCGTCCGGCCGTTGGTGGTCATGTCCGTGCTGCCGTAATTGGGATATTGCTCGTCGATGACGCCGTCCGTCACGATGAAGAGCACCTCCTGCGGCGTGTCGCCCTGGGCGTTGGTGCCCTTGCCCGGGTTGGGGATGTAGGCGCTGTTGGCCATCGCCTGGTCGAACTGCGTATCGGTGTCGTTGTTGCAGTTGTTGGCCGTGAGGCATCCGTTGCTGTAGACCTTCAGCATCTGAATGTTGCCCGTGTCGTTCTGGGCCTGGGCGAGGTTCGCGGTGAGGTTCGTGATGGTCTGGAACGACTGGTCGAACGTGTAGGTGGCGACGCGGTAGACGGCCTTGTTGGAGGCCTCCGTGCTGGACGCGGTCTGGATGAGGTTCGAGGTCGCCTGCTGGACGAGGTCGATCCGCAGGGCGACATTGAGCTGACGCGCGAGCGCGTAATTGTCCTCGCCGCCCGGATTGCCCGCGACGTCGCCCGCCGTCGGGTTCGTCTCGTGGCACGCGAAGGCGCAGCCGCCCTGCTGCTGCGTGTTGGCCACCATCTTGTCGATGCCGGCCTGGGTGGCCGCGATGCCCATCGACGGCGACGTGTCCAGCAGCAGGTAGAAGTCAATGTTCGGGGCGGTCGAGCTCGACACGCTGGAGCGGCCGCCGAGCGGCATCGTCTTCATGTTGAGCAGCGTCGCGAAGTTGTTCTTCGAGGTGCCGGTGAACGGGACGGTGGTGACGCGCGTGACGGCGCCGTTGGCGGCCGTCGTGTCCGTGACCGAGATGTTGGGGGCGGCCACGGCCGCGCCGCCGACGAGGGCCGCCTGCGCGTTGAACATGGTGACGGCGCTCGTCCGGGCAGCTGTGGAGGTCAGCGCCATGCCGGCCGGCGACGTCGTCATCAGCGCCGCGGCGTCCGCGATGGCCTTGAGCTGGGCTTCCCGGCGGCCGGCGAGCGTGTAGTCCAGCGACATGCCGATCACGCCGAGGATCGGCAGCGCCGCGATGGCGAAGATGATGGCGGCGTTGCCCGATCGGTCGCGGGCGAAGCGGGCGGGTCTCGACATGGGCGGCCTGCTGGAGATGGTCGGAACCGGTGGGGCCGCGGGTCCGGAGGACGCGGCGGACGGGAGCCTCAGCTCCCGGTGTAGGAGATCGAGGCGACCGAGCGCGGGCTCATGTAGAGGGCGCTCGACATCGCGATCGGCCCCGTGAGCTTGTAGCCGATGGCCGGGGTGAAGCTGTAGGTCACGCGCGCGAGCACGACCGAGGCGTTGGGCAGGCAGATCCCCGCGGGCAGGACGGCGACGGAGCCCGCCGCCAGGGCCGCGCCGTTCAGGGCCTTGCTCCAGGTGACCGTGGCCACGCCGGCCGCCGACACCTTGAACTGGGTCAGCACGATGCTGAGCGCGGAAGCGTCGAACGGCGCCATGACCTGGGCCGAGGCGTTGAGCACGGTGGACACGTCGCCGCCGCTCATCGTCGAATATTGCGTCGTCAGATCCGCGACGGTCCGGGCCGTCAGCGTCGTCTTGCGGTAGGCCGAGGTCGCCTCCGCCACCTGGTATCCGACGAGCACGATCACGAGCAGGATGGGGAGGACCAGCGAGAACTCGACGGCGCTGACGCCGCGGCGGTCGGCGCGGAAGCGGCGGAGCGCGCTCACTGATAAGGCTCGTTCTTGATGACCGCGGTCGCGAGCAGCAGGCGCGTGTTCCCCCTCTGATTGACGATGTTGAAGCCGAGAGCCCCCACCACGGGCAGGAGGTACATCACCCGGAGGACGACGATGCTGTTCGCGCCTCCGAGGTTGTAGGCCCACTGGTTGGTCACGTTGCCTTTGGCGTCGTAGGTGATCGTCGGCGCCGAAGTGTTCGAGCCCGAGAAGGTCGTGTACACCTGAGCGTCGACCATGACCCGCGAGCAGGACAGGATCGAGGGCAGGTTGCTGCAGAGGGCGGACAGGAACTGCGCCTGGGTCAGGCCGGCCGTCTGGGCGGAGCCGATGAGGACCGACCGCGACGTCTTCTCCGTGGCGACCTCGAGGGCGGACTGGGACAGGTAGACCAGGCCGAGCTGCAGCGCCGCGACCAGCAGCGCGATCAGGGGGGCGGCCACCAACGCGGTTTCGACCGCCGCCGCGCCAGAGCGATCGCGCCGGAAGCGACGCGCGAAGCCGCCGAGCCATCCGGCGCCGGTGCAGATTCCGTAGGGGAAGCTGAGCTTTGGGAACGAAGCCATCGAGAATTCGCGGTGGTTGCCCGACAACTATCTCGCCGATCTTCGTTCAACAAACATGCACCCGCCTCAAAGACGGGCGGAACTTGCGTCCGTCCTTAATGAAGTCTGACGACGACAGGCTCGACCGTGGCGATCCGTCGTTTCGCCTCGCCCGCGCGGCGGGGTCCAGCCGCGCAGGAGCATCGCCCGATCTCCGTGGGGATCGCGTCAGCCCTTCTTGAGCTCCTCCGGCTTGTGCACGGCCTCCTTGCCGGACTTGTCGCTCTTCACCACCACCTGCGGCTCGTCCTCGGTGGCCTTCGCGGTATGGCCTTTGATCTTGGTCGTCGAGGTGACGATCTTCTCGACCGTGCCGTGGGTCTCGCCCCCCGCGGTGTCCCACTTCACCTCGTCACCCTTCTTCGGCAGCTTCGTCGTCATGCGCCTTCCCCGGTTGCGGCGCGTCAACGCGGCGGGGCGGCGTCGGGTCCCGGCGGGCGGGCGGGCAGCGTCACGGTCCAGGCGTCGTCGGTGTCGTCGTCGGCCCGCGACGGGTTGATGACGATCCGGACCGCAGCGCCGCGGTCGATGGCGCGCGCCGGCTCGGCCCAGGGCAGGCGCGGATAGGGGAGCTTGATCCAGGGGTCGACCGCGGCGAGCATCAGCGCCACGCCGACCAGCCCGGCCAGCGACGACGGGCGGAGCCGCAGGAGGCACAGCGCCAGCGTCCACAGCACGACGAGGCGGGGGCCGTAGAAGTAGCGCTCCGCCGATCCTGGGGCGTCGAAGTAGGCGTTGGCGTCGATGAAGCGCAGAAAGGTCGCGAGCAGGCCGAGGCCCGCGAAGAGGTAGAGCCGGGCGGCGAGCCGCGGGACCGAGCAGGCCGCCACCGCGGCCGCCACGGCCAGCGCCGCGGCGGCGCGGACGTGGGCGGGCCGCAGGGTGCGCCCGGCATGGGCCGCTTGGCCGATCCAGCGGTCAAGCAGGGTGGCGGCGAAGTGCAGCGGCGCCACGGCGTCCGGCTCGGCGGGGAACTTGGGCTCCTGCGCCACGAAGGCGATCTGCACGGCCGCGCCGCACAGGGCCAGGATGCAGAGCAGCCGGGCGAAGCCGTCCCGCCCCTCGTCCCGCAGGCGCCACAGTGCCAAAGGCGCGGCGAAGATCGAGAACGGGCCCGTGAGGCTCGCCGCCGCGACGAAGGCCAGTTGGTTGCCGCGGGCCAGCCGCCCCGGCGGCGCGGGCGTGGCCAGGACCAGGGCGAGCGCCGGCCCGGTCAGCCATTGGATGTTGGTCAGCGTGCCGAAGACCTCGCCGTAGGTGGGCGGCAGCAGCATGAGGGGCGCCAGCACCCAGGCGTGGCGCTGCCCCGTCGACGCCACCGTGGCGGCCGCCCAGGCCACGGCGGCCGTGGCGAACAGGAGGTAGAGCACGGGCGCCCGCGGGGACGGGAAGGCCGAGGTCGCCAGCGCGGCGAGCCGGGGCAGGACGTGGAGGTAGCCCGCGTAGGGCGTGACGAGGGCGCCCAGGCCGTCCAGCTTGGCGTCGACGAAGAAGACCCGCCCGTCCTCGGAGATCAGCTGCGGATGCACGGCCGACTGGCCGCTGCGCCACAGGTAGAGCGCCACGGCCAGCGCGGTCGCCAGCGCGACGAGGCCCGCCCCGGCGCGCTCCGGCAGGAGGACGGCGGCGCGGTCGCGCCAGGACGCCGCCCCGAGTCGCGCGGCCTGCAGCGGCTGGAACAGCGCCACCCGGCGGTCCGCGTCGATCTCGGTCATGCGTCCGGCCCCCTGGTCCGCCGCGGAGCGGAGCGGAGCCGAGCCGCGACGCCGCCCGGATCCCGGCCGACGGGGCGATAGACGATCGCTCGATGTGCCACAAGGCACAAGATCCGGATCGTCAACCGGGAGGGGGGCGTCCGGGCGGCGCGGCTCGCCACCTCACCCCGGCCTCGCCGCCTTCGCCGTAGAGTTCCAGACCGGCCGCCTCGATGGCGCGGCGAATCTGGCGGGCGCGCTCGATCTGCACGGGGCATTCGCCGTCGGCCATCTCGGCCAGCTTGAGGATCGCGTGCGGCACACCGGCCCGCTCGGCGAACTTCGAGCGCGGCAGGCCGAGCAGGGCGCGGGCCTCGCGGATCTGCTTGCCGGTGATCATGGGGCTGATCGCGTCCTGGGAGGCGGCCGGGCGCGGCGCACCCGCAGAGCTACGAGACGGAGGCCGCGAAGTTTCAGCCCGCGGCGGCATCTCCCTCGCCCTCGTCCGCCCCGGATCGCGCCGCCCGGTCGACCGCGCGCCCGATGTCCGCACCCCAGTGATGCGCGGCGACGTTCTCGGCGTTGCGGATCAGGGCGAGCGCGACGCGGGGGTCGCCGCCCTCGAACGTGTGCGGATCGGCCCCGCACAGCCGGCAGCACAGCGCCTGATGGGCCACCGATACGAAATAACCGCGGACGGGTGGCGGATGCGATATCCCGGCCGCGGCCAGCCGTGCCGCGGCCGTGGCATGCGCTTCGTCCAGCGCCGCGTCGATCTTGGCGAGCAGCGCGTGGCGCACGTCCCAGTCGATGTCGGCATATCGTTCCTCGTCCGGGGTCATGACCGGGCAGGCTCGGGCCGTGGTGTCTTCCATTCGATCGCTCCCCGTTTATCCCGTGGACAGCTCGACCCTCGCCTGGCCGGCGCCCCGTGCCAAGCCGCCCCTTCCCCCGCCGCCGCGGTCGTGGTTCCTGGACCCGAACGGAGGCGATGCGATGCGACGAGTTCGGGCGATGGCGATGGCGGGCTTCACGATGGTGGGCTGCGCGCTGGCGGCGGGGCCGGCCCGCGCCGAATTCGCGAAGGGCCAGGAGCTGGTGCTGCTCACCGCCCATTCCGCCGTGCTGGCGGCGCAGCACTGCCCCTACGCGCTCGACGAGCGGCGGCTCGCCGCCTTCCTGTCCCGCAAGGGGCTGAAGCGCGCCGACCTCGACGCCGCGGGCAGCTATTCCGAGCTGCTGCGGGACGACATGGCGGCCGACGACGCGCGCTACCAGAACGAAACCGCGGCGGCCTGCGACCAGGCCTGGGCGTCCTTCGGGCCCGGCAGCCCGGTCGCCGGGCTGCTGCGGAGGAGGTGAAGCGCGGTCCTCGGACCGGCGTCACTCCACCCACAGCCCGCGCGCCCGGTGCCACTCCTCGATCGACTGCGCCGGATAGTCGTCGAAGCAGGCGTCGCCGGCGCCGAGCTGCGGCACGACCCAGGGCGCGCGCGATTCCAGCAGGATGTGCGTGCCCTCCGGCGGCACGGGAAGCGCCGTGTCGACGGCCGAGGCGAAGGGATGGATCAGCTCCGGCCAGCGCGGGTCCCACAGCCACAGCGCGGCGGCGCAGAGCGAACAGAAGCTCCGCTCCGCCGACGACGTGAAGCGCTCGCCCGCGGCGTCGACGAACTCCGCCCGGTAGACGCGGCGCGCCCCGTCCGGATCCTCGACGGCCAGCGAGGCCGCGACCCCCATGATGTTGATCGCGAAGCCGCCCCCGCCCGCCGTCTTGCGGCACACGGTGCAGTAGCAGCGCTGGTAGGGCTGCGGCGTGTGGCTGTCGAGCGCGAAGCGCACGGCGCCGCAGTGGCACGAGCCCTCGAGCCGCAGCGGCACGCCCCTACTCCGGCCGGATGGCGGACTGGCTGCGCCACAGGTCGATGCCGCCCTCGGTGGCGTGGCGGTCGATGGCGGCGAGCTCGTCCGGCGTGAAGTCGAGCCGGTCCAGCGCGGCGAGCGAATCGTCGAGCTGGGCGACCGAGCGGGCGCCGATCAGCGCCGAGGTGACGCGCGGGTCGCGCAGCACCCAGGCGATGGCCATCTGCGCCAGCGTCTGGCCGCGCGCCTTCGCGATGGCGTCGAGCGCGCGGACGCGGGCGACGTTCTCCTCCGTGACGAGGCTCGCCGCGAAGGAGCCGCCCTTGCCGGCGCGCGAGCCCTCCGGCACGCCGCCGAGGTACTTCGAGGTCAGGAGGCCCTGCGCCAGCGGCGAGAAGGCGATGCAGCCCGCGCCGATCTCCGCCAGCGTCTCCAGCAGCCCCTCCTCGACCCAGCGGTTCAGCATGGAATAGGAGGGCTGGTGGATCAGCAGCGGCGTGCCGAGGTCCTTCAGGATCGCGTGGGCGCGGCGCGTCAGCTCGGGGGAATAGGAGGACACGCCGACGTAGAGCGCCTTGCCGGAGCGCACGAGGTGGTCGAGCGCCCCCATGGTCTCCTCCAGCGGCGTCTTCGGGTCCGGCCGGTGGTGGTAGAAGACGTCGACGTAGTCGAGGCCCATGCGCTTCAGCGAGGCGTCGCAGCTCGCGACGAGGTATTTGCGGGAGCCGAAGTTGCCGTAGGGGCCCGGCCACATGTCCCAGCCCGCCTTGGACGAGATGACGAGCTCGTCGCGGTGCGGGCGGAAGTCGAGGTCCATCCAGCGGCCGAAGTTCGCCTCGGCCGAGCCGTAGGGCGGCCCGTAGTTGTTGGCGAGGTCGAAGTGGGTCACGCCGCGGTCGAAGGCGCGGCGCAGCACGGCGCGGCCCGTCTCGAACACGTCGGTGCCGCCGAAGTTCTGCCAGAGCCCGAGCGAGATCGCCGGCAGGTCGAGCCCGGAGCGGCCGCAGCGGCGGAAGCGCGCGACCTCGTAGCGGTCGGCGGCGGGCAGGTAGGTCATGGCGTTCCCTCGGTTTGTCGGACTTATGCCGACGCGCGGAGATTGTTCCGCGTCCCCGCCGTGCGTCAACCGCGGCGCCCGTCCCCGCGCGGCCGGGCGGCCCGCTCCGCCCCTACCCTTCCCGGCCCGCGAACAGCGTCTCGGTCCGGCCACCGATCCACACGCGCCCGTCCGCGTCCTGCTCGGCGTGGACGCGGCCCCGGCGGCCGAGCCGCGCGCCCTGCGCCGCCACGTAGGCGCCCCGCGCGCGGCCGGCGGCGAACAGCCACTGCGCCACGGACGCGTTGAGGCTGCCCGTCACCGGGTCCTCGACGACGCTGCCGGCGGGGCCGGAGAAGAAGGCGCGCAGCTCGAAATCCGCGTCCCCGCCCGGCGCGTGCGGGCCGACGAGGCCGACGTCGACCCGGCGCGGGTGGTGGCGCGCCGGCTCCACCGCCAGCACCTCCGCGGCCGAGCCCAGCATCAGCCCGAGCCAGCCCGGCCCGTTGTCGACCCAGCGCGCCTCCACCACGGCCGAGCGGGGCAGCCGCACCACCGCCAGCGCCTCGTCGAGCTCCGCGTCGCTCGGGGGTCCGCCGCGCAGGAGCGGGGGCGCCGCGAAGGCGAGCCGCTCGCCGCCCGTCCGCACCGGCACGAGCCCCGCGCCGCACTGCTGCACGACGCGCCCCGGCGCGCGCGGCCGCCCGCCCCCGGCCAGCCAGGCGTGGCACGAGCCCAGCGTCGGGTGGCCCGCGAAGGGCAGCTCGTGGAGGGTCGTGAAGATGCGGACGCGGTAGTCGGCGCCGGAGTCGGTCGGCGGCAGCAGGAAGGTCGTCTCGGACAGGTTGGTCCACGCGGCGATGCGCTGCATCTCCCCCGTCGTCAGCCCCTCGGCCTCGGCCACCACCGCGAGCGGGTTGCCGGAGAAGGGCCCGGTGCCGAAGACGTCGACGAGGTGGAAGGGGCGAGGCATGGCGGCGGCTCCCGATCGAGGTGCGGGGCAGCGTCGCACCGCCGCCGCCGCGGCGACAGGGACAGTGCGCCGCGGATCCGCCGGACTGTTCCGCCGCGCCGCATGGACGGCGGGCCGGCGCTGCGGCAGGCTGGGCCCCGACCCGAGGAGGCCGTCCGATGATCCCGCTGCTCCGCCGCACCGTCCTCCTCGGCTCCGCCGCGCTCGCTTTGGCGCCCGGCCTGCGCCGCGCCCGCGCGGCCGAGCCCGCCGCCGCGACGCCTCCGGCGCCCGTCGACGTCAGGGCTCGGCTCGCCTACCCCTACGCGCTGCCGCCCCTGCCCTACGCCTACGAGGCCAATGCGCCGACGGTCGACGCCGAAACCATGCGTCTCCACCACGACAAGCACCACGCCGCCTACGTGGCGAACCTCAACGCGGCGCTGAAGGACCACACGGAACTGCACGACGTGGCCCTGCCGGACCTGCTGGCGCGGCTCGACACGCTGCCCGACGGCGTCCGCGCGGCGGTGCGCAACAACGGCGGCGGCCACGCCTGGCACACGATGTTCTGGCAGGTGATGGGCGGGCGCGGCGGCGCGCCGGAGGGCGAGCTCGGCGCCGCCGTGGCGCGCGACTTCGGCTCCTTCGACGCCCTGAAGGCCGCCTTCGCCAAGGCGGGCGCGGGCCAGTTCGGCTCGGGCTGGGCGGCCGTGACGGCCGACCGCGAGGGCAAGCTGGCGCTGCTCGCCCGTCCCAACCAGGACTCGCCCCTGATGGAGGGGAAGAGCGTGCTGTTCGGCAACGACGTGTGGGAGCACGCCTACTACCTCACCTACCGGAACCGCCGGCCGGACTACCTCGCGGCGTGGTGGAACGTGGTGGACTGGGGGCGGGTGGCCGAGCGCTACGCGGCGATCCGGGGCGGGGCGACGGTGGTGTGAGCGGCGCGGCCGCCCTCCCGTCCCGCCGCGGCCGCGACGTGCCCGCCTCGCGCCGTCATCGCGAGCGGAGCGACGCGATCCAGCCCTGGGGCGCCGCGACGGGCGTCGCGCCTGCATGCTCGCCTCGACCCGGTCCGCGACCGGCCCATTGGAGTGGGCCGCCGGCTTCGGCCTTGCGTCCCTCGATATCCTGCCCCACTCCGCCGCCGCCGTAGGCACGCACCAGGTCGGGCCGCCGATGACGTCGCTCGCCGACGCGCTCTTCAGGGACATGAAGAACGGCGCAGTTGCCTCTTCGCAAAATCGCGGCGTCGACCTGCACCCACTGGCATCCAGTCCGAAACCGACACCAACGGACCGATCGCCGCCGTCGAGAACCCGCTCACCCGCGGCCTCGACGCCCCGGCGGACAGCCGCGCCGGGATGTCCGCGGGCCCGCCACCCCGTCCCCTCCCTCACGCCCCCGAGGCGTCGTCCACGGCGACGAGCAGCGCCCGGTGGGCGGTCGAGCCGCGGCCGAAGGCCGAGATGATCTTGGCGTGCAGCCCGTGGGACAGGCCCAGCGCCTCGGCGGCCTGGCGCTCCGCCGACTCGGCCCGCGCGCGCTCCGCCTCGAGCTGGGTTTCGGCGAGCTCTGCGCGCTGTTGCGCGGTGGCGAGCCGGCGCTCCAGCTCCTGCGCCTCGGTCTTGAAGCCGGCGGCGAGCTTCTGCCAGTCGAGCACCTTCGCCTGCGCGGCCATAACGGCGCCCTCGGCCCGCATCGACACCTCCTCGATCGAGGCTTCGAGCTGGTCGCGGCGGTCGTACAGGATCTCCAGCGCCTTGGCGGCGCAGTCGAGCAGGCTCAGCGCCGTCTGGTAGTGGCGCGGCGTCAGCGACACCGGCTCGGCGGGATCGGGCGTCGCCAGCAGTTCAAGGCGCCCCTGCGCCGCCGTCGGCTCCGAAGCGCCACCGTCGATGATGGAAATGATGCCCCGATCGGGACGCGAAGACGTCGTCCTCATGGCAGGTTGCGCGAGGCTCAAGGCGAATCTCCCCAGAGTAAACCATCAGATGATGGATATGACCATCTGTTCTACTTCTGCTGTTCAGCGTATCGCAGCCTTTCACCGTCGCCGCAACCGTTCGAACGCGGCGTCGGTGGACGGCCCGCGGCCGCTCACGGCGGGCGGGCCCAGCCGCCCCTCCATCGCGATGGCGACCCGCTCCAGCGCGTAGCGGGCGATGGCGGCGTTGCGGGCCGTGGGCGTCGCCGTCGCGACGAGGCCGACCTTGCGGGCCGCGTCGAGCGGCGGGAACAGCGCGTCGCCGCCGTCGAGCCGCACCGCGTCGAGCAGTTGCAGCATCCGCGGCGCGTCGAAGCCCCGGCCGTCCCGCAGGGGGGCCGCGGCGGCGAGAAAACGTTCGAGCGATGCGTCGTCGGCCATCCGGCGTCCCCCTGATGCGCCGCTCAGGGTGGCGGCAAGCGGGGGAGCGCGCATTATCACAGGCTGCACAGATCGCGGATCGGCCGAAGCGTCGGCGATGCGCCCGGCGGGGCGCGTCAGGCGGCCTCGCGCAGGCTCCCGAACGCCAGGCTGGCCCGCACCTCGTCGCACAGCGCCGCCGCCACGGGCGAGCGGCTGCCGGGCCGGCGCAGCAGCCCGAGCCGCATCGAGGGCAAGGCCGGCAGGCCCGACTCCGGGCCGAGCACGCGCTGGGTCGCGGCGTCCACCACCGCCAGCGGCAGCACCGTGATGGCCTGCCCGGCCCGCACCACCGGCGCGATGGCCGAATAATGCGACGAGGCCATGAAGTGCCGGTGCGCGATGCCGGAGCGCTCCAGCCCCTCGCAGGCCACCGTGCGCCAGCGGCAGGGCGGCGTCGACAGGGCCAGCGGCAGCGGGCGCTGCGCCTCGATCGCCCCGGCGCGGAGCCCCGCCACCCAGCACAGCGGCTCCTCGCGCAACACCTCGACGCCGGGGATGTCGTCCGACACCGTCACGACCCCGATGTCGATCTCGCCGGCGCGCAGCCGCTCCGCCACCTCGATGCTGGGGTGGCACAGCACGGACAGCTCCACGCCCGGGTGGCGCAGGGCGAAGCCGCCCACGAGGTCGCCGAGGAACATCTCGGCGTAATCGTCCGGGATGCCCAGCGCCACCCGGCCCGACAGGCCCTCGGCGGTGAGGTCGGCCAGCGCCGCCGCCTCCACCTGCAGGATGCGCCGGGCGTGGTCGACCAGCCGCTCGCCGTCCGGCGACAGCCGCGTGCCGCGCCCGTGCTTGACGAAGAGCGGCCGGCCGAGCCGCTCCTCGAGCCGCCTCACGTGCATCGACACGGCGCTCTGGGTCTTGTTCACGCGGTCCGCCGCGCGCGTGAAGCTGCCCGTGTCGACGATGGCCAGGAAGGAGCGGAGCTGATCGGTGTCGAGCATTGATCGATGCCGGTTCGCGATGGGACGCATGACAATCATTCGTTGGACCCATCGATGCGCCCGTCCCACCTTCCCGTCAAGGCCGATGCAGGCGCCCCCGCCGCCGGCCCGGAGGGTCAAGCCATGCTGTTCATGATCCAGAAGCCCCGCCCGACCGCCGCCGAGCGCGGCCTCGCCGCCCTGTCGCGCGCCGCCCGCGCCGTGCCGGCCGCGGTCGACGCCGTCGTCATGGGGCCGTTCCGCGCGCTGGAGAACCGGCGCCTGCTCGACACCATGGCGGCCATGAGCGACCACGACCTCCAGGACATCGGCCTCAGCCGCGGCGACCTGCGCGACGCGCTCGCGGCGCCGGTCGGCAGCGACGGCAGCCTGTTCCTCGCCAACCGGCGCGAGGAACGGCGGGGCAGGCGTTGACGGAACCCGCGGGCCCCCGGGGCGTCGTCGCGGCGCGGGCCGCGGCGGGGCGCGCCGCCGGGAGTGCTGGGGCATGCGGACGATCCTCACCGAAGGGCGCGCGGCGGCGCTGGCCCGCCTGGTGCTCGGCCACGTCGAGCGCGAGTATCCCAACAAGCTCGACCACGCGATGGACGGCCCCGCCGACGTCGCCGGGCCGTCGGCGCTGCACCCGGTCTTCTTCGGCTCCTTCGACTGGCACAGCTGCGTGCACGGCTACTGGACGCTGGCGCGCCTGCTGCGCCGCTTCCCCGTCGCGGCCGCGGCGGGCGAGATCCGCGCCCTGTTCGACCGCCGCCTGACCCCGGGCGCCGTCGCGGGCGAGTGCGCCTACCTGGCCCGCCCCGCGTCGCGCGGCTTCGAGCGGCCCTACGGCTGGGCCTGGCTGCTCAAGCTCGCGGCCGAGCTGCGCGGCCTCGACGAAGGCTGGAGCGCCGCGCTGGCGCCGCTCGCCGACGCCGTCCGGGACCGCTTCGTCGGCTTCCTGCCCGGTGCCGCCTACCCGGTCCGCAGCGGGGCGCACGGCAACACCGCCTTCGCGCTCGCGCTGGCGCGCGACTACGCGGTGGCGACGGCGGACGACGAGCTGCTCGGGCTCCTGTGGGAGAAGGCGGTCGACTGGTACGGGCGGGATCGCGGCTGCCAGGCCTGGGAGCCGGCCGGGGACGACTTCCTGTCGCCGGCCCTGGCCGAGGCGGAATGCATGCGCCGCCTCCTCCCCGCCGGCCAGTGGCGCCCCTGGTTCGACGCGTTCCTGCCGGAGCTGGCCGAGGGTCGCCCGGCGACGCTGTTCCGCCCGGCCGCGGTGAGCGACCGCACGGACGGCAAGATCGCCCATCTCGACGGCCTGAACCTGTCCCGCGCCTGGTGCTGGCGCGCCCTGGCGTCCGGCCTGCCGGCCGGCGACCCGCGCTGCGCCGCGATGGAGGGAGCCGCCGAGCGCCACCTGGATGCGGCGCTCGGCGAGGCCGTCGGGGACGGCGTCGGCCACTACATGGGCGAGCACTGGCTCGCGAGCTTCGCCCTGCTGGCGCTGGAGGCGTGACGCCCCGCCGTATGCAACGGATTATCGCAGAACGGGCTCGACGCGATCGCGACCGGCAGTTACGTTTGACCCGCCTCGGATTCGACGCACGGTTTCAACCCCTCCGGTCACGCGAGCACCATGGCCAGCGACATCGCGACGCCGCCCGTCCAGCCCAGCGGGGTGTCCGGCTTCCTCGGCAGGCCCGGCGTCCAGGCTTTCGCGGCGCGCGCTTTCGCGGCGGCGTCGCGCTGGCTCGGCCGCCCGATCCGCATCGGCGACAAGGTCGTGGTCGGCCGCCACGCCGATGCCGTGGACGTGCTGTCGCGCGACCTCGAGTTCCGGATCGGCCCGATCAACGCCGAGAAGATCGAGGCGGTGAACGGGCCCTTCATCCTCGGCCTCGACCGCGGCGACAAGCTCGTGCGGGAGCGGTCCACGCTGTACCGCGCCCTGTCGGCCGTCGATTTCGACCCCCTGCGCAGCAGGATCGCCGACGAGGCGCTGAGGCGCGTCGCGGATGTGGACGGCATCGACGCGGTCGAGGACTTCGCCCGGCCGATCGCTGCGGCGACCGCCAAATCCCTGTTCGGGCTCGAAACCGTCGAGGATGCCCGCTTCACGGACGTGTCCCGCGCCATCTTCGGCCACATCTTCCTCAACCTCGGCAACGACGCCGAGATCAAGGCGCGGGCGCTGCGCGCCGCGCCGCTGCTGAAGGGGTGGCTAGAGAACGAGATCGCGAGGCGGCGGGCGGCGGGTTCCGCCGGCGACGACATGATGGGCGCCCTGCTGAAGGACCCCACCATCCCGAACGACGGGGCGGGTGACGACCTCGTCCGCCGCACGCTCGGCGGCATGCTGGTCGGCAGCATCGACACCACGGCCACCTGCGTGGCCAAGATCCTCACGGTGATGGGGAGCGATGCCGCGCTCGCGGCCAACATGGGGGCCGACGTGGACGACGCCGAGCGCCTGCGCGGCTGGTGCTGGGAAGCGCTCCGCCGCTGGCCCCACAACCCCATCGTGATGCGCAGCGCCGCGGTGGCGACGCAGATCGGCGACGTCGACGTCCGCCCCGCCGACACGGTGATCGTCTACACGCAGGCGGCCATGCTCGACGTCACGGCATTCCCCGACCCGCAGATCCTCAATCCCGGCCGCCCGGCCTCCAACTACCTCCACTTCGGCGGCGGCCTGCACCTCTGCTCCGGCGCGGACGTCAACGCCTTCCAGATTCCCCTGCTCGTCGGCGCCCTGATCAGGCGCGGCATCCGCGGCGTCGGCCCCGTCGCCTGGGCGGGCCCCTTCCCGGCGCATCTCGCCGTCACCTTCGGCCGGAGGGCCGCATGACCCAAGCGATGCTCACCTTCGTGGCGCCCCTGGCCGTCACGCGGCTCGCCGAGGCGGAGGCGGCCATCGACGCGCTGGGCAACCCCGCCAACGACGACGTCGAGGTCGCCCTCAAGCCGGCGCCGGGCGAGGAGGAGGGCACGCATTTCTGCAGCCTGCACGCGCTGCGCACCACCGACGGGCGGGCCGCCAACATCGTGTTCGAGATCTCGGCGGACGGCACCGAGGAGGCCGCGACGGAGCGGATCGCCCGCACGCTCGGGCCGCACCTGAAGCCGGTGCTGATGCTGGCCAGCGATTGGCCGGGCGGCGACGTCGCGGCCTACCTCGCGGCCCACAGCGTGAAGCTCAACAACGGGCTGTTCGGCAACCCCGGCGTCGCCTTCTCGGGGACGCCCGGCCTCACCGTCGGCCGCATCCTGTTCGAGCAGGATCTGGCGCAGTTCTGCGCCGGGATCGTCGAAAGCTTCGGGCTGGACGGGGGAGCCGCGGCGAATTTGCTGGCGCTGCCCGCCGAGGGCCACGAGGGGGCGGAGCCCCTGGTCATCCCCCCGAAGCCGGCGCTGTCGCGGCTCGCGGAGGTGAGGGCGGCGGTCGCCCGCGACCGCAGGTTCCGCGGCGCGCTGGACCCGGCGACGCCGGCGCCCCCGTTCACCGCCGGCAACCTCCGCGGCCTGATCGGCGCCGGCATCGTGCAGTTCATCGGCCTCTATCTGTGGCCGCTCGTCGCCCTGGTGGCCCTCGCGAGCCTCGTCGCCGGCATCGTCGACGCCCGCGCCGCCGTCGGGTTCTGGCACAGCGCCGGCGCCTTCCTGCTCGGGGCGGTCAGCACGGCCTGGGGCGGATTCTGGATCGCGCTCGCCGTCGTCGTTGCGGGCGCGGTCGCGGCCTATTTCGCGCTCCGCGACGCCGAGGAGAACGATTCGATCGAGACCCACACGGCCCAGCCGGAGCGCGACCGGGAGATGTACAAGCGCGAGAACAGGCTCGCGCAGAGCCACATGATCTCGATCACGCAGCGCAAGCCCGGTTGGCTGCGCTGGTTCACGGCCCGGCTGGTGTTCTGGATCGTGGGGCTCGCGGCGGGCCGCTACTTCAAGCCCGGCTTCCTGTCGGACATCGGCACGATCCACTTCGCCCGCTGGGTGACGGTGCCGGGCACGCGCGACACGCTGTTCATGTCGAACTACGGGGGAAGCTGGGAAAGCTACCTCGAGGACTTCATCACCAAGGCCCATGCGGGCCTCACGGCCGTGTGGTCCAACACCGTGGGTTTCCCGAAGACGCAGAACCTGTTCCAGCTCGGCGCCACGGACGGCGACCGCTTCAAGCGCTTCGCGCGCCACAGCATGGTGCCGACGCGCTTCTGGTACAGCGCCTATCGGGAGAGCACCACGGGCACGATCCGCGCCAACGCGCTGATCCGCGCCGGCCTGTCCGGCGTCATGACCGAGGACGAGGCGATCAACTGGCTGGCCCTGTTCGGCTCCGCCGCGCGGCCGAGCGTCAACCTCGTGTCCAGCGACATCCAGAGCCTCGTGTTCGGCGGCCTGGGCTTCATGCCCTTCGGCACCTGCCTGATCTGCCACCTGTCCGACGACCGCGCCCTGGCCCGCGACTGGCTCGCTCGGCTCCGCCACTTCGTCGCCTTCAGCGATGGCCGGCGGCTCGGCCACGAGGCCGTCGCGACCCTGGCGCTGTCCCCCGGCGGGCTGCGCAAGCTGGGCCTGCCCGAGGAAGCGGCCGCCACCTTCCCCCTGGCGTTCCAGGACGGCATGACGGCCTTCTACCGCCAGCGCATCCTCGGCGACACGGAGGACAGCGCCCCGGAGAAGTGGCGCTGGGGCAACGACGCGCCGGACGCCGCCGTGCTGGTCTACGGCCGCTCGCAGAAGGCGATGGAGGACCTGCGCGGCGTCCTCGTCAACACGCTGTTCCCCCGCACCGGCACGCGCCTCACCCACGAGGTGCCCCTGAAGCCCGTGACGGCGGACAAGCGCGAACCCTTCGGCTTCGTCGACGGGATCTCGCAGCCGGTGATCCGCGGCACCTACAAGGGGCGGCGCAACTCGGACGCGATCCACGTGGTGGAGCCCGGGGAGATGATCCTCGGCTATCCCGACGACCGCGGCTACATCCCGCCGTCGCCGACCCTGCCCGCGGGCCGCGACCCGTCCAACAAGCTGCCGCTGCTCGGCGCCCCGAACGACTTCTCGCGCACGGTCGCCGGCACGCCGCGCGACGTCGGCTTCAACGGCACGTTCCTGATCATCCGCGAACTGGAACAGCACGTGGACCGCTTCGAGGACTATTGCGCCGACGAGGCGGAGCGCCTGAACCCCGAATACGCGGCCTGGATCAGGGGCAAGATGCGGGCCGGGACCGATCGGCGCGACGCCTGGGCGGACCGGCACGAATACATCAAGCAGGTCCAGGACCAGAGGGCGGCGCGGCTGAGCAGCGGGACGACCGAGCCGATGAAGGGCCGGCTCGGCGCGCCCTACGTGGTCGACCCGGACTTCATCGCCGCCAAGCTCATCGGCCGCTGGAAGGACGGCTCGTCCCTGGTCCGCGAGCCCTACGAGGCCGCCTCCGTGCGCCGGGACCGCGTGCAGCGGCGCGTCGAGGAGCGGGCCGCGGAGTCGCCGCTGGACCTCGTCACCGAGTCGGCTTCCGCGCTGCAGCCGGCCCGGCCGAAGAGCCACCCCCGCGGCGGCACGCCCATCGACCCGGACGCCTCGCTGCCCGCCGAGATCGTCGCCCGGGCGACCGAGCCCGAGCCTTCCCGACGCGAGCGGCGGTCCATCGTGCCGGACAACGACTTCCTGTTCGGCGTCGAGGACCCGCGAGGGCTGCGCTGCCCCTACGGCGCGCACATCCGCCGCGCCAACCCGCGCGACAGCCTGTTCCCGGGCGACGCCGACCAGGTCGGCATCTCGAACCGGCACCGCATCACGCGCGTCGGCCGCTTCTACGAACCGGGGGACGAGCCGGCCCGGCCCGGCGGAAAGGCAGATCCCGGCCTCTTCTTCATGTGCTTCTGCGCCGACATCGAGCGCCAGTTCGAGTTCCTGCAGCAGACTTGGCTGAAGTGTCCCGGCTTCCACGACCTCGGGCGCGAGGCAGACCCGCTGCTCGGCGGCGCGAACGGCGCCAACGACACCTTCACCATGCCGACGCCGGACGGGCCGATCGGCCTGAACCCGATGCAGCGGTTCGTCTCGACCCGCGGCGGCGGCTACTTCTTCCTGCCGGGCCGTCGCCTCATCGACTTCCTGGTGGACCCGACGTGAGCGCCGCGCCGCGCTTCTCCATGGTGACCTTCGGCCCGATGATCGACAGCGAGCTGTCGCGCTTCGTGCTGGACCATTACGCCCTGCCCTACCGGGAGGAGCGGCACATGTTTCCCCTGGGCGCGCTGCTGTGCTTCCTGCGCAGCGGCAACCCCCGCATGCCGCTGATCGCCGGCCCCGGCGTGAAGGTCACCGGCCCGCGCGCCCTGGTGGACCATGAGGACCCCATCTGCGACCCGCAGCGCATCCTCGTGCCGGCGGAGCAGCCGCTGCGCACGCGGGTGGAGGCCGACTGGGACCGGTTCAACGGCGAACTCGGCACCTTCACGGCGCAGATCGCCTACTTCCACCTCCTGCCGCATCCCGACATCATGATGGAGCCCTTCACGCGCGGCGTGGGCCCGCTGGAGGCGCAGCTGACGTCGCCCCTCTACCCCACGCTGAACTGGCTGCTGGTGAAGCTCCTGAAGCTGCAGCCCGAGCTCGTGTCGGACGCGCTCGTCATGGCGACCCGCATCGTCGACGGGGTCGACCGGCGCATCGCGGACGGCCGCCGCTTCCTCAACGGCGACCGCCTCACCCTGTCCGACCTCGCCTTCGCGACCTCGCTGGCGCCCTTCATCCTGCCCGACGGCTACACGGCGCCGATCCCGCCCTACGACGTCATGCCCGCCGCGTTGCGCCGGATCATGGACGGGTTCAGGGCGCGGCCCTCGGCGGCGCTGGTCGGGCGCATCTACGCGGCCCGCCGGGCGCCTGCGGGCTGAGCGTCACTCGGCCGCCTGCATCACCGGGGCGGCGACGCGGCCGCCGGCGCGGGGGGCGCCGGTGCGGACGTGGGTCGAGTAGAGCATCAGGCCCGTGAAGGCGAGGCCGCCCACGATGTTGCCGATCAGCGTCGGGATCTCGTTCCAGATCAGGTAGTCGAGGATCGAGAAGTGGCCGCCCATCAGCAGCGCGGAGGGGAACAGGAACATGTTCACCACCGAATGCTCGAAGGTCATGAAGAAGAACACCACGATGGGCATCCACATGGCGATGACCTTGCCGGGCACCGAGGTCGAGATCATCGCGCCGATCACGCCGGTCGACACCATCCAGTTGCACATCATGGCACGCACGAAGAGCGTCAGCATGCCGGAGGCGCCGTATTTCTCGTAGCCCAGCGTGCGGGCCTCGCCGATGCCGGCGATGAAGGTGCCGACCGGGTTCGGCGCGGTGGCGAAGCCGAAGGTGAATACGATGGCCATCATCACCGCCACCGTGAGGGCGCCGGCGAAGTTGCCGAGGAACACGAGCACCCAGTTGCGCAGCACGTTGCCGACGTTCACGCCCGGGCGGCGGTCGATCAGCGCCAGCGGCGTCAGCACCACGACGCCGGTCAGCAGGTCGTAGCCGAGCAGGTACAGCATCGAGAAGCCGACCGGGAACAACAGCGCCCCCACGAGCGGCTGGCCGGTCGACTGGTTGATGGTGACTGCGAAAGCGGCAGCCAGCGCCAGGATGGCGCCCGCCATATAGGCGCGGATGAAGGTGTCGCGGGTCGCCATGAAGACTTTCGCTTCGCCGGCGTCGACCGCCTTCTTCACGAAATCCGCGGGCGCGAGATAGGCCATACCTGAAAGTCCTCGACGAAAGATGCCGACGTCCAGCACGCCCCGTGCCAGATCTGCCGACATCCCCTGCGGCGGCTCGGCTTCCCCGCCGCCTGTGTCCCGCCGGCACTGAGCCGCCCCGAAGTCTTCGACCATTGAAAGTTGCAGACCGGGCGCGATCTTTCCCCTCTGCCCCATGCCCGCCGGTGCCGCGCCATGCCCCGTCCGACGCCGAACCTGCCGGCCGTCCTCGTCCTCCTCGCCGTCGCGGCCCTGCCCCGGCCCGCCGCGGCCTTCACGCCGTCGGAAGCCAAGATGCCGATGACCGTGACGCTGGTGCGGAGCGACGCGCCGGGGTGCGGAGCGGACTGCCCGCGATGGCTGGCGCTGACGGGGCAGATCGGGGCCGGCACCCCGGCCCTGTTCGCCGCGGCGCTGGCTCGGCTCGGGCGCAGCAACGTCCCCGTGCTGGTCGACTCGCCCGGAGGCTCCGTGCAGGCCGCGATGGCGATGGGGCGGGCGATCCGCGCGCGCGGGATGACGGTCGCCGTGGCGGGGACGAGCCTCGACGACTGCGCGCCGGCCGACCGCGCCTGCGCGGCGCTGCGGCAGGCCGGCGAGCGGCCGGGCTTCGTGGCGGGCGGCGTCGCGGCCTGCGCTTCGGCCTGCGTGCTGATCCTCGCCGCGGGGAAGGAGCGCTCCGTCGGGCCGAACAGCTACGTCGGCGTGCACCAGATGGTCGTGCACCAGACGCTCACGCGCGTGATGAACTATTTCCGCGTGATGCGCCGCATGGTGCACGGCCACCCCGTCGAGGTCAGCCGCACGCTGGTCGAGACGCGCCCGATCTCGTCCCGGCAGGTCGTGAAGGCCGCGTCCGAGACGATGTATTCCGAGGTCGACCGCTACCTGCTCGGCCTCGGCATCGCGGAATCCATCATGCCGCTGATGCGCTCCGCCCCGCCGAGCGGCATTCACTGGATGACGCTCCCCGAGGTGGCCTCGACGCGGATCGCCACGGAGGCGGCGGAAGCGCGCGTCCTGGTCGAGCGCTCCGCCGCGCCCGCGCGCACGGCGCCGGAGCGCCCGTCCGTGATGGCGGTCGCCACGTCCCGCCTCGGCCCGGCCGCGCAGCTTGCCGGCATCGTGGACTGGAGCCTGTCGCGGGCCGACGGCGCGCCGGCCCTCGCGGCCTCGGTCGAGATCCCGGCGCGTCCCCTCCGCGGCACGCTGGCGCTGCGCCGCGACGAGGCGCCCGGCGGGGCCGGCGGCTTCGTCGCCGCGTTGAACTTCGGGGAGCCGGCGTCGATCGAGCCGGGGCGGGTCTGGACCGTGGGGGCGCCGAGCATCTGCAAGGGGTCGGAATGCCTGCCCTACTTCACGGCGGCCGCGGAAACCGACGACGGCCACGGCGCGCGCGCGTTCCGCGTCAGGGCCGGCTGGTCGGACGGCTTCCTGGAGCACCTCGCCGACGGCACCTCCGTGTCGGTCCCGCTCACGGCCGACGACGGCAGCAAGGGCTGGGTGTCGCTGTCGCTGACGGACCAGACGCGGGCGACGGTCCGGGACTGGGAGCACCTGTGCTGCGGGCTGGCGCCCGCCGAAGCGGCGACGGCGGCGGGCACGATCGCCGGGCCTCCGACGCCGGACGAGAAGCCGGCGACGGCGTCCTGGACGGTGCAGCGCGAGGGGACGCTGCCGCCGCAGCCCGGCACGACCTACCTCACGGGCAGCATCGCGGTGCCGAGCGTGGGCCTCGCCCTGTCCCTGCGGGCCGGCCTGGCGCAGCGTGTCGGCTCGGGATCCGTGGTGCTGACGATCGATGCCGCGGCGGACGCGGCGCGCTTCGGCCCCCTGACGGACGTCGCCGTCGAGACCGTCATGTCGCCCGACGGCCGCGCGGCCGTGCTGCCCGCCGTGGCGAGCCGCCGCGGCGGCCTCCACGAGGTCCTGCTGGGGGCCGGAGCCCCGTTGCCGCCCGATCCCTCTCTCGCGCTGGTGCTCACGGACGGCCAGGGCCGTCGGATCAGGGTCGCGGTGCGCTTCCCGAGCGGGCTCGCGGACCTGCTGAGGGCGTCGACGCGCCCCGCGAGCTGAGCCGCGTCAGCCCCGCTCGCGCAGCATTCGCCGCATGACCTTGCCGGTGACGGTCATCGGCAGGTCCGGCACGAAGGCCACCTCGCGCGGATATTCGTGGGCCGACAGCCGCGTGCGGACGAAGAGCTTGATCTCCTCGGCCAGCGCGTCCGAGGGCGCGACGCCGTCGCGCGGCACCACCCAGGCCTTCACGATCTCGGTGCGCAGCGGGTCGGGCACCCCCACCACCGCCGCGGCCGCGACGGCGGGGTGGCGGATCAGGCTCTCCTCGATCTCGACCGGGCCGATGCGGAAGCCCGACGAGGTGATGACGTCGTCGTCGCGGCCGAGGAAGCTGACGTAACCGTCGGCGTCCGCCGCGGCGCGGTCGCCCGTGGTCATCCAGCCGCCGACGAACTTGGCCGCGGTGGCCTCGGGCCGGCCCCAGTAGCCGAGGAACAGCGTGGGGTCGGGCCGCCGCACCGCGATCGTGCCGGGCTCGCCCGGCGCGCAGCGGCTGCCGTCGTCGCGGAGCACCGCGACGTCGTGGCCCGGCGTGGCGCGGCCGATCGCGCCGGCCCTGACGATCCCCCGCGCCGCCGAGGAGCCCAGCACGTAGTTGCACTCGGTCTGCCCGTAGACGTCGTCGACCGGGCAGCAGAAGGCGCGCCGCGCCCAGGCGCCCGTCTCCTCCCCGAGCGCTTCGCCGGCCGAGGTGACGCTGCGCAGGCGCGTGGCGGCGCGATCCCCGTCCGGCGCCGCGGCGCGCAGCATCCGCAGCGCGGTCGGCGGCACGAAGGCGCGCGTCACGGGGTGGTCGCGCAGCAGGCGGAACACCGCCTCGGCGTCGAAGCCGCGGCTGCGCATCGCCACGACCGGCACGCCCTCGTGCAGGGCGGGCAGCACGGCGTTGAGGAGCCCGCCCGCCCAGGCCCAATCGGCCGGCGTCCACATCAGCTCGCCCGAGCCGGATCCCTGGGCGGGGAAGCCCGCGTGGGAGTAGAGGACGCCCGGCACGTGCCCGGCCAGCACCCGGTGGGCGTGCAGCGCGCCCTTGGGCTGGCCCGTGGTGCCCGAGGTGTAGATCATCAGGGCCGGGTCCTCGATCGAGGTGTCGAGGGGGGCGAAGTCCCCCGCCTCGCGCTCGACGATCTCGTCGAGGCCCAGCACGGCGCCGTCCCGCCCGTCCACCGACACCACGGCCCGCAGGGCGGCGGGCGCCGGGCGGATCGCGGCGATCTTCGCGGCGCCGTCCGCGTCGGTCACGGCGAGGGTCACGCCGGCGTCGGCGAAGCGGTAGGCCAGGGCCTCGGCGCCGAAGACCGCGGCCAGAGGCAGCACGATCGCGCCGAGCTTGTAGGCGGCGCACTGCGCCACCAGCGCGTCCGCGCCCTGAGGCAGGAACACGGCGACGCGGTCGCCCGGCGCGACGCCGAGGCGCCGCATCGCCAGCGCGAGGCGGTCGGACCGGCGCTTCAGCGCGCCGAAGCTGTCGACGGTGGGACGGGAGCCGTGGAGGTCGATTACCGCCGGGCGGTCCGGGTCCAGCGCGGCCCAGCGGTCGAGCACCGCCGCGCCGATGTTGAAGCGCGCCGGCGCGACGACCTTCCGCCGCGCCGGTCGGCGGTCGCGGGGACGCTGAGGTTGGTCGAGCATGGCCGGATCGTCCATATGACGGGACGGATCCCATATCATATTGCGGTGCAGCGACAGCAACCGCTGCAGCGCAACCGAGACCCTGGACGACCCGATGACCGAGGCTTCCCTGCCCTATCGACCCAACGTCGGCATCGCGCTGTTCAACGCGGCGGGGCTGGTCTTCGCCGGCACGGCGGTGAACGACGGGCCCGAGGTGGTGCGGACCGGCTACGAGTGGCAGATGCCGCAGGGCGGCATCGACCCCGACGAGGACATCGAGGCGGCGGCGCGGCGGGAGCTGTGGGAGGAGACGGGGATCTCGGAGGTGTCGGTGCTGGCCGTGACGGAGGACTGGTGGCCCTACGACTTCCCGCCCTACGGCGGGCGGGCGCACAAGCTCAGCGCCTTCCGCGGCCAGACGCAGCGCTGGGCGGCGCTGCGGTTCGAGGGCGACGAGGCCGCGATCGACCTGACCCGTCCGCCGGCCGGCTGCGTGGTGGAGTTCACGTCCTGGGCCTGGGTGCCGCTGCGGTCGCTCCCCGCGCGCGTGATGCCGCACAAGCGGGCCAACTACGAGCGCGTGGTGGAGGCGTTCGGACGGTTCGCGGGGTGAGTGTCCGTCCGATAAGGGCACGTGGGGTTGAGTGGCCGGGGCTGAGATGATTCCAGGAGGGTGCTGAAACCTGATCTGGAACCGCCATGTGGACCCCGGCCACCCGCGAGCAGCATAGCCGCTCCGAACTCCGCTACTCAACCGATCTGACCGACGCCGAATGGGCCGTCATCGAACCGCTGTTGCCGCCCGGCAACCCGCTCGGACGGCCCCGGCTGTGGTCGTTGCGGGAGATTGTGAACGGCATTTTCTATGTGCTGCGGGGCGGCGTTCCCTGGCGCCTGTTGCCGAAGGACCTGCCCCCGAAGAGCACGGTGTACGGCTACTTCAGCGCGTGGCGCGATGAGGGCCTGTTCGCCGGCATCAACCACCATCTCGTCATGCTGGATCGCGAGCGGGCCGGGCGAGAGGCTTCGCCCACCGCGGCCGTGCTCGACAGCCAGAGCGTGAAGACCACGGAGAGCGGCGGTCCGCGGGGCTACGACGCGGGCAAGAAGGTGAAGGGTCGCAAGCGCCGGCCCTGGTCGACACGGACGGCCGCGCCCTGGTGCTCGACCCGCAGCCGGCCGACGTGCAGGACCGCGACGGGGCCGTGCCGGTGCTCAAGCAGTCACGCCGTTCATATCCTTTCATCGCCAAGGCCTTCGCCGACGCGGGCTACGCCGGCGACAAGCCGGACAGCGCCACGCTCATCGCCGTCGAGATCGTCCGCAAACCACCCGGGCAGGTCGGCTTCGTGGTTCACCCCCGGCGATGGGTGGTTGAGCGCTTCTTCGCCTGGATCAGCCGCAATCGACGCCTCTGGAAGGATCCGGAGGCCACAATCGCATCCGCAAAGGCCTTCCTCTACGCTGCGTCCGTCATGATGCTGCTACGTCGCATAGGTTGCGCAGCCTGACTTCCCGGACGGACTCTGAGCCTCCCCCGCCCCGAAGCCTGAACGGTCCGAGACAGAGGAGCATACGCGGACCGTGATCCGAAGCGGGCTCGCCGACCGTCGCGCCCGGGATGGCCGGAGCAGACCGGCAGGCTGCGGCCCGCGACCGGTGTCCCGAGCGACGCCGTCCGAGCCTTCGGCCTCGCGGAGGTGGACGATCCCGTGTCGGTGACGCACAAGGGAGCACGCTGTTTCGGACCTTGGTGCGATGACTCCTCTACCGCCGCTTCGCGTCGGCGACGCGGACCGCCTGGCTGCGCTCGACGGCTTCGGCATCCTCGACACGCCCGAAGAGGCCGGCTTCGACGACGTCGTCCATCTCGCCTGCCGCCTCTGCGCCGCGCCGGTGGCGTTGGTCAGCCTCGTCGCGGGCGACCGGCAGTGGTTCAAGGCACGCCTCGGCTTCCCACCCTGCCAGACCGACCTGAACAGCTCGGTCTGCGCCCATGCCCTCGCCACGCCGGAGCGGCTGCTCGTCATCCCCGACCTCCGCGAGGACCCGCGCACGGCCGCGAATCCGCTCGTCACCGGAGACCCGTTCCTGCGCTTCTACGCCGGCGCCCCTCTGGTCACCCCGGAGGGGCAGGTGCTCGGCACGCTCTGCGTCATCGACCACAAGCCTCGCCCGAACGGCCTGACGGACCGGCAGGCCGACGACCTCAGGGCGCTCGCCCGTCAAGTGATGGCTCAATTGGAACTCCGCCGCGCCATCGCGCACCGGGACGCCGTGCGGGAGGAGGAACGGCAGGCCTTCCGGGCGCGGGAAGCGCTGCGCGACGCGCAGGCCGCCGTGGTCGCGGCCGACGGCGACCTCGACTCCGTGTTGGCGGCCGTGGTTCGCGGCGCGCTGCACACCGTGCCGGCGGCCGACGGCGGCGCCGTCGAGCTGGTCGACGGCGCGGACCTCGAATACCGCGCCGCCGCCGGGACCCTCGCGCCCCACGTCGGGCTGCGCGTGCCGCTCGCCGGCAGCCTCGCCGGGCACTGCGCGACCAGCCGCGTCCCGCAGCGGATGGCCGATGCCGCCCTCGATCCTCACATCCGCCGCGACCTCGCCGAGCGTCTCGGCCTCCGCTCGGCCATCGTCACGCCCGTGCTGCGCGGCGACGTCGTCCTGGGCGCCTTGAAGCTTCAATCGGCCGAGCCGGATGCCTTCACCGAGCGCGACCTGGAACTGCTCGGCCTGCTCGCCGGCGTGGCGACGGCCGGCCTCGCGACCGCGGAGGCGGGCGCGCTGATCCGCGCCAAGGACGTGTACTGGCGGGGGCTGTTCGACCGCCTGAGCGAGGGCTTCCTCGTCGCCGAGGTCGTGCGGGACCGGACCGGCGCCATCGCGGATTGGCGCTACCTGGAGATCAACCCGGCCTGGGGCGCCCTGGTGGGCGTGGATCCCGCCACGGTCGTCGGCCGCACCATCCGCGAGGTATTCCCGGGCGTCGAGGACGCTTGGGTGGACGAGTTCGCCGACGTCGTCCGGACCGGCGAGCCGGCCGCCTTCACGCGCCAGGTGGGCACGCTCCGGCGCTGGTACGAGGGGCGCGCCTTCGCCCTCGGCGGCGACCGCTTCGGCGTGCTGTTTCTGGAGGTGACGGCCCGCGTCGAGGCGGAGCGCCGGCGCGACGCGCTGCTCGGCCTCGGCGACCATCTCCGCGACGCGGCCGACAGGGACGAGATCGCAACCGCAGCGGCTACCGCCGTCGGCGAGGCGCTCGGCCTCAGCCGCGCCGGTTACTGTTCCGTGGACGCTGACCGCGAAACCATCGCGGTCGAACAGGACTGGCGCCTGCCAGGACTGCCGAGCATCGCCGGTGAGCATCGCTTCCGGGATTACGGCAGCTACATCGAGCAGCTCAAGCGCGGCGAGACGGTGATCGTGCACGACGTCCGCACCGACCCGCGCACCGCCGCCGACGCCGACAGCCTGGCCGCCGTCCAGTGCCGAGCCCTGTTCAACCTGCCCGTCATGGAACGGGGTCGTTTCGTGGGCCTGCTGTTCGCGCTCTGCGGCGAGCCGCGCGCCTGGACGGACGAGGAAGCGCGCTTCCTGCGCGAGGTGGCAGACCGCACGCGGGCCGCGGTGGCCCGTGCCGAGGCCGAGGAGCAGCAGCGCCTGCTCAACGGCGAGCTGGCCCACCGCCTCAAGAACACCCTCGCCATCGTGCAGTCGATCGCCACCCAGACCCTGCGCGGCGTGACGGAGCGCGACATCGTCCAGGCTTTCGACAGGCGCGTCCTGGCGCTGTCGCGCGCCCACGACGCGCTCGTGCAGAGGAGCTGGTCGAGCGCGGGAATGCGCGCCGTCATGGAGGGCGTGCTCACCCTGCAGGCGGACATCGGCCGCTTCCGCTTCGACGGGCCCGACATGGACGTCAGCGCCGACGCGGCCATGTCGCTGTCGCTGCTGATGCACGAACTCGCCACCAACGCCCTCAAATACGGTGCCCTCTCGGCCGCCAGCGGCACGGTGCGCGTCGCGTGGCGCACGGAGGAGGCGGCGGAGCCGATGCTGGCGCTGAAATGGGCCGAGAGCGGCGGCCCGCCGACGCAGCCGCCGAGCGGCCGGACGGGCTTCGGCTCGAAGCTGATCCGCATGGGGCTGCTCGGAACGCGCGATGCGGACATACGTTATGAGGTTTCGGGTCTGCAGGCCGCCTTCAAGGCGCCGCTGGCACAGGTCCGGGCGTAGGTGCGGGCATCCATGACAGAGTACCGCTCGGACGGTCCCACCTTCGTGCTCGTCGTCGAGGACAATCCCGTCCTGACCCTGGCGCTGGTCGACTTCGTCGAGGAGGCCGGCTGCGAGGCCGTCGAGGCGTCGAGCGTGGACGAGGCGATCCGCATCCTGGAAAGCCGCACCGACATCCGCACGGTCTTCACAGACCTGGACATGCGCGGCTCCACGGCCGGCATGAAGCTCGCGCTGTCGATCCGGGACCGCTGGCCGCCGATCGAGCTGCTGCTGATCTCGTCGCAGCCTTGGAAGGACGACGAACTGCCGCACAGGGGCGTGCTGATCGGCAAGCCCTTCGACCGGCGCAGGATCGTCGACCAGTTGCGTCGTTTCGCGGCCTGACCGCTCACCGCCCGCCTCGGCGGCCCGCGGGGGCCGGCGCGGCATCGGCTACGACAGCAGCCTCCGCTTCTTCGCCGGCGCGGCCGGCCGCGTGAACAGCGCCACCAACTCGACGTGCGCCGAATACCGGAACTGGTCGACCGGCTCGACGCCCTCGATCCGGTAGCCGCCCGCCACCAGCGCCGCCGCGTCGCGCGCGAAGGTGCCGGGGTCGCAGCTCACCGCCACGACGCGCGGCACGCCGGATCTCGCGATCTCGGCCGCCTGCGCGGCGGCGCCGGCGCGGGGCGGGTCGAACACCACGGCGTCGAAACCGGCGAGCTCGGCCGCGGCGAGCGGGCGCTTGAACAGGTCGCGCACCTCGGACTTCGGCTGGCGCAGGCCCGGCGCCGCGGCGGCGGCCCGCACCAGGGCCGCCATGGCGGCGCGCTCGGAATCCACCGCCGTCACGGCTGCGGCCTCGCCGAGCCGCAGCGCGAAGGTGCCGACGCCGCAGAACAGGTCCGCCACCCGCTTCGCCCCGTCGACGCCGGCGCGCACGCGGGCCGCCAGAGCCTCCTCGCCCGCCTCCGTGGCCTGCAGGAAGGCGCCGGGCGGCATCTGAAGCGCGGCGCGGCCCATGCGCAGGGTCGGCGCGCGCGCCTCCACCAGCACCTCGCCGTGGTTCGACAGGCGCGCGAGGTCGAGGGCCGCCGCGGCCGAGATCAGCGCGCGCGCCTGATCGTCGGACGCCTTGCCGAGGCCGCGCAGGTCGAGGTCGAGCCCCGTGTCGGTGGCTGTGACGACGATGTCGAGCGGCCGGCCGGACTGGCTGAGGATGGCGGCCACCCGCCGCGCCGCCGGCAGCGCCCCCGCCATGCCGGGCGACAGGATGGGGCAGAACTCCAGGTCGACGATGGCGTGGGCGCGCGCCTGCATGAAGCCGACGCGCGGCGGGGCGCGCGGGGCCTCCAGCCGCGAATGGAAGGTGGCGCGGCGCCGCCCGGCCCCGTGGGCGTCGAGCGTCGGCGCCACCGGGGCGTCGAGCCCCGCCTTGGCGAGCGCGGTGACGACGAGGTCGCGCTTCCAGGCGAGGTAGTCGGGCGGGGGGAGCGTCTGCACGGCGCAGCCCCCGCAGGTGCCGTAGTAGGGGCAGACCGGGTCGAGGCGGTCGGGCCGGGCCACCAGCGTCTCGACCACGCGGCCGCGCTCGCCGTCCCGCTCGGCCAGCACGGTCTCGCCCGGCAGGGCGTAGGGCACGTAGACGGTTCCGCCGTCCGCGTGCGCCACGCCCTCCCCGCGGCGCCCGAGGTGGTCGATGGCGAGGCGGACGGCGTCAAACGTCACGGCGGCGGGCTCCGAGCAGGAATTCGGCGTTGCCGTCGCCGCCGCTGATCGGCGACGGGTGGAGGCCGAGGACGTCCCAGCCCTCGCCCTCGACGAGCGCCGCGGCGTCGCGGCACACGGCGGCGTGGACCGCGGGGTCGCGCACGATGCCCTTCTTGAGGGCGGCGCGCCCGGCCTCGAACTGCGGCTTGACCAGCGCCACCAGGGCGCCGCGCGGCGCCGCGAGCGCGAGGGCGGGCGGCAGCACGACGCGCAGCGACACGAAGCTCGCGTCGCAGACGACGAGGTCGACGGGCGCGTCGAGCGCCAGCGCCCGCACGTCGGTGGACTCGCGCGAGGTCACGCGCGGGTGGGCGCGCAGCGAGGGGTGGAGCTGGTCGCGGCCGACGTCGACGGCGGTGACGTGGGCCGCGCCCCGGCGCAGCAGCACGTCCGTGAAGCCGCCGGTGGAGGCCCCCACGTCGAGGCAGGCGAGGCCCGCGGGGTCGAGGCCGAAGAGGTCGAGCCCCGCGGCGAGCTTCACGCCGCCGCGCGACACGTAGGGGTGGGGCGCGGTGGCGCGGAGCACCGCGCCGGCGGGCACGCGGCTCGCCGGTTTGGCGACCGGCGCGCCGTCGGCGGTGACGAGCCCCGCCGCGATGGCCTCGGCGGCGCGCGCGCGGCTCTCGAAGAGGCCCGCCGCCACGAGGGCGAGGTCGGCGCGCCGGGCGGTCTCGGCTGTGGCGGCGTTCGGCGTCATGCCGCTCCGTGGCACGATGCTCCGGCTCACCGCAAGCCCGCACGGCACGACGAAAGCGACGGCGGCCGCTCCCCTCTCCACGTGGAAGAGAGGAGCGGCCGCCGTCGCGTCGGATCGGATGACCCTCGTCGCGTCCGGCTCAGCCCGCGGCCTTGGGCACGGCGCGCGGCGCCGTGCGCTTGGACGCGTCCTCGGCCTTGCCCATGCCGAGCGCGTCCTGGACCTTGGCCACGATGCCCTTGGCGTCGAGGCCGGCCGAGGCGTACATCCGGTCGGGCTTGTCGTGGTCGATGAACGTGTCGGGCAGCACCATGGTGCGGACCTTCAGCCCGCCGTCCATCAGGCCCTCGTCCGACAGGAACTGCAGCACGAAGGAGCCGAAGCCGCCGACCGAGCCCTCCTCGATGGTGATCAGCACGTCGTGCTTCTCGGCGAGCGAGCGCACGAGGTCCTTGTCGATGGGCTTGGCGAAGCGCGCGTCCGCGACCGTTGTGCTGAGGCCCATGCCGGCGAGCGTCTCGGCCGCCTTCAGCGACTCGGCGAGGCGGGTGCCGAGCGACAGGATGGCGACCTTGGAGCCCTCGCGGATCACGCGCCCCTTGCCGATCTCGAGCGGCACGCCGACCGCCGGCATCTCCATGCCGACGCCCTCGCCGCGCGGGTAGCGCAGCGCGGAGGGGCCGCTGTCGTGCGCCGCCTGGGTGGCGACCATGTGGACGAGGTCGGCCTCGTCGGCCGCCGCCATGATGGTCATGTTGGGCAGGCAGCCCAGGAAGGCGAGGTCGAAGGAGCCGGCGTGGGTCGGGCCGTCGGCGCCGACGAGGCCGGCGCGGTCCATGGCGAAGCGCACCGGCAGGTTCTGGATGCAGACGTCGTGGACCACCTGGTCGTAGCCGCGCTGCAGGAAGGTCGAGTAGATCGCCACGAAGGGCTTGTAGCCCTCGGTCGCCATGCCGGCCGCGAAGGTCACGGCGTGCTGCTCGGCGATGCCGACGTCGTAGGTGCGGGTGGGATGCGCCTGGCCGAACAGGTCGATGCCGGTGCCGGACGGCATGGCGGCCGTGATGGCCACCACCTTGTCGTCCTTGTCGGCCTCCTTGATGAGGGACTCGCCGAACACGCGCTGGTAGGCCGGGGCGTTGGCCTTGGCCTTGGCCTGGGCGCCGGTGACGACGTCGAAGGCCACGACGCCGTGGTACTTGTCGGCCGCGGCCTCGGCCGGGCCGTAGCCCTTGCCCTTCTGGGTCACGATGTGGAGCAGCACGGGGCCCTTGGCCTCGTCGCGGATGTTGCGCAGCACGGGCAGGAGCTGGTGCATGTCGTGGCCGTCGATCGGGCCGACGTAGTAGAAGCCGAGTTCCTCGAACAGCGTGCCGCCGGTGAAGAATCCGCGGGCATATTCCTCGGTGCGGCGCGCCTTGTCGTAGAAAAACTTCGGCAGGTGGCCGGCGAGCTGCTTGCCGAACTCGCGCACGGTGCGGTAGGCGCCGCCCGACACGAGGCGGGCGAGGTAGCCCGACATGGCGCCGACGGGCGGCGCGATCGACATGTCGTTGTCGTTGAGCACGACCAGCATGCGCGACTTCAGCGCCCCGGCGTTGTTCATCGCCTCGTAGGCCATGCCGGCCGACATGGAGCCGTCGCCGATCACCGCGATGACGTTGTTGTCGCCGCCCGCGAGGTCGCGCGCCGCCGCCATGCCGAGGCCGGCCGAGATCGACGTCGAGGAATGGGCCGCGCCGAACGGATCGTATTCGCTTTCGGAGCGTTTCGTGAATCCCGACAGGCCTCCCGCCTGGCGGAGCGTGCGGATGCGCGAGCGGCGGCCGGTGAGGATCTTGTGGGGATAGGCCTGGTGACCGACGTCCCAGATCACGCGGTCGGCGGGCGTGTCGAACACCGCATGGATCGCCACCGTCAGCTCGATGACGCCGAGGGCCGAGCCGAGATGCCCGCCGGTGACCGACACGGCGCTGATGGTTTCGGCACGCAGCTCGTCGGCCACTTGGCGGAGGTCGGCGTCCGACATGCGCTTCAGCGCGTCAGGCGTGTCGACTTGGTCGAGAAGGGGCGTGGAAACGGTCACGACGGCCTCATGAGAAGAAGGTTTCGACGGTGAAGGATTTCACCCCGTTTAGGCGTAAGGCCGCGCGGACGCAAATGCGGGCCGGTCATGCCGCCCTGCAAATCCACCGTTGCTGACTTTCCCGCCACAGATTCAGAACAAAGATCTTCGGTCGCGCGCTTTTGTTCAGCCCGCGCCCACAGCACAGCGAGACATGACGATGACGATCCCGCAGTCGAGCCGCTTCACCCTGCGGCGGGGGGGCCTGCCGCCGACGGAACAGCTCCGGGCCAACTGGGGATGGTTCCTGGCGCTCGGCGTGCTGGCGCTCCTGGCCGGGTTCGCGGCGCTCGCCATCGAGGGCTTCGCCACCCTGGTGTCGGTGGTGACGATCGGCGTCATGGTCGGCATCGTCGGCGTGGTCGAGATCGTGCTGGGGTTCCGGGCGCGCGGCTGGGGCCAGGCGCTCTACTGGGAGATCAGCGGCCTGTTCTACATCGCGGTCGGCATCTTCGCCTGGGCCGAGCCCGTGCAGGCCTCCGTGGTCATCACGCTGCTGCTCGGCGCGGGGCTGCTCGCCGCCGGCATCGTGCGGCTCGTGTCGGGGTTCGGCCACCACGACCGCATGCGCGGGCCGCTGATCCTGTCCGGCCTCGTCACCGGGCTGCTCGGCCTCATCATCGTGATCGGCTGGCCCTCGAACAGCCTGTTCGTGATCGGCCTGCTGCTCGGCATCGAGCTGATCTTCACGGGGGTGAACTGGATCGTCTTCGCCCTGCGCCTGCGCTCCCACGCCTGACCGCCGGCGACCGTCCGCCGTCCCCGGCGGAGATCCCGCCGCGGCGGGGGACGGCCGGCGCCGAAGATCTCGCACCGCAGCATCCTTCGTGCTTTAAAGCCTGCGACGGCGGCCCCGTGCCGCGTTCCTAGGCAGAGCTGGAGCGGCGGCATGACGAAGTGGGTTTACGCTTTCGGCGGCGGACAAGCCGAGGGCTCCGGCAGCCAGCGCGACCTCCTCGGCGGTAAGGGGGCGAACCTCGCCGAGATGGCCCACCTCGGCCTGCCCGTGCCGCCCGGCTTCACGGTGACGACCGAGGTCTGCACCTGGTTCTACGACCACGACCGCCAGTATCCGGACAGCTTGCGCGGCGACGTCGCGGCGGCGCTGGAGGCGGTCGGCAAGCTCACGGACCGCAGGTTCGGCGACGAGAGCCAGCCGCTGCTGGTGTCCGTGCGCTCGGGCGCCCGCGCGTCCATGCCCGGCATGATGGACACGGTTCTGAACCTCGGCCTCAACGACCGCACGGTCGTGGCCCTGGCCGCATCGGCCAAAGACGAACGGTTCGCCTACGACAGCTACCGCCGCTTCATCCAGATGTACTGCAACGTGGTTCTGGACCTGCCGGGCCACGGCTTCGAGGAGATCCTGGAGGAGTTCAAGGAGCGGCAGGGCGCCGTGCTCGACACGGATCTGTCGGCCGCCGACTGGAAGACGGTGATCGAGCGCTACAAGGCCAAGGTGCTGGCCGAGACGGGGCAGCCCTTCCCGCAGGACCCGGTCGTGCAGCTGTGGGGCGCCATCGGCGCCGTGTTCTCGTCCTGGATGAACAACCGCGCCAAGACCTACCGCCGCCTGAACAGCATCCCCGAATCCTGGGGCACGGCCGTCACCGTGCAGGCCATGGTGTTCGGCAACATGGGCGACACCTCGGCCACCGGCGTCGCCTTCACGCGCAACCCGTCGGTCGGCACGCACGAGCTCTACGGCGAGTTCCTGGTCAACGCCCAGGGCGAGGACGTGGTGGCGGGCATCCGCACGCCGCAGAACATCACGGAAGCCGCGCGCATCGCCGCGGGTTCGGACAAGCCCTCGCTCGAGACCGTGATGCCGGAGGTGTTCCGGAGCTTCGTCGACACGACGCAGCTCCTGGAGAAGCACTACCGCGACATGCAGGACATGGAGTTCACGGTCGAGCGCGGCAAGCTGTGGATGCTGCAGACCCGCAACGGCAAGCGCACCACCAAGGCGGCGCTGAAGATCGCGATCGACATGGCCAACGAGGGGCTGATCACCCGCGATGAAGCGGTGCGCCGCATCGACCCTGCGGCGCTCGACCAGCTGCTGCACCCGACCCTCGACCCGAAGGCGCCGCGCGACCTCATCGCCACCGGCCTGCCGGCCTCGCCCGGCGCCGCCCAGGGCGAGATCGTGTTCACCTCGGAGGAGGCCGAGGCCGCCAAGGTGGCGGGCCGCAAGTCCATCCTCGTGCGCGCGGAGACGTCCCCCGAGGACATCAACGGCATGCACGCCGCCGAGGGCATCCTCACCACGCGCGGCGGCATGACGAGCCACGCGGCGGTCGTCGCGCGCGGCATGGGCAAGCCCTGCGTGTCGGGCGCCGGCACGATCCGGGTCGACGCCGCCAAGGGGACGATGTCCTGCGCCGGCGTCCTGCTCAAGAAGGGCGACCTCGTCACGGTGGACGGCTCGACCGGCCAGGTGCTGCGCGGCCTCGTGCCGATGCTGGAGCCGGAGCTGTCGGGCGACTTCTCGGCCCTGATGGAATGGGCGGACGCGTCGCGCCGCATGAAGGTGCGCGCCAACGCCGAGACCCCCGCCGACGCGCGGGCGGCGCGCCGCTTCGGCGCGGAAGGCATCGGCCTCTGCCGCACCGAGCACATGTTCTTCGAGGGCGACCGTATCGTCGCGGTGCGCGAAATGATCCTGGCCGACGACGAGGCCGGGCGGCGCGCCGCGCTCGACAAGCTGCTGCCGATCCAGCGCGAGGACTTCCGCCAGCTGTTCGGCATCATGTCGGGCCTGCCGGTGACGATCCGCCTGCTCGACCCGCCGCTGCACGAGTTCCTGCCCCACACCGACGAGGAGATGGACGAGGTCGCGGCCTCGCTCGGCCTTTCCGCCGACAAGGTGCGCCGCCGGGCGCAGGACCTCCACGAGTTCAACCCGATGCTGGGCTTCCGCGGCGTGCGCCTCGCCATCGCCTATCCCGAGATCGCCGAGATGCAGGCGCGCGCCATCTTCGAGGGCGCGGTCGCGGCCGGCAAGGATTCGGGCGAGGTCGTCGAGGCCGAGATCATGGTGCCGCTGGTGATGGCGGTGCCCGAGCTCGACCTCGTCAAGGGCCGCATCGTCGCCATGGCCGAGGCCGTGGCGAAGGAGACCGGCGTCGCCGTGCCCTACACGGTCGGCACCATGATCGAGCTGCCGCGCGCGGCCCTCAAGGCGGGCGAGATCGCCAAGGCTGCGGAGTTCTTCTCCTTCGGCACCAACGACCTGACCCAGACCACGCTCGGCATCAGCCGCGACGACGCGGCCTCGTTCCTCGGCCCCTACACGGCCAAGGGCATCCTCCCCGCCGACCCCTTCGTCACCCTGGACCAGGAGGGCGTCGGTGAACTGGTGGCGCTGGCGGCCGAGCGCGGGCGGGGCACGCGGCCCGGCATCAAGCTCGGCATCTGCGGCGAGCACGGCGGCGACCCGGCCTCGATCGCCTTCTGCGAGAGCCAGAACCTCGATTACGTGAGCTGCTCGCCCTTCCGCGTGCCCATCGCGCGGCTGGCGGCGGCGCAGGCCGCGATCGAGAAGAGCGGCGCGTCGAACGAGAAGCACAGGACGGTGTGAGGCGCGCCCTGGAGCCGTCGCCGCGCGCTTCGGCGTGCGGCTCCAGCGTCCATAGGCATCGCCACGCGGTCGGGCGGCTCCGCCTGATCGCGGTCCGCCCGGCCTCTCCCGCTCAGGGCGAGGCTGTCTTGCGGGCCTTCTCCTCCGCGTCGCGCACCTCCTCGTCCATGGCCGTGTGGACGCGGGGCGCGACGTCGCTGGCGATCGGCGCGTCGGAGCCCGCGGTGCGGCTGCCGCTCGGCGCCACGCCGCCCTTCCCCTTGGGCCCGCCCGACGCGTAGGCGTCGCCGCCCCTCGCCGGCTCGCCCGCGACGGGGCCGCCCGCCTGCACCAGGTCCTCGTTCTGCGCCGCCACCGGATCGGCGCGCTGCCCGGCGATCTCCTTGTCCCGATTGCCGTCGTCCGTCATCGCGCCCTCCCGGTGTGTCACCGCTCCGGCAACGTGGCGCCCGCCGCGAAGGTTCGCGCGCCCCCGCCGGGGCGGATCGGCGCGGCGCTGCCCACCACGCGCCGGCCGGACGGCGTCGCCTCGACCGCGAGCGGGACGCCGTAGAGGCGCGACAGCCGCTCGGCGGTGAGGAGGCGCTCGACCGGCCCCGCCTCGAAGCGACCGCCGGCCTCGATCACCGCCGCCCGGTCGGCCACCGCGAAGGCCTGCTCGGGCTCGTGGGTCGACACCAGCACGGCGAGCCCGTCGTCGGCGAGGCGGCGCACCACGCCCAGCACGCGGATGCGGTTGCCGAGGTCGAGGCTCGCGGTCGGCTCGTCCATGACGATCGCGCCGGCGCGCTGCGCCAGGGCGCGGGCGATCAGCGCGAGCTGCAGCTGCCCGCCGGAGATGCGCGTCGCGTCGCGGTCCCCGAGATGCGCGATGCCCATGGCGTCGAGCGCGTCCCGCGCGATCCCGATGTCGGCGCGGCCGGGGACCGCGAAGGCGCCGAGCGCCGCGGTGCGGCCCATCACGGCCAGGTCCAGCACCGTGTACGGGAAGGCGCCGGCGTGGGCCTGCGGCACGTAGGCGAGGCGGCGCGCGATGCCCGCGCGGGACAGGCCGGCCAGGTCGTCGCCGCCGAGCAGCACGCGGCCGGCCTGCGGCGGCAGCAGGCCGAGCAGGGTGCGGAACAGCGTCGTCTTGCCGACGCCGTTCGGCCCGAGCAGGCAGGTGACGGTGCCGGGCTCCAACGCGAGGTCGATGCCCGAGGCGACCCGCGCCGCGCCGTGGCCGACGGCGAGCCCTTCGGCGGCCAGCACCGTCACGGGGCGGCCCGCCGCTGGCCGCGCGCCAGCAGCGCCACGAAGACCGGCCCGCCGATCAGGGCGGTGAGCACGCCGAGCGGGATCTCGATGCGGGCGGCCGAGCGCGCCAGCGTGTCCACCATCACCATGAAGGCCGCGCCGAGCAGCACGGAGGCGGGCAGCAGCCGGTCGAAGCGCGGGCCCACCAGCAGCCGCGCCATGTGGGGCACCATCAGCCCGACCCAGCCGATCACGCCCGAGATCGCCACCACGGCCGAGGTGACGAGCGTCGCGGCCGCGATGACGACGAGCCGCAGCCGCGCGACGTCGACTCCGAGCGCGCGGGCCTCGTCGTCGCCGAGCGACAGGACGCCGACGCGCCAGCGGAAAAGCAGCAGCGGGGCGAGCCCGATCCCCACCGCCGGCAGCGTCGCGGCGACGTCGCCCGGCTTCACGCCGGACAGGCTGCCGAGCAGCCAGAACGTGATGGCCGGGAGCTGGTCGTAGGGATCGGCCAGCACCTTCACGAGCGAGATGGCGGCGCCCGCCAGCGCGCCCACCACGATGCCGGCCAGCACCAGCACCAGCACGTCCCCTCCCCCGCGCAGCGCCCGCGCGAGCCCCGCCACCACCGCGACGGTGAGGAGCCCGCCGCCGAAGCCGAGGAGCTGGATGGCGGCGACGGGCAGGCCGAGCAGGATGCCCAGCACCGCGCCGAGCCCCGCCCCCGTCGACACGCCGAGGATGTCGGGCGACACGAGCGGGTTGCGGAACAGGCTCTGGTAGGCGGCGCCGGCCGCCGCCAGCGCGGCGCCCACCACCGCCGCGGCGAGCACGCGCGGCAGCCGGATCGAGAAGAGCACGGTGGCGGCGGGCCCCTCGGCCGGGCGGCCCGAGGCGCGGCGCAGCACCGCGGCGAGCACGTCGAGCGGCGCGATGCGGTAGGGGCCGACCCCGGCCGCCACCACGGCGGCGAGCAGCAGCAGCAGCGCCAGGAGAGCGAGCGCCGTCGCGGTCCTCATCCTCGCCCTCTCGGCTCATCCCCGCGCGGGCGGGGATCCAGAGCGGATCCTTTCGCGCCCTCTCCGGGGTCATCCCGGCCCTGAGCCGGGATCCAGCGGCGCGTCCGCGTGTCCCTCCGGCAGGGTGGACCCGGTCGGACCGGCTGGGTCCCGGGTCTCCGCTGCGCTTCGCCCGGGATGACACCGTCGAGGGCGGGGACGCCGCTCACTTCGCCGCGCCGCCCGGCAGCGCGTCGAGCTCGGCGTCGGACGGGTCGACCTGGTAGAACAGGCGGAAGAAGTCCCGCACCTGCGCTCCGAGGTCGCCGCGCGCCTCGGCAGGGTAGAGGGTGTGCAGGAGCCAGGTCAGGCCGACGAGGCGGTTGATCGAGGGCGGCGCGTCGATGAAGCCGAAGGGCAGGCCGGGCGCGAGGAACACGCGCCCCCGCGCCACCGCCGGCACCGGCGCCCAGGCCGGCTGAGCCTCCACGCCGTCGCGGAAGGCGCGATCGAGCGTGATCACCGTGTCGGGCGCCCAGGCGATGACCTGCTCGGGCGACACGTGGACGAGACCGCCCTTCTCGCGCAGGCCCTCCACGACGTTGGTGGCGCCGGCGCGCTCGATGATCTCCGTGTTGATGGAGCCGCGCGAGCCCGTCTCCAGCCCCTCCGGCCCGCGCGCGAGGTAGACGCGCGGGCGCTTCGCCTCCGGCACGGCCGCGAGCACGCGGTCGACCTCGGCGAAGGTGGCCTCGGCCGAGGCCGCCAGCGCCTCGCCCCGCGCGGGCACGCCGAGGATGCCGCCCAGCAGCCGCAGGGCCGCGGGCGCGTTGCCGAAGCGCCCGTCGATCAGCACGTAGGGGATGCCGGTCTGGGCCTGCACGCGGTCAGCGAGCGAGCGGTAGGTGTCGTCGACGGTGCCGTAGTCGAGGATGAGGTCGGGCCTGGCGGCGATCAGGGTTTCGAGGTTCAGCGTGTCGCCGCGGCCGGTGAGGCGGCCGAGCTCGGGCAGGCCGCGCACGGCGGGCACGAGGAAGGGCAGCTCGGCCGGGCGCGGCGCGCGGTTCCAGCCGATCATGTCCTCGGGCGCCAGCGCGTAGAGCAGCGCCGAGGCCGGCGGGCCGGCGGCGAAGACCCGCGCGACGCGGTCCGGCACCTCGACGGTGCGGCCGGCGGAATCGGTGACGCTGCGGGCGGGGGCGGAGGCGCAGAGCGCCAGCAGCGCCAACGCGGCGAGGAGCAGGCGTCGGGGGAGCGGCATCGTCGTCCTCGTGCGGCGTCGCGGGACGCTATCGCGGCGGGACGGCGCGCGCCAGTGGCGGGGAAGGCTCGGACCGGCCGGGGGCGCCGCACATATGGCGCCCGGAATCGCGCGCCGGCTTAAGGGCGCGTTCAGCACGCGGGCCGAAACGGCCCGTGCCGGCCGGCCGCTCGGATAAACTCGCAAGCCCCGGCGCCGTATCGTCCTGCGGGGAACGAGCACGGGGGAGCGGGATGATCGACGTCAATCTCATCGGCGCGCCGGCCTTCTCGGTCGCGCGCCAGGGCGCCGACTTCGTCTTCACCGGATACAACCGCCGCATGGTGGAGCTGAGCGGCATCCCCCGCGAGGCCATCGTCGGCTTCAGCCCGGCCCGCTGCCTGCCGACCGCCATGGCCGAGGCCGTGACGGCGCGCTACCGGCGCTGCATCGGCGAGCGGCAGGCGATCGAGTCCGAGTCCTACCACGAGCTGCCGGGCGGGGGCCGCTGGTGGCACGTCACGCTGACGCCGGAGCTCGACGCCGCGGGCGAGGCCACCTCGCTGCTCGCCATCGCCACGGACGTCACCGCCCGCAAGGCGGCCGAGCGCGAGGGGCGGGAGGCCGAGGCCCGCCTGGCGCTCGCCCTGGACGTGCTCGACGGCGGCTTCTGGCACGTGGACGTCGCGTCCGGTGCCCTGCACGTGTCGCCGAAGCTCGCCGCGCTGGTGACGGGCCGCGCCGCCGCTCCCTCGAGCTGGGCCGAGTTCACCGCCGACATCCACCCCAGCGATGCCGCGGTCCTCGACCTCGGCCCCATGCTGCGCGGCGAGGTCGACGCCACCACGGTCGAGTACAGCGTCGACGGCCCGCGGGGCCTTCGCTGGTTCCGCTCGCGCCGGCGGCTGATCCGCGACGCGTCGGGCGCGCCGGAGCGCATCATGGGCGCGTCGCTCGACGTCACCGAACAGCACCTGGAGCAGGACAGGCTCGCGCGGGAAGCCCGGACCGACGCCCTGACGGGCCTCGCCAACCGCCGCGGCTTCGAAGCCAGCGCGGAGGCGTTCCTGAAGCGGACCGGCGGCGACTTCGGGCTGATCGTGCTCGACCTCGACCGCTTCAAGGCCGTCAACGACCTCCACGGCCACGCCGCGGGCGACCTCGTGCTCGGCGAGCTGGCCGCGCGCCTGCGCCGGGCCGTGCGGCCGGGCGACGTGGTGGCGCGGCTCGGCGGCGACGAGTTCGCCATCCTGGTGGGCGACGCGGAGGGCGACGCCTTGCCCTATCTGGCGCAGCGGCTGGTGCTGGCCGCCCAGCAGCCTGTGGCGACCCCGATGGGGGACCTGTCGGTCGGCGTCAGCGTCGGGATGACGCGGTCGCTGGCGGGCGACGGCGCCATCGCCGACCTCGCCGCGCGGGCCGACCGCGCCCTCTACGACGTCAAGCTCGCGGGCCGGGGGGCCTGGAAGCTCGCGGCCTGAGGCGGGTCCCGTCAGAACCGCGTCGTCGCGTCCGTCAGCCAGGCCGGCGAGGCGTCCACGAGGGCGGCCTCGGCGCGGCGGTCGAGCCCCGTGACGATGAGCAGGCCGGCGACGACCAGCAGCACGCCCAAAGCGGCCTTGAGCCCCGCGCCCGCCGCCAGCATGCGGCCGCGCCAGCGCATCAGGGCGCCGCGCGACACGGCGCCGAACAGCAGCAGCGGCAGGGCGGCGCCGAGGCCGAAGGCCAGCATGGTGAGCGCCACCTGCCCGAGGTCGCGCCCTTCGGCGGCCAGCGCCGAGGCGGCGCCGAGCGTGGGGCCCACGCAGGGGCTCCACACGGCGCCGAGCAGCAGGCCGAGGGCGAACTGGCCGGCGAGCCCGTCCCGAGAGAAGCCGCCGAAGCGCGCGTCGGCCCACTGCCCCACCGGGCCGGCCGCGGCCGCCAGGCGGGCCTGGAGCCGGGGCAGCACCAGCACGAGGCCCAGAAGGATCAGCACCACGGCCGCGGCCCGCCGCAGGCCGCCGGCATCGAGCCCGAGCGCGAAGCCGATCGTGGCGAAGAACAGCCCGATCGCCGTGAACGACAGGGCGAGGCCGCCCGCCAGCGCCGCCGGCCCGAGCCGCGACCGCGCGGCGGCGGCCCCGAGCACCACGGGCAGGATCGGCAGCACGCAGGGCGACAGGACGGACAGGATCCCCGCCAGGAGGGCGAGCCCCGTGCTCACGGCCGAGGACGACGGCTCAGAGCGCGCTGTCGAGCAGCTTGGCGATGGGCTCGGGGCGCGTCTCGCCGGTGGAGCGCGCCGTCTCCCGGTCGCCCTTGAAGGCGATCAGCGTGCTCTGCATCCGCGCGCCGAGCTGGCGCAACGCGTCCTTCTGCGAATCGAAGTCGACGTCCAGCACGACGAGGTCCTTGAACTTCGGCTGGGCTTCGAGGTTCGACAGGATGGGCCGCTGCGCCTTGCAGGTGGGGCACCAGGGCGCCGTCACGTCGACCAGGATCGGCCTGCCGGCGGCTTTGGCGGCCGCGAAGGCCGCGGGCGTGAAGGGCGCCACCTCGGCCGCCGAAGCGGCGGCCGGCAGGGACAGCGCGAGCAGCGCCGGGGCGAGGGCGGCGGCGAGGAGGCGGCGGGCGGTCATGCTGTCGGGCCTTCCGGTCGGGCATCCGGGATGGACGCGCTTCCTGCTACGATGGCGGGTGGCGGAGGTTACAGGGGTGGCGATGGCGTCGGCGGGCAAGGGCAGCGCGGTGGTGTGGCACTGGCGGGGGCGCGACGTGGTGGTGGGCACGACGCGGCTGGGCTCCGGGCCGCGGGCCCTGCTGCTGCCGGCGCTGAGCTCCATCTCGACGCGGGCCGAGATGGCGCCGCTGGCGGAGCGGCTGGCGGGGCGCTTCACGACGCTGTCGATCGACTGGCCGGGATTCGGCGCGGCGCCCAAGCCCGCGATGGCCTGGAGCCCGGAAGCGCTCGCCGCCTTCCTGCGCTTCGCGCTCGACGAGGTCGCGCAGGGGCCGGCGCTGGTCGTGGCGGCGGGCCACGCCGCCGGCTACGTGATCGCCGAGGCTGCGGCGCGCCCCGCGCCCGGTCGGCGGCTCGTCCTGGTCGCGCCGACGTGGCGGGGGCCGCTTCCCACGATGCTGCGCCGGCGCCCGGCCTGGCTCGGCCGGCTCGCCCGGGCCGCCGACGTGCCGGGGCTGGGCTCCGCGCTCTACCGGCTCAACGTCAACCCCGCCATGGTGCGCGTGATGGCCCGCGCCCACGTCTACGCCGACCCGGCCTGGCTGACGCCCGAGCGCGAGGCGGCGAAGCGCGGCGTCACCGGCGCCGAGGGCGCGCGCCACGCCGCGGTGCGCTTCGTGACGGGGGAGCTCGACCCGTTCCGGGACCGCGCCGATGTTCTCGCCGCCGCGGCGGCGCTGCGCGAGCCCGCGCTGGTGATCTACGGCGAGGACGCGCCGCCGAAGTCCCGCGCCGAGATGGAGGCGCTCGCCGCCGTGCCGGGCATCGCCGCGCGGGTGCTGCCGCGCGGGAAGCTCAGCCTGCACGAGGAGTTCCCGGACGCCGTGGCGGGGGCGATCCTGGACGCCGTGTGAGCCCCGGGCCCGGCGGCCGAGGCGCCCGTCCTCCCCCCGAGGGGAGAGGACGAGGGCGCTACTTCGCCAGCGGGCAGCCCCCGTCGGCCAGCGGCCGGAAGGCCCGGTCGGCCGGGATGGTGGCGACGGGGCTGTAGAGGTCCCATTCGCCGTGCGACTCGGCCGGCGTCTTCACCCGGTAGACGTACATGGGGTGGATCGCCCGCCCGTCCGCCCGCACCGTCACGGTTCCGAACAGCGCGTCGGCGATCGGCGCCCTCTTCATCTCGTCCACCACGGCCTCGCCGTCGATCGTGTCGGCCGCCTTCGCGGCGCGCAGGTAGGCCAGCACGGCCGAATACACGCCGGCCTGGTTTTCCGTCGGCACGCGGCTTGGCACCTTCTCGGCGAAGCGCTTGGCGAAGGCGCGGGAAGCGTCGTCGCGGTCCCAGTAATAGGCCTCGGTCAGCAGCAGCCCCTGCGCGAGCGGGAGCCCGATGGCGTGGACGTCGACGATCTCGGTCAACAGCCCCGTGAGCCGCTGCGCCGGGGACACGCCGAACTCGGCCGCCTGCTTCACGCCGTCGACCAGCGCCGTGCCGGTGTCGGCGAAGGCCACGGCCTCGGCGCCCGAGCCCTGCGCCTGCAGGAGGTAGGACGAGAAGTCGGTCGCGCCGAGCGGGTGCTTGACCGAGCCCGACACCGTGCCGCCCAGCGCCTTGAAGGCGGCCGTGGTGTCGCGCTCCAGCGCGGCGCCGAGCGCGTAGTCGAAGGAGATGAAGTAGACGCTCTTGGCGCCGACGTCCTTCAGCGCCTGCGCGGCGGCGTTGCCGAAGGCCCAGGTGTCGAAGGTCCACTGCACCGTCGTGGGGCGGCAGAACTTGCCGGTGAGGTCGGAGGTGCCGACGTTGGCGCCGAGGAAGGTGCGGTGCTTGTCGGCGATCACGCCGTTGATGGCCAGCGCCACGCCGGAGTTCACGGCGTCCGTCACCGCCGCGACGCCGTCGCGGTCGAGCCACTCGCGCACGATGGCGCTGCCGACGTCGGGCTTGTTCTGATGGTCGCCGTACAGGATCTCGACCTTGAGGCCGGGCGCTTCCCGCATGAAGTCGTCGGCGGCGAGCTGCGCCGCCACGACGGACCCCTTGCCGGACTGGTCCGCGAAGGGGCCGGAGCCGTCGTTGAGCACGCCGATCCTGATCGTGTGGTCCGGGATCTCCGCCAGGGCGGGCCCGGCCGACAGCGCGGCACAGAAGGCGAGGCAGGCGGCGCGGCGCAAGGACGTTCTCCCTTCGATCCATCGATCCGCTGCATATCGCGCGGGCGGCGGGCGCACCAGCCCGGCGCGCGGGCCGGCCCCCCTGTCCCACGGCGGGACACCCGGCGCTGTGAAAAAGCGCGCGGCCGCGTTAGACCGTTAACCAACTTTAACGGTCTGTTAACCGCGCGGGCGTCAGATCGTGGTCATTAAAGGACCCTTAAGCGGCATGTCGGTTCAAGCCTCCCCCTCCACCCCCGTCCGGTTCCGCGGCCGCTCGCTGATGGCGCTGGTGCTGCGGCCCGAGCCGCCGATCGACGCCTGGCTCCTGGGCCTCGACGACCTGCTCGGCCGCTCGCCCGGCTACTTCACCAGCCGCCCCGTGGTGGCCGACCTCAGCGCCATGGCGGACGAGGGCGACCAGCTGGTCCGCCTGATGGACAAGCTGCAGGGCCGCAAGATCCGTGTCATGGCGATCGAGGGCGCCGACCCCGAGCGGCTCGGCGCCGACCTCGACCGGCTGCCGCCGATGGTGGAGGGCGGGCGCCCGGCCTCCGCGCCGGCCGTGCCCGACGTGGCGCAGCCCGACGCCGCCGCGGTGGCGGCCGCCGTCGCGGCCCAGCAGATCCGCACCGTGCCGTCGCTGATGATCGACAAGCCGGTTCGCTCCGGCCAGTCGATCACCTTCGCGGAGGGCGACGTGACGATCCTGGGCTCGGTGGCCTCGGGCGCCGAGGTGATGGCGGGCGGCTCGATCCACATCTACGGGACGCTGCGGGGCCGCGCCATGGCGGGCTTCGCCCACAAGGACGGCCGCATCTTCTGCTCGAAGCTCCACGCCGAGCTTCTGGCGATCGACGGCATCTACAAGACCGCGGACGAGATGGACGCGACGCTGCGCGGCAAGGCCATCCAGGCCTGGACCAGCGGCGACACGCTCGTCATCGCGGGCCTGGACTGATGAACATTCAAGGAGGCAGGGGCATGTCGCAGGTCGTCGTGGTGACATCGGGCAAGGGCGGCGTCGGCAAGACCACGTCGACGGCCGCCATCGGGGCCGCGCTGGCGCAGTCGGGCCAGAACGTGGTGGTGGTCGACTTCGACGTCGGCCTGCGCAACCTCGACCTGATCCTCGGCGCCGAGCGCCGGGTGGTCTACGACCTCGTCAACGTGATCCAGGGCCACGCGAATCTCAGCCAGGCGCTGATCCGCGACAAGCGCTGCGAGACGCTCTACCTGCTCCCCGCCTCGCAGACGCGCGACAAGGACGCGCTGACCGAGGAGGGCGTCGAGCGCGTCATCGCGGAATTGCGGACGCGCTTCGACTGGGTGATCTGCGACAGCCCAGCCGGCATCGAGCGCGGCGCCCAGCTCGCCATGCGCCACGCCGACCTCGCCATCATCGTCACCAACCCCGAGGTGTCGTCGGTGCGCGACAGCGACCGCATCATCGGCCTGCTCGACTCCAAGACCGTGAAGGCCGAGCGCGGCGAGTGGATGGAGAAGCTGCTGCTCCTCACCCGCTACGACCACGCCCGCGCCCAGCGCGGCGACATGCTCAAGACCGAGGACGTGCTGGAGATCCTGTCGATCCCGCTGCTCGGCATCATCCCGGAATCGCAGGACGTGCTGCGCGCCTCCAACGTCGGCGCGCCGGTGACGCTCAACAACCCGGGAAGCGTGCCCGCCAAGGCCTACATCGACGCGGCGCGGCGCCTGCGCGGCGAGAACCTCGACGTGACGATCCCCCGCGACAAGAAGGGGATTATGGGCATGCTGTTCGGAAGGAAGGCCGCATGAAGCTCCTCAAGTTCCTCGGCGTCCGCGACAGCGCGCCCGTGGCGCGCGAGCGGCTCCAGATCCTGCTCGCCCACGAGCGCTCGCTGGTCGGCCGCTCCGACCTCGTGGCGATCCTGCGCGAGGAGATCCTGCAGGTGATCGCCAAGCACTGCGCCATCGATCGCGACCAGGTGCGGGTCAAGATGGCCAAGGGCGACACGCTGTCCACCCTCGAGGTCGACCTCGAGATCCGCGCGCCCGCCGGCGGGGAGATCGCGCTGGCGTCCTGACGCCGCGCAGGGGCGCCATCCGAGCCGCCGCCCCGGCGAGCCCGTCTCGTCGGGACTACCACGGATGCACATGGCCGTAACCGTTATCGACCCACGATCGAAAATCCCCTCGGAACGGGGGGCCTTCGGCTTGATCACAGCGGGATACGTCGTCGGGGGGATCGTCGTGGTGGTCGTGCTGGCCCTGGCCTGGGTTGCCCTGGGCCCCGAATAGGGGACGGCCCCAGTCCCGCGCCGCGGCGCCGTCCCGTCAGCGGCGCCCCAGCCTCACCCCCGGCCCGTCGCCGTCGTCAGGCAGGAAGAGGATGCCGGCGTCTTCGGCGGCTGCCTGCATCAGTCCCACCACGTCGTCGGAGACGATCTGAAGGCCACCACCCTCGAACCGTTTTACGGTCGAGATGGAGATCCGGGCGGCCTTCGCCAGATCCAGCATGGACCAGTCGAGCATGGCACGAGCGGCGCGGATCTGGGCGGGACAGATCGATGGCATCGTGAGATTTCTGGCCCTTCCGAGTTGGACGTCGCCCATCTTTCGCATCCCGCGGCGGCCCGTTACCATCCTGCGGCAAGATGACGCATAATCGGAATCCTGCGTCCCAACATCGCTATGCCGGGCCTGCCGCGATGGGGGCGCCTGCCCTGCCGGGCGCGACGGCCGGAGGCGGCCGATCGGACGCGCCGGTGCGGCGGAGACGGGCGGGACGCCCTATAAGTCCGCGTTCGAGCGATCCCGCCGACACCCGGAGCCCCCCAAGACCTTGCGCCTGACCAGCACCGACCTTCCCGCCGCCGTCGATCCGTTCGGCCTGCATTTCACGATGCAGAGCCGGGACGGGCTGGTGCGCTGCCACGTGTTCCGCGAGGCCGTCGACGAGCTCGAGGAAAGCCACGCCCGGAACGGCGCCGAGATGCTGCGCCGCTTCGTCGTCCACCGGAAGCGCCTGGAACGGATCGCCGACCGCATGTACGGCGCCGGCCACACCACGCCGTGGATCAACGTCGAGGACCTCCTGCTCGGCGTGTCGCCGGACGCGTGGGACTACGATTGACGCCCTCGCCCGGCGTGCCGAACCGCCGGGCGCTCCACCAGGACCGGGGATCGCCCATGTCCGACCCGCCGAGGAAACGTCGAGACCGCGGGCGCGCCGCGTCCCGCTTCGACGAGTTCACGCTGGCGGCCGTGGCGGTGCTGGCGCTCGTGTTGATCGCCGCCGTGTTCTCGCTCGGCCCGGGCACCGCCGGGGATCGCCTGGGCTGCGGGCTCAACGACCTCGTCAACGGCCTGCTGGCCTATCCGAGGCCGTGCCGGTGACAGTGCGGGGGGCGGTGGGCTGCGCCGCGCCGGCCCGGCTCAGGCCGCCCCGAAGAAGGCGTTCAGCGCGGCGCTGACGGCGTCGGCCTCCTCGTGCTGCAGCCAGTGGGTCGCGGGAAGGTAGCGCACCCTCGCCGAGCGGCACCGCTTCGCGGCCTCGGCGGCGAGGGGCGTCTCCAGGAAGCGGTCCTCGGTGCCCCACAGCACCAGCGTTTCGGCTTCGACGCGGGGCAGCGGCCGGGCCTCGCGGTGGCGCAGGGCGCGGTACCAGTTCAACATCCCGGTGAGCGCGCCGGGCTCGGACCAGGCCGCCGCGTAGCGGTCGAGCTCGGCCTCGGTGAAGGTGTTCGGCCGGCTCGACTCGACCAGCGAGCGCCGCAGCGCGCGGAACTTTCCGGCGCTCAGCATGGCCTCCGGCAGCCGCGGCAGCTGGAACACACCGACGTAGAAGCTACGCAGCGCCTGGGTGGGGTGGGTCAGCGCGTAGGGTCCCAAGGTGTCGGGGTGCGGCGCGTTCAGCACGGCGAGCCGCTCGACGCGGTTCGGATGGAGCGCCGCCGTCGCCCAGGCCACCACGCCGCCCCAGTCGTGCCCGACGAGCCGGAAGCGGTCGATGCCGAGCGCGTCGGCGAGGCCGACGGCGTCGCCGGCGAGCCGCGACAGGCGGTAGGCTCGCGTGCCCCGGGGCTTGTCGCTCGCGTTGTAGCCCCGCCCGTCCGGCACCACGACCCGGTGGCCCGCCGCGGCCAGCGCGCCGATCTGGTGACGCCAGCCGAACCAGAACTCCGGAAAGCCGTGCAGCAGCATCACCGCCGGCCCGTCCGCTGGCCCGGCCTCGACGGCGTGCAGCACGACGTCGCCGACGCGGTGCCGGCCGTGCCGCAGCGCGGCCTCGTCCAGATGTCCCATGGCGCACCCTCCGGTGAAACCCCATCTCCGTCGCAACGTAACGTTTCCGGCACGCGGAACGTGCCCGGAGGAGGGAGCGATGGCGGTCGACAGGCGGAAGGTTCTGGGGATCGGCGCCGTGCTGGCCGCGCTCGGGGCGAAGCTCGGCTTCCCGCGGCAGGCCCACGCCGTCGAGGGCAGCTTCCCGGTCGCCCGGAGCGACGAGGACTGGCGGCAGCGGCTCGGCGCGCGGGCCTACGACGTCCTGCGCCGCGAGGGCACCGAGCGCCCCTATTCGAGCCCGCTCAACCACGAGCACCGCCCCGGCCGCTTCGCCTGCGCGGGCTGCGACGCCGCGCTCTTCGCCTCCGACACCAAGTTCGACAGCCACACCGGCTGGCCCAGCTTCTTCCGCCCGCTCGACGGCGCGGTCGGCGAGAGCCGCGACTGGACGCTCGGCATCCCCCGCACGGAGGTGCACTGCGCCAACTGCGGCGGCCACCTCGGCCACGTCTTCAACGACGGCCCGCGCCCGACGGGCCTGCGCTACTGCATGAACGGCGTGGCGATGCGGTTCGAGCCCGGGGCGGCCTGACGGGCGGGGAGTCCCTTCTCCCCTCGCGGGAGAAGGGCGGTTCGCGCCTTGCACCGCGCCCCGCGCCGGGGCACACCGGCCCCATGCAATGCAACATCTGCGGCGGCTCCCGCTTCACCGACATGCCCAAGCGTCCCGCGGTGCGCTGCGCCGACTGCGGCTCGCTGGAGCGCACCCGCGTGGCGGCGCTGCACGTCACCGAGGCGTTGAAGCCGGCCTCGGGCGCCCACATCCTACACTTCGCCCCCGAGCGGGGCCTGAGCCTGATGCTGCGCGAGATCGGCGGCCCGAACTACCGCGCCCTCGACATCGATCCGGACCGCTATCCGGGCCTGAACGTCCAGCGCTTCGACCTCACCGAGGACGTGTTCGACCTGCCGCTCGACCGTTACGACCTCATCGTCCACAACCACGTGCTCGAACACGTTGAGGCCAACTATTCGGCCGTGCTGCTGCGCCTCGCCCGCTCGCTCAGCGACGCCGGCACCATGCTGTTCTCCGTGCCGATCCTGCCCGGCGACTTCACCGACGAGCTGATCGTCGGCGGCCCCGACGAGAAGCTGCGCCGCTTCGGGCCCTCGCTGCACGTGCGCCGTTTCTCGGTCGACACGCTGCAGCGCACGCTCGGCATGCTGTTCCCGATCCCGGACAACTACGACCTGCGCGACCGCTTCGACGCGGATCTGCTCACGGCCTGCAACATTCCGCCCCATCACTGGACCAATTTCTCGGGCGCGACGGTTTTCAGCCTGCGCAAGCAGGACCTCCGCTGCTGACGCGGCGCCCCGGCGCCCGGGGATAGCCCGCCGCGGGAGCGGGAGGACGCCCGGCATGACGCATTCGCCACCGGTCGCGGCCGGCGACATCGTCGCCGCCGCGGCGGAGGTCGCCGAGGAGCTGTTCGCCGGCGCCGCGGCGCGCGATGCCGCCGCTTCCTTCCCGGACGACGCCTTCGCGCTGCTCCACGCCGCCGCGCTGATGATGGCGCCCTTCCCGGCGCGGCTCGGCGGCGCCGGGCTGGTCGAGCCGGACGCCGCGGGTGCGCTGTGCCACGTGCTGCGGGCGATCGGCGGCGGCGACCTGTCGGTCGGGCGGCTCTATGAGGGCCACGTCAACGCGGTCGCGCTGGTGGCGCGCTACGGCACGCCGAAGCAGCTCGCGGCCCTGGCCGACGACGTCCGCGCCGGCGCCATGTCGGGCGTGTGGAACGCGGAAGGCGCCCTGCCCGCGACCCTGGAGCGCGACGGCGCGGGCTGGCGCCTCCGCGGCGCCAAGATCCTCGCCTCCGGCGTCGGCTCGGTGACGCGGCCGCTCGTGCCCGTGGCGCGCGGCGAAGCTACGGTGATGACCATCCCGCATCTCGGCGCGGGCGAGCGCGCCGACCTGTCGCGCTGGACCGCGCAGGGCATGCGCTCGACCTGCACGGGCACGGTCGACCTGGAGGGCCTGCCGGTCGGGCCCGGCCAAGTGATCGGCGGCGACGACGACTACCGCCGCCAGCCGAACTTCTTCGGCGGCGCCTGGCGCTTCTGCGCCGTGCAGCTCGGCGCGGTCGAGCGCCTGCTCGACCTCTACCGCGCCGACCTGAACCGCCTCGGCCGGGGTGCCCACCCTTACCAGCGCCAGCGGATCGCCGCCTGCGCCACCGCGGCCGAGACGGCGGCGCTGTGGGTCGAACAGGCGGCCCGGACCGTGGCGGCCGAGGCGCGGCCAGCGGCCGAGGTACTGGCCTACGTGGGCCTCGCGCGCGGCGTCACCGAGCGCGCCGGCCTCGATGTCGTGGAGGCCGTGCACCGCGGCCTCGGCCTCAACTCCTTCATGCGGCCGCACCCGGCCGAGCGCGTGGCGCGCGACCTCGCCACCTACCTGCGCCAGCCGGCGCCCGACGGCGCCATGGCGGACGCCGCGGCGGCCGTGCTCGCCGCCCCGGCGCCGGCCCGCACCCTGTGGAGGGACGCGTGACTGTCGGCGACTACCTCGACGCCCTGGAGGCTCTCCCCTTCGGCACGGTCGGCGACCTCACCGGCGGAGCGCCCTTCCTGGTGCTGTCGCCCCACCCGGACGACGAGACGCTGGGCTGCGGCGGCCTGCTGGCCCTCGCGGGCCGCGCCGGGATCGAGGGCCACGTCATGATCCTCACCGACGGCGCCGCCTCGCACCGCAACTCCCCGAGCCATCCGCCCGAGCGCCTGACGGCCCTGCGCCGGGACGAGGCGGAGCGCGCCGCGGCCGAGCTCGGCCTGCCCGAGGACCGGCTCGGCTTCCTCGCGCTCCGCGACGCCGCGACGCCGTCGGAGGGGCCGGCGTTCGACGCGGCCGTGGACGCCATCGTGGCCCGCGCGGAGGCGACCGACGTGCGCACGCTGTTCGTGACCTGGGGCCGCGACCCGCATTGCGACCACGAGACCGCCTTCGCCATGGCGCGCGCCGCGGCGGCGCGGCTCGGCGCGGCGCTCTACGCCTACCCGGTGTGGGGCCTGCACCTGCCGCGCGGGGACGCGTTCGACGAGCCGGATCCGCGCGGCTACCGCCTCGACATCGCGGAGGCCCGCGACGACAAGCGCCGCGCGATCGACCGCTACCCGTCCCAGATGACGCGCATGATCGACGACGATCCGGACGCCTTCTGCTTCACGGCGGAGCAGCTCGCGCCCTTCCTCGGCGCGGTCGAAACCTTCATCGAGGTGCGGACGTGACGGACGCCCGGCCCTCGCTCGACAGCCGCTACTTCGAGGACATCTACGCCCGCACCATCGACCCCTGGGACTTCCGCACGAGCCCCTACGAGCGCGGGAAATACGAGGCCACGCTCGGCATCCTGCCGCGGCCGCGCTACCGCTCGGCGCTGGAGGTCGGCTGCTCGATCGGCGTGTTCACACGCCTCCTGGCGGACCGCTGCGGCGCCGTTCTGGCGCTCGACACCTCGCCCTCGGCGCTCGGCGAGGCGCGCGCCGCCAACGCCGACCGGCCCGGCGTCGCCTTCCGCGAGGCGACGCTGCCGCGCGACTTCCCCGAAGGGCGCTACGACCTGATCGTCCTGTCGGAGGTGCTCTACTACCTGTCCCGACCCGACCTCGCCGCGCTGGCGGCGCGCTGCCGCGCCGCGCTGGAGCCGGACGGCGCCATGGTGCTCTGCCACTGGCTCGGCGAGACCGACTACCCGCTCGGCGGCGACGAGGCCGCGGAGCTGTTCATCGCCGCCGCGGCACCGCGATGGCGGAGGTCGGCGTCTCGGCGAGAGCCGCAATACCGATTGGACCTGTTGTCCGCGGCGGACTGAGGGGCGAGAAGGCGATCGCCGCGCCGCCCCGCTCGACCTCGATGGGCGAGAAGCGCGCCGCGGCGGTGTCGGCCGTCACGCCCAGGCGCTCCAGCCGGCGCAGAAGCCGCTCGATGGCGTCGATCTCGGCCGGCAGCGCGGAAGGGCGGAGCGGCTCGCCGAGCCGCAGGGCCGGGCTCTCGGCCTCGGCGCGGCGCCACAGGTGGGAGAAGGGGAGGTCGGCGCCGGCGAGGACCAGCGCGGCCGCGGCGTCGCGGTCGAGCCCGAGGCGGCGGCGCCAGCCGAGGCTCTCGCCGAGCCGCCCCGCCGCGTGCAGGCGGCGCAGGAGGCCGCGCGTGCGGGCGCGGTGGAACAGGCGGTCGGCGCGCTCGAGGTCGCCGTCGCAGGGCGCTTCCAAGTCCTCGTGGCGCGCCCGCATGGTGTCGCCGGCGCCGCCCGGCGCGCGGCTGTCGAAGCGGCAGGAGGTCGTCACCGCCGCCTCCATGCTGTGGCGGATCAGGAAGCCGGCGTCGTCGAGCGTCCCCGCGAGCGCGCTGTCCTCGCCGAGCGGGCGCACCGGCAGCCCGCCGATGGCGCGATAGGCGGCGAGCGTCACCGCGATGCCGGCGCCGGAATGGACGCGGTGGTTGGGCCAGGGGTCGTGGCGGCGGGGGTCGAGCGCCGCGTAGAGCTCGGCCACGCGCGACAGGTAGCGGTCCTCCAGCCGGCCGCGGCCCAGGAAGCCCGCCCCGAGCGCCAGATATTCGCTCGGGTCGGCGTCGATGTAGCCCGCGACGGCGTCGACGCCCGCGGCGAAGGCGGCCAGCGTCGCCGACACCCAGCACGATTGCGCGCGGCTGTCGGCGTCGGTGGTCAGGATCACCCCGCCCCGCCCCGGCGGGAGCAGGTCGGCGGCGGCGTCCATGGCGCGGCGGCGGGCGCCGCCGGCGTGGGCCTCGGCGGGCGGCAGCACGCATTCGACGACGTGGAGCGGGAAGGGTGCCACGGCCGCGAAGGCCCGGGCGAGCCCGGCCGTGGCGTCGCGGCAGTTGTTGGCCAGCACCAGCACGGAGAAGCTGCCCTCCGGCATCGGCGCGCCGCGGCCGTCGCGCTGCATCGCCAGGGCGGCCAGGCAGGCGCCGATGCGCTCCGCCTCGTCGTGGGCCGGGATGGCCACCACGGCCGGCGGAAACGCGCTCCCCCTCATGTCCACGCCGGTCTGTCCTCCCGTGAGTCGACGATTCGCTTCGCAGGATCGGACATCCGCCGCGGGTCCACACTCAACCATGTTTAGACCCGCCGGCGCCGGACGGCGCCGGCCCGGGCGTCAGCCCAGCGACACGCGCTCGTGCTCGCCGACGTTGCCGGGCTTGTGGCCGGTGACGACCGCCTTGGCGTAGGCGTAGAGGACCACGATCTTGCCCGATGGGGCGTCCCAATATTCCGCGTCCTCGATGTCGACGGTGATGACCGCGATGTCGGGATCGTCGACGCCCTTGGGGAACCAGGCCTTGGCGGCGGGGGTCCAGTGGTCGCGCACGGCGGTCTTGTCCGTGGTGATGGTGCCGCGGCCCCGCATGGCGACGTATTTCTGCGCCTTGGCGTCCGAGAAGGTGACGATCGTCTCGGGGTCGGTCTCGAGGTCGTGGGTCTTGCCGGAGCGCACGTCGGTCAGGAAGTAGAGCTTGCCCCTGAACTCGGCGTCACTGACCGCCATCGGGCGGCTGTGGAACTTGCCGTCCGGCCCGCGGGTGGACAGCATGGCGATGCCGAGCTCCTTGCAGATCTCCATCACCTTGGTCCGGGCGTGTTCCTCGTGCTGGTCCATGTGTCGCTCCGCTCGCTCTCGACTGCTGCGTCCAAGCCGCAATGCGGCCTCGGCGGCGGCGGTTCCGGGGCGTGCGTGCGCTTTAGGGCCTCAGTTCCGGTCGTCGGGCAGCGCCGGGATGGGCAGGATGCCGACGCCGTCCTCGATCAGCTCGCGCACCTCGTCGTCGGTGGCGGTGCCGTAGATGGCGCGGGGCGGCGCGTCCCCCTCGTGGATCGCGCGGGCCTGCACGGGGAAGGCCGGGCCGACGTCGGTGGCCTCGCGCTTCAGCTTGGCGTGGAGCTCGCGCAGGGCCGCCCGCATGCGGGCGAAGCCCTCGTCGGCGATCGGCGGGGATGGCGGCGGCGCGGGGACGGGCGGCGATGCTTCCGGGGCCGCGGCGGGCGGGGCGGGGGGGCGGGCGCCGCGCTTCTCGGCCGAGCGGCGCACGGCGGGCGCCATCACGGCCTTGCGGACCTCCGCGGCGCCGCAGGCCGGGCACGCGACCTGCCCGGCCTCGCTCTGCCGGTCGAAGGCGTCGCTGTCCGGGAACCAGGCCTCGAAGCTGTGGTCCTTCGCGCAGAGCAGCGCGTAGCGGATCATAGGCCGTCGAACGCTCAGGCGGCCAGCAGGGGGTCGAGCTTGCCGGCCGAGTCGAGCGCGTAAAGGTCGTCGCAGCCGCCGACGTGGCGCTCGCCGATGAAGATCTGCGGCACGCTGGTGCGGCCGCCCGCGCGCTCCGTCATGGCCGCGCGGCCCTGGCGGTCGCCCGACACGTCGATCTCGTCGAAGGGCACCGCCTTGCGGCGCAGCAGCTCCTTCGCGTCGGCGCAATAGGGGCAGAAGCGCGTGGTGTAGATCGTGACGGGCGGCATGGGCTCGCGGGGTCCGGTGGATCGGGTCCCGCCTCATATGGACCCGTCAACTTTCCGTAACAACCCGCGCGAAGACCAGCACGTCGACCCCCGCCGCGCCGGCGCGCAGCAGCGCGCGGGACGCAGCGTTGAGGGTCGAGCCGGTGGTCAGCACGTCGTCGACGAGCAGCACGCGCCGCCCCGCGACGGCGGCGCCGCGCTCCGGCGCGACCGCGAAGGCGCCCTGCACGTTGTCCATGCGCTGGGGCCGCGTCATGCCGACCTGGCTCGCGGTGGACTTCACGCGCCGGAGCGCCAGCGGGTCCCAGGGCACGCCGGAAGCCCGCGACACCTCGCGCGCCAGCACGGCCGCCTGGTTGAACTGCCGCCGCCACAGCCGCATCCGGTGCAGCGGCACGGGGACGACCACATCCGCCTCGGCGAGGAGTTCGGCGCCGGCGCGCGCCATCCAGGCGCCCATCGGGCGGCCGAGGTCGAGACGGTCGCCGTATTTCAGCGCGTGGACGAGGCGGCGCGCCGGCCCGTCGTCATAATGGGCCACCGCCCGCGCCCGGCCGTAGACGGGCGGGTGGGCGATCGCCTCGGGCGACAGCAGGCCGGGGCCGAAGTCCTGCGGGAAGGGCAGGCCCAGCCGCTCGCAATAGGGCCGCTCGATGAAGCGCATGGAGCGCCAGCAGGCGGCGCAGAGGCCGGCGCCCCGCTCGACGCTGCGCCGGCACGCGATGCAGCCGGGCGGGAACACCACGTCGAGCGCGCCGTGGAGGACCGCGTGAGCGAGCCCCCGCGCCGCCGCCGCGGCACGGGCCGGCAGCGGGACGGGCGGCGGCGCGGCGTCGTCCTCGACCATGGATGGAAGACTAGCGCAGCCGCCGTGGTGCGTCAGTCCGTTGTTCGAGACGGATCGGATCCGTCGAATCCGGTCCGCCTCCTCCGCAGGCGGAGGAGGATCGAGGCGGCGGCCGTCGTGCGCTGATCCTCCTCTGCCGAGCGGAGGAGGAGGACCGCCTGAGAGGAGGCCGACCGGGCTCGACCGAGGCGGTCGAGCGAGTGCCTCAGGCCGCGAGCCGGTGCCGCAGGAAGAAGCGCAGCATCTCGCGGCTGGCGTCGGGGCCGCGCGGCTCGGTGTAGGAGCCGGCGGCGCTGCCGCCCGACCAGGCGTGGCCGGCGCCGTGCAGGAGCCAGTGCTCCGTCATCGGCAGCCCGGCCGCGTCGCTCTCGACCCGGCGCGTGTAGCCGAGGCCGCCCTCGGATCGCCCGCGCGTCGCCTCGGCGGCCAGCGTCGCCCCGCCGCGCGCCTGGACGATCACTTGGTCGCCGTTGACGGGCGCCACGGTGGGATCGGCGTCGCCGTGGAACACGATCGTCGGCATGGCGCGGCCCGGCCCCTCGCGCCCGCCGCCCCGCATGGCCGCGAAGGCGCCCGGCATGTCGCGCGCGGCGCCCGCCGCGAGGCCCGAATGCACGCCCGCGGCGGCATAGAGGTCCGGGTAGAGCTGCGCGAGGATCGCCGCCGCGGCGCCGCCGGCCGACAGGCCCGCCACGTAGACGCGCCCCGGATCGACCGCGAACTCGCGCATCACGTCGCGCGTCAGCCCGGCGATCAGCGCGGGCTCGCCGCGGTCGCGGATCTGGCCGGCGGCGTCGAACCAGTTCCAGCACTTCTGCGCGTTGGCGCTCCGGGTCTGGCGCGGATAGGCGACGAGGAAGCCGTGCTCCTCCGCGACTTCGTTCATGCGCGTGCCGGCCGCGAAATCCTCGGGCGACTGGGTGCAGCCGTGCAGCATCACCACGAGGGGCATCGGCCGGCCGGCATATGCGCTCGGCACGTAGAGCCGGTAGCCGAGCGCGCCCTGCGAGCCGCGGTGGGTGTGCTCGTCGAAGCGCGCGCCCTCGGGCACGGCCACCTCGGCCGCGACGCCGCGGCGCGGGCCCATCTCGCAGGCCGGCGCTCCGGGCTTGAGGTCGGCCAGGCGGGCCAGCATGTCGCGCAGAGCCGGGGCGAGGTCGGCGCGGGGGGCGCCCGGCGCCGGCATGGGCGGCAGCTTGGCCCGGAGCGCGTCGAGGGACGGCAGCTGGGGGAGGCGTGACAGGTCGAAGGCGGGGAGCTTCAGCATGGGTGTGGCCCTTCGGGCACGGGGGTTCGTTCGCCGCCGGGGCGGGGAGCGTCGTCGTCGGGGGACGCCGGGGCGGCCGGCGGTCAGAGCGTGCGGTCGGCGAGGGCGGCCCTGACGGCGGCGCTGGCGTGGAGAGCGCCCAGCACCTGCACGGAGCTGATCGCGGCGCGCGCCAACTCCGGGGTGACGTCGGACGCGATGGTGGCGAGGCCCAGCACCTGGATGTCGAGCGTCTCGCCCGCCGCCACCGCGGCTTCGAGCTCCCGGCGCCCGTAGTGGGTGAGGCCGAGGCTCAGGCGCTTGCGCGCCACGGACTGCTTCACCGCCTCGCCGTGGCGGTCGAGCCCGTTGCGGATGGCGGTGCGGATGAAGTCCGTCCGGTTCGCGTAGAAGCCGTCCCGCACCAGCAGGTCGATCTGGCCGAGGTCGACGAAGCCGAGGTTGATCGTGATCTTCTCGCTGTCGGCCGGCCTCGCGCTCGGCTGCAGGTCCTTGCCGGCCATCGCACCATCCTATGACCATCCACATGGATGGTAGAATGGGGTGCCTTCGCTCTCATCGCAAGAGCGTCCGAGCCGTCATCGCGAGCGCAGCGAAGCGATCCAGCCGTGGGGAGCGCCACCGGGCCGAGACCAGCCGCACCCGCGCACTGGATCGCTGCGCTGCGCTCGCGATGACGTCGAGCTTCGTGGAGCAGTCCAGGCTAACTGCGGTCCTGTTCTCGGGACGCGAAAAAGTCCTCGACCTGCGCCGTGTGGAGCGGGAAGGCCGTCTCGACCGGCGCGCGGATCACCACGACCTCGCTCACCTCCGCGTCGTGGACGAAGGGCCCGTCGTGGACCGCCGGGGGCGCCTCGCAGAACAGCAGGTTCTGGCGCCGGTCCGGCGTGGTCTCGACGGCGACGAGGCGCAGCGCCGCCGCGTCGACCGCGACGCCGGTCTCCTCCAGCACCTCGCGGGCGCCGGCCTCCCGCCAGGTCTGGCCCGCCATCTGATAGCCGCCGGGCAGCGCGAGCCTGCCCTGCCCCTCGCCCGGCAGCGCGCGGCGCACCATCAGCAGGCCGCCGCGGATCGGCACCCGCACCACCACCACGGTCGGCGTGTTGTCGTATCCCATGCGCGTCCCTCGACATCGCGATAACCCCGATCCAAACACCGCCCTCGGCGGTTCGGATCGGGCGAGACGCCGAACGCGGCGCCGCAGGGAGGCAGACCATGCACGTGATGATCATCGGGGCCGCCGGCATGGTCGGCCGCAAGCTGGCCGAGCGCCTCGCCGCCGACGGACGGCTCGGGACACGCGACGTCGAGCGCCTGACGCTGGTCGACGTGGTGGCCCCCGCGGCCCCCGCCGGCCACGGCGGCGCGGTCGAGGCCGTCACGGCGGACCTGTCGGCGCCGGGCGAGGCCGAGAGGCTCGCGGCCAAGCGCGCCGACGTCGTGTTCCACCTCGCCGCCATCGTGTCGGGCGAGGCCGAGGCGGACTTCGACAAGGGCTACCGCATCAACCTCGACGGCACGCGCTTCCTGTTCGAGGCGATCCGCCAGGAGGGGCTGCGCGAGCCCTACGCTCCGCGCGTCGTCTTCACCTCGTCGATCGCGGTCTTCGGGGCGCCCTTCCCCGAGCGCATCGGCGACGATTTCTTCCAAACCCCGCTGACCAGCTACGGCACCCAGAAGGCCATCGGCGAGCTGCTGCTCGGCGACTATTCGCGCCGCGGCTTCTTCGACGGGATCGGCATCCGCCTGCCGACGATCTGCGTGCGGCCGGGCAGGCCCAACCTCGCGGCCTCGGGCTTCTTCTCCAACATCCTGCGCGAGCCGCTCAGCGGGGTGGAGGCGGTGCTGCCCGTTTCGACCGACGTGCGCCACTGGTTCGCGAGCCCCCGCGCGGCGGTCGGCTTCCTGCTCCACGCCGCGACGGTCGACACGGCCACGCTCGGCGCACGCCGCACGGTGAGCCTGCCGGGCCTGTCCGCCACGGTCGCGGAGGAGATCGAGGCGCTGCGGCGCGTCGCCGGCGACCGCGCGGTGGCGCTCATCCGCCACGAGCCGGACGAGACCATCGCCCGCATCGTCGCGGGCTGGCCGCGCGACTTCGACGCGTCGCGCGCGGCCGCGCTCGGCTTCCGGGCGGAGACCTCCATGGACGAGATCGTGCGCGCCCACGTCGAGGACGAGCTCGGCGGCCGGGTCGGCGGCTGAGGGGTGGGATCCATGCCCCGCTTCTCGGCGAACCTCGGCTTCCTGTGGCCGGACCGTCCCCTGCTCGACCGGATCGACGCGGCGGCGGCGGCCGGCTTCCGGGCGGTCGAGCTGCACTGGCCCTACGACGTTCCGGCCGCCGCGGTGCGGGCGCGCTGCGAGGCCCACGGCCTCGCGCTCCTCGGCGTGAACACGTCGCGCGGGCGCGAGGGCGAGTTCGGCCTCGGCGCGCTGCCGGGCCGCGAGGCCGAGTTCCAGGCCGCCGTCGACCAGGCGGTCGCCTGGTGCGCCGAGGCCGGCGGCAGCGCGGTCCACTGCATGGCGGGGGTGACGGGGGATGCCGACCCGGAAGCGGCGCGCGCCACCTTCGTCGCGAACCTTTCCGAAGCGTCGCGCAAGGCCGAGCCGCACGGGCTGACGCTGCTCCTGGAGCCGATCAACCCCGTGGACGCGCCGGGCTACTTCTATTCCACGGTCGACGAGGGCGCGGCCGTGATCGAGGCGGTGGGCCTCGGCAACCTGCGCCTGATGTTCGACTGCTACCACGTGGGGATGGTGGGGCAGGACGTCGTCGCCACCCTGCGGCGCTATCTGCCGCTCGTCGGGCACATCCAGTTCGCCTCCGTGCCGGGCCGCGCCGAGCCGGACGCGGGGGAGCTGGCCTACGGGGCCGTGTTCCGCGCGGTCGACGCGCTCGGCTACGCGGGCTGGGTCGGCGCCGAATACCTGCCGCGCGGCGCCACCGACGCGGGCCTCGGCTGGATGACGGCGGGCGAGGCGCCGGCGGCGGTGTCGCTGATGATCACGCGGCGGCAGAAGGAGGAGCTGCGCGCGCTCGGCTTCGCCGACGAGGCCATCCGCGAGATGAAGCCCGCCGAGGCCCATCGGCACCTCGGGCTGTGAAGATCGGCGTGAGCGTGGAGGACGCGGCGAGCGCCGCGCTTTCCACCGTCGTCGCGAGCGCAGCGAAGCGATCCGGACCGCCCCCTCCGCCGGTGTCGCGCCGCCAAAGATCGACGCCGCGCGGCAGCTCTTGACGGACTGGATCGCTTCGCTGCGCTCGCGATGACGGAGCCGGCGTGGCGCCGGGCATCCGCCGCCGCACGACGATGACGCGCCCCCGCCGGCATCGTAGCTTCCACCCCGGAGGACGCCCGCGCCGATGACCGACATCATTCTCGACCCCTGGCTCGACGCCGAATATGACAACCGCGCCAAGGTGCCGGGACATCCCGCCATCATCGCCGGCTGGGCGCGCGACGCGGCCGCGTTCCTCGACGCCCATCCCCATGCCGACCTCGGCCTGCGCTACGGCGCCGGGCCGCGGCAGGCGATGGACGTGTTCTGGCCGGGCGCAGCGCGGGGCGGGCCGCTCGCGCTGTTCATCCACGGCGGCTACTGGGCGGCGCTCGACCGCTCCTCGTTCAGCCACCTCGCGCGGGGGCTGCTCGCCCACGGCGTCGCCGTGGCGATGCCGTCCTACGACCTGTGCCCTGGCGTCAGCCTGGAGGAGCTGGTCGACGAGGTGCGCGACGCCGCCGCCTTCGCGGCCGCGCGGGCGGGCCGCCCCGTCCACGCCACGGGCCACTCGGCGGGCGGCCACCTCACCGCCATGCTGCTCGCCACCGACTGGCGCGCGCGGGGCCTCGCCGCGGACGCCGTCTCGGGCGGCTGCGCCGTCAGCGGGCTGTTCGACCTGGAGCCGCTGATCGCGACCAAGGTCAACCTCCCGCTCGGCCTCGACGCGCCCCGCGCCGCCGCCCTGTCCCCCGCCCTGATGCCGAAGCCGCGCGGGCGCCTGCGCGCCGTGGTGGGCGAGTTGGAGGGCGCGGAATACCTGCGCCAGTCGGCCGTCATCACCGCGGCGTGGCGCGGCACCTTCGGGGTGCTGCCGGGCGCCGATCACTTCACCGCGCCGGCGCCCCTCGCCGACCCGGATTCGGCGCTGGTCGCCGCGATCCTGGCCGACATGCGCGCGGCCTGAGGCCCGCTCCCGGGAAATCTCGTTGCCCCGCGCCGGTCGCGGCCGCATTGACCGCCCCCGGGGCCGCTGGTCTAAGGCCGCCATGCCGACGCCCACCACCCTCGCGGTTCAGATCGCGCCCCAGCGCAGCACGCAATACGCGGACCTCGTCGGCGACCTCGCCGTCGCGGAGATCTCCGCTTCCCCGCTGCGCCACCGCGCTTCGGGCTTCGCGCTGCGCGACATCGCCGGCCAGACCTACGTGACCTTCGCGCTGTCCGAAGGGCCGCTGTCCGGCGCGGACGGGGCGCTGCTGGCGAGCCTCGCGACGCTCGGCAACGCCTTCGAGCTCTTCGAGGCGCTCGGCGGGGTCGAGGGCCCGCTGCTGCGCCCCGTCCCCGTCAGCTACCCGCACCTCCTGTCGCCCGACATCGCGGCGGTGCGGCGCTACAAGGGCAAGACCAGCGAGCTGTTCACGCTGTTCATGTGCAACGTGGCGAAGTTCGCGAGCGCCTTCGCGGAGGCGCCCTGGCGCGACCTGCGGGTGTTCGATCCCTTGAGCGGCGGCGGCACGACGCCCTTCACGGCGCTGTCGCTCGGGGCCCACGCGGCCGGGGTCGAGCGCGAGCGCGGCGACGCCGAATCAACCGCGATGTTTCTCGCGCAATATTGCCGCGAGGCGCGCGTGTCCGTGGGGGTGCGCGAGGAGAAGCTCCGGCCCCTCGCGGCCCACCGCTGGCGCCTGCGCGTCGGCCGCGAGAAGGAGGACCCGCGCGCCTGCCTGATCGCCGCCGGCGACAGCGCCCTGTCGCGCGACCTCCTCGCGGGCTTCGGCCGTCCGCACCTCGTCGTCACCGACCTGCCCTACGGCATCCAGCACGACGCGCCGCTCGCCGAGCTGCTGTCGCGCTGCCTGCCCGCCTGGGCGGGGATGATGGAGCCAGGCGGCGCCCTCGCCTTCTCGTGGGACTCGACGCGGGCGGGCCGCGACGAGATGGCGGCGCTGGTCGAGGACTTGTCGCCGCTGCGGGTGGTGCGCGACGCGCCCTACGGCGACCTCGCCCACCGCGTCGACCGCGTCATCAAGCGGCGCGACGTGATCGTGGCACGCGCGGGCTGAGCTTCCGCTCCGCCCTCCCCTTCGCCTGATGGTGGACTCGCCGAGGCTCGCGGCCTCCGCCGAGCGATATCGGCAGTCGGATCTTCTGGCCGCTGCGAGCCCGGAGGTGCGTCGCCGCTCATGCGGCGTGAGCCCGACGGGAATGCGCCAGCATGTCCGTCGACCGGTATGAGCGCGCAGTAAACGATCCAGCTCGCTCGGCCGGCTCCCGCAACTGATGGCGGTCAGGCGGCCGGAGCTCGCGCGGCTTGCAGCGAGAGGCAGCCTCGCCGTCATCAGGCCCCGCGGAGCCTCGCGGAGTGCCGTCACGGGACTGAATCGTGACTGAGTCAGTTTCCGGGTCCGGATTCGATGCCCGCCGAATTCGTGTTAACCCGACAAGGCCCTGAGCTAATTTTGCAACCGACCCGAGCTAAATGGGTCTAGTGCAACCGAAACTGCAGTCTGCCGACTCCCTTCAGGAGGTCTGAATGACGACCATCGACTTAGAGCGGGTGAGAAAGGCCACGGCTCAGATCAAGGCGAGCCCGCCAGCAAGCGACGACGCGCTGAATGATCCGAAGGCTTTCCTCGCCCGGCAGGGCATCCCGATCGACGACGCGATCGCGACGATGATCGCGTCACGCCGAGGCACGATCACGGCACCCCGGCAAGCTTCGGCCATCCACATCGACATCGGCGCACCCGCGTCAGCCTAGGGCGTGTTGACATTCAGCGCAGGGCGAGAGCGATGCTTGCCGCGTAGATCATAGCGCTGAAGCTCGTGTCAGTCTTGTCGTAACGCGTGCCGATGCGGCGAAAGGCTTTCAGCGAACAGAAGAAGTTTTCGACGAGGTGCCGCCATTTGTAGGCGGCAAAATCGCAGGGGATGTGCCGCTTGCGATTGGCTTTGGGCGGGATCACCGCGGCAATGCCTCTGCCTTCAAGATTTTCCCGAAGCCAATCGACGTCGAAGGCCTTATCGGCCAGAAGCATCTTGAAGGGCACGTCGGCGATCAGATCCTTGACGCCTTTGACGTCGTGGCGGTGCCCCGGCAGCAGCACAAAGCGCACCAAATTGCCGAGCGCGTCCACCAGGGCGAGGATCTTGGTGGTCAAACCGCCGCGAGAACGGCCGATGGCCTGATCCTGAGTCCCCCTTTTGCGCCAGTGCCGTGCTGGTGGACCCTGATGATCGTGCCATCCACCATGGCGTATTCAAAATCAGGGTCGCCCGACAGAGCGGCGAAAACGCGGTCGAAGACCGCCTTCTTGGCCCACCGGCGGAAACGTTGGAAATTGGAGTTCCAGTTGCCGAACCGGTCCGGCAAGTCTCGCCATGGTCCGCCCGTCCGTGCGACGTGCAGGATAGCTTCCATGAACAGACGATTGTTGCTGGCCGACCGCCCCGGATCACCGACCTTGCCGGGAAGCAGAAGGGCAATGCGCTCCCATTGCTCGTCCTTCAACACGTCGCGATCCATGCTGGAACCTCCCTTTTCCAGCCTTGAATCCCACTTTCGCCCGCTGGGAAACCTAATGTCGCTAAATGTCAACGCGCCCTAGGCCTAAGGTGGGCAGATCGCCTGCTTTCCTTTGGTCAACCTTCATCCAGTGCCGGGCATCGCCCGTTGCGCTCACGATTCCCATGGGAGAAACACGATGATCACGATCGACCTCGACCGCGTGAAGAAAGCTGCGGCCATGATGAAGTCCAACCCTCCGTCCCACGACGATATTCTGAAGGATCCCAAGTCGTTCCTGGCTGCGCAGGGCGTGCAGATCGACGATGAAGTCGAGAAGCTGATCACCTCTCGCAAGAACGTGGCGTCGGCACCGCGTCAGGCCGCAGCGATCCACATCGACATCTGACACGACCTAAAATCTCATCCCCGCATCCCTGATTTGTCGGTGGCGCAGGGCGTCGAAACCCTGTGCCGCTCCACGAGACATCCCGCTCCAGGATCATGATGATGCCCATGGGTGATGTGACGAACAGCATCTACGACCTCACGACGCCGCCGACGAGCGACCTCGTCGTCAATCTGAGCCTGAAATGCCCGTTGAAATGTTCCCATTGCTGCTATTCATCCGATATGAGCTTCACGGAAGAGCTTTCGGCTGACGACGTCATCTCGGTCATCGAGCAATCACGTGAGATCGAGCGGCTCGAGTCCGTCCATTTCATCGGCGGCGACCCCTTCCTTCATCAGGCCACGATGCTGGCGGCCACGCGGGCCGCGCATCGCCGGGGTTTGTCCGTCAAGGCCACGACCAGCGCATATTGGGCGAGTTCGGTCGAGCGCGCGGCCCGTGTTCTCGCGCCTCTGGTCGAGGCGGGACTCGGGGAGATCACGATCTCCTACGACGACGAGCACGCCGCCTTCGTCCGGCTCGCCTGGATCGGACATGCCGTCGAAGCGGCGGGGCGAGCCGGGCTCGATGTGAGACTCGCCGTCGTCGTCGGCCCGAACTCGCGCATCAGAGCTCACAACCTCCGAGAGGACCTCGGCCTGCAGGACCGGAACGACATCGTGGTCTATGAAACCCGCCTCAACGCGACCGGTCGCGCCGCCGATGCGGGCGCGGCCGCGGACGCGAAAGCCTATCGTGGCGCCTGCAACTCCGTCTTCCGGACGGTTCAGGTCGACGCGTCGGGCAAAATCTTTCCCTGTTGCGGCGTCATTCCGCACCACGACGCGCTGTCGATCGGCAGGCTGTCCGACGTCGGGTTGGCCGAGTCGATCGCGCGGGCCAGGGCAGACCCGCTGTTGCGCTGGATCAACCTCGTCGGTCCAGTCCAGATCCTCGTCGACATCACGTCCGACTCGCCCGAGCCGATCGACGCCGGGCGGTACAACGGCATTTGCGCGGCATGCGACGCGCTGTTCACCGATCCGGCGCTTCTGGCCCTGGCGCGGGCACGGGCCGCCGAGCGGGAAGATTGGCTGGATGCCGCCGGGGCCGCCCGCTACCTGTTCGACCAGGCCTGCGAGGCGCGCTGATGCGGGCCGTCGCTCTCGTCTGCGCCCCGCTGATGTCGGTCGTGAGGCCGTCCTTGGCTCTCGGGCTGCTCCAGGCCACGCTCGCCGCGCGCGGGATCGCCGTGCGTTGCGTGTACAGCAACCTGTTGTTCGCGGAAAGGATCGGGCTCGACCTCAACGAGGCCGTCGCCGAGACCCTGCCGACCGATCTGCTCGCCGGCGAATGGCTGTTCGCCGCCGAAGCTGGCTGCGGGGGGTCGCCCGCGACGACGCAGGCGCACGAGGCCGATATGGCTGTCGCCCTGCGGCGGCGCGGCATTCCCGACCTCGGTCCGATCCGCGACGCCATCGTCCCCGCCTTCCTGGACGAGGCGGTCGACACCATCATGGCCGACAGGCCGGCCATCGTCGGGTTCACGACGATGTTCGCCCAGACGCTCGCCTCGGTCGCCATCGCGGCGCGCATCAAGGCGCGCGCACCGGAGACGCTGATCTGTTTCGGGGGGCCGAACTGCCACGGCCCGATGGGCGGCGTCCTGCTCAAGGCGTTCGACGTCATCGACGTGGTGTTCACGGGAGAAGCGGACGTCGGCTTCCCAGATTTCGTGGCGGCGGTCATGGCGGGCCGGACGCCGGCGCGCGACGGCAGTTGGATCGGCCGCGTCGCCGGCCCGGCGGCCCCGCGGGCGCCCGTGACCCAGGACCTCGACCGCCTGCCCACACCCGATTTCGGAGACTATTTCGGCCAGTTGGGGGCGTTGTCCGCTGCGGCTCGGATCCGTCCGTCCTTGCCTTTCGAGTCGTCGCGCGGATGTTGGTGGGGCCAGAAGCATCATTGCACCTTCTGCGGGCTGAACGCGACGGGCATGGCGTACCGCCAGAAGTCGACCGAACGGGTGCTCGGAGAGCTCGACGAGTTGCGTCGACGCTACGGGATTCGTCAGTTGGCCGCGACCGACAATATTCTGAGCCTGAAGCACCTGCGCGACGTCATGCCGAGGCTCGCGAAGGCTGGCGAGCCCACCCGCATGTTCTACGAGGTCAAGGCCAACCTCGACGAGGCCGAGTTGAAGCTGCTGGCCGACGCGGGCGTTTCTTGGCTGCAGCCCGGGATCGAGAGCCTGTCCGACGGTGCCCTGCGCCTCATGCGCAAGGGAACCACGAGTTTGATCAACATCCGCCTTCTGCGGCAATGCCGCGAGTTCGGCATCGGTGTGAGTTGGTCGCTCCTTTACGGCTTCCCGGGCGAGCCGGTCTCGGAATACGACGAGGTCGCCGCCTTCGCGCCGCTGCTCGAACACCTGCAACCGCCCTTCGGCTGCGGCCGCATCCGCCTCGACCGGTTCAGCCCCAATTTCGAGGATGCCTCGGCTCTCGGCTTCGTCGACGTCCGGCCGGCTCCCGCCTATGCGGCCGTATACGGCCTCGGCGAGGGCGACCTGCGCGATCTCGCCTATTTCTTCGTCGGTGCGGCCCCCGAGGCGGCCCGCGACGACGACATGTCGCCGCTGCGTGAAGCCGCGGCACGTTGGCGGGCGCGTTGGACGGGTGATCCGGAGGTGCCCCGCCTTCAGGCGATGGCGACCGATGCGGGCCTTCTCGTGGAGGACACGCGCTCCTGTGCCGCGCAGCGGTTCTCCATCCTGTCCCCCATCGAGAGCGCGCTCCTCGTCCGATGCCGGTCGCCCCGCGCTTCGGCGGATCTCGCCGCCGTCGCGCCCGACCGCGTCGGCGATGTCGAGGACGGGCTGGCTGACCTCATCCATCGCGGCTTCGTGATCGAGCGGGGCGGCATCTTCCTGTCCCTGGTCGTCACGGCCGGGCGCGAGTGTTTCGGCCCGGACGACTGGGCCGGCCCACCCCTGGGGTTCGTCCTGCCCGCGACCGAGGAGAGCGCCCCATGTCCGTAGAAGTGCGGCCCCGCGGCGACGCCTGCAACCTCAAATGCACCTACTGTTATCAGGAGCGCGCGCGCGAGGAGCGCCGCCACGAACGCGGCGGCGACACCGACGCCATGATCGCGGCTCTGGACCGGCTCGACGAGCCTTTCACGCTGTTCGGCGGCGAGGTCCTGCTGACGCGCAGGGCCGACCTGGAACGGCTGCTGGCCTTCGGCTTCGAACGCTACGGCGGCTCGGGCCTGCAGACCAACGCCACGCTCGTGACGGAGGCGGATCTCGCCACCTTCGCGCGCTACAACGTCCGCCTCGGCGTCTCGATCGACGGTCCGGGCGAGCTCAACGACGCGCGCATCGCCGGCAACCCGGCCCGCACCCGATCGGCCACCGCGGCGACGGAGGCCGTCATCGAGCGCCTGTGCCGCGAAGGCAAGCCACCCAGCATCATCGTCACGCTGCACGCCCTCAACGTCAGGGGCGATCGGCTCGACGTCCTTTGCCGCTGGCTCCGCGATCTCGACCGAAAGGGCGTCCGCCGGGTCAGGCTCCACGTGTTGCAGGTCGACGGGAGCGAGGCGGCCCGGCTGGCCCTGTCACCCGAGGAAAGCTTGGCCGCCCTGCGGCACCTGCGCGACCTCGAACGCGAGTTGTCCGCGATCCGCTTCGACCTCTTCGACGAGATCGCATCCCTGCTGCAGGGCGACGATTCTCGCGCGTCCTGCGCGTTCCACGCCTGCGACCCCTTCTCCACCCGGGCCGTGGTCAGCGTGGAAGCGGATGGCGCGCTCGCCAACTGCGGCCGCGTCAACAAGGAAGGGACAGCGAACGGGCGGGCAGCGGTCCGAAGCTTCGACCGGCAGATCGCCCTCTTCGCCACCCCGCAGGAGGAGGGGGGATGCGCGGGCTGCCGCTTCTTCCTGATGTGCAAGGGCAACTGCCCCGGCACGGCCATCGCCGGCGATTGGCGGCTGCGCTCCGCCGATTGTCCGACGTGGTTCGCCCTGTTCGCGGACGCCGAGGCTGCTCTGATGGCGCAGGGCGTCGACGTCCTGAGTCGGTCGCCGCACAGGGGCGCGACGGAAGCGGCCATGATCGCGGCCTGGACGCAACACGACGACCCGCCGCTCGCCGAGATCCGTGGTCGCTGCTCGGGCGAAGCATGACGGCCGTGCTGGCCTGGCCCCCCGCGGGGCCCGAGTGGCCCTTCGCCCTCGACGGGCTCGACCGGATGAGCTTCGCCAGTCCCGCCGCCGAACAGCTCTGGAAGCCGCGGCTGGCGCGTCTGCGCGCCGCCGCACTCGCGGCCGAGTTCGACGCCGTGCGTCGCGGCCGGTCGCGACAGGCACGGCTGTGGGTGTCATATCGAGACCTGGGGACGCTGCTCGCCGAAGTGGCGAGCGATGGGCTTCAGGCGGAGGTCGACGGCTGCGCGATCGACCACCGCGCGCCCGTTTGGTCTGAGGAGGACTTCTCGTCCTGCGAGGCCCTCGCCTATCGGCTGTCAGTTCGCAGGGCCGGCGGATCGCCCTGGGACGGCGCCGGGCCGCCCGAGGCTCCGACATGCTGTGCCCGCGCGTGGGAGAAACGCTCCGAAGCGGGGGCGAGGGACCCTTTGAGCTTCCTTCTGATGTCGGGCGGCTCAGGTCCGCTCGTCTCGATGGCGGCTTTCGCCACCTTGGGGTTCGGGCCGCTCCGCCACGCCCCGTGCGGCGTCGATTGTTGCGCCACCCTCGCCCAGGTGGCGGCCGGCGAGGAAGCTCTCCGGGCTCTCGGCTTCGCCGACGAGGCCGCCTGGCTTTCGGAACTGAGCCGAGGCTCCTGCCGCGCTTCCATACGCTCCGGCCTCGCCGAGGTGACGACGCCCTGGTTCCGCTTCGCCTACGCCTCGGACCGCCGTCCGCAATGCGGGGTGCGGACGGTTCCGGTCGTGTCCGACGTGCCATCCCGCGCCGAGGACGCCGTTGCCCCGGACCGGGCGCTCTGGATCCGCCTGATGTGGGAGCAGGCGGCCTCGCTCGGGCGCGCCAGGAGCCTCCTGCACCTGGATTGCGGCGACGGCCTGCTCATGGCCGCCGCGCTCAGTCGATCGCGCAGGCTGACTGCCATCGGAACGACAGACAGCGACCGGCACGCCGCGACCGCGACCCGGCGCTGCGGTTCCCGCGCCGAGGTGCTCAACGTCGACTGGACGGTCGCACCCGAGGTGCATGTGCGCCCGCGGGACGGCATCGACCTCGTGGTTCTCCGGGCGGCCCGCCTGCTGTCCCTCGACGCGTCTGGTCGGAGCCGCGCCCTGGCGGCGCTCGCGCGACATCGCTCGATCGTCGCAGCCATCGGCGACCTGAGCCCGAGCGCGACTGTTGAAGCTCGTGCGCTGTTCGAAGAGGCTTCCTTCGACGTCTCGGCCGCTTCTGCGAACTGCTTGTCGTGGCGGGTATCGCCCCAATGACCGCCATGCCCAGCAGGCAAGGTCGCCGGTCGAATCGCCGCGGCGTCGACGTCGAAGGCCCTCGTACCCGCCGTCGGAGATGCTGCTGCATGTCCGACCGGTCACGCGGCGGCGCGCATCCGCGCTTGCCGGCGGTCGAACCTCCTGCCCATTGGTCTCAGACGGCCAACTCTGCCCAGGCGCTCTCCACCGTCACCAGCACGGCCGGGCGGCCGCGGTGGGCGAGGTCGACCGTGCGGCCCGACACCGGCAGGGCGCGCCCGTCGCGCGTGCGGTGCGTCCAGCCCTCGGAGGCCGCCGGGCCCACCGGCCCGATGCCGTCGAGGTCGAGCCGGAGGAAGGCGTCGCGGTCCCAGCCGTAGAGCGCCAGCGCGGCCGCGTTCACGGCCAGCACGGCGCGCGTGTCGCGGTCGAACACGAACATCGGGTAAGGGCAGCGCTCGAAGAGCTGCGCGAGGTCGCCGTCGCCGCCGAAGGCGTCGGGCGCCTCCACGCGGGCGAGGAGGCTGCGCCCGTGCGGGCCGCGGCGCTCCTCGACGCTGAGCCATGTGCCGTCCGCCAGGGCGGCGCGGTACACGCCGACCGGATCGACGTCCCGCGCGAGGCGGAGCGCGATCCAGCTCGCCTCGCAGCCGCGCGCGCCCGCGAGGTCGGGCCGCACCGGCCCGCCCGCCGCCTCGTCGTCCTGCGCGGCGGTGGGGTCGGCCGCACCGACCAGGGCGTCGAAGCGGGCGTTGCGCAGCAGGCACCGCCCTTCGAGGTCGAACAGCGCGAAGGCGTCCGGCTCCGCGTCGGCCAGGGCCTGCAGCCGCGCCGCGGCCTCGCCGTCGCCCGCCGGCGACGGGGCGGCGCCGAGGGCCGGCAGCAGCAGGTCGCCGAACTCGGCGAAGAGGCGGCGCTGCAGGCCGCTCAGGAGCGTGCGGCGGCTGCCGTCGAGCAGCACCACGGCGCCGAGGCATCGGCCGGCGGCCGACAGGATGGGCGTCGCCGCCACGAAGCCGGGGCCGGGCGCGACCTCCTCCATCACGCCCGCGTGGCGGCCGGTCTCGGGGGGCTCGGAGGCGGCCAGCACCTCGAACAGGCGGCAGGCCGCGCCGACCGCGCCCGGCGCGCCGGCAGGCCCGGCCGCGGCCTCGACGGTCAGCCCGTCCGGCCCCGCGAGGACCAGCGCCGCCGCGGCCACGCCGAACAGGTCGGTCGCGAGGTGGAGCACCCGGTCGACCTCCGGCCGCCGCAGCGCGGTTCCGCCCGGCCTCGCCCCCGGCGCACGACGCCCCTCGCCCGCCGTCGGGGTCGCGGGCGGCGTCATGCGGGCGCGGAGGCCGAGAAGTGTTGCGGTTGCCATCGAAATATTCCGAGACTCTGACACGTCCCCGCATGTTTAGCCGGGGATCGTTACTCGGCCGTTTCGAGGGGAGCCGGCCGGATGTCGGGCTCCGGCGAAGCGCGCTGGTCGGCCGCGACCGGCGTGCTGCCGCCGACCCGACGGGTGCCTCGCGATCGGGCGCCCCCGCTTCGGCCGGCGCCGAGGCCGAGCAGGTTCGGCACAGGCGCGCCACCGCGGCGATCCGATGCGCCCCCGCGGCGCCGCGGGATTTTTGACCTGCATCCGACGATGGAATGGGAGATGATGCGGCGACGGATCTCGCCCCCGCGTCCTCGGGGGACGGAGGTCCCCTGCGGCGGGGGTTCGGAACGGCCATGGACGTCGACGACGGCGCGCGGTGCGAACTGACGGTGCTGATGCCCTGCCTCAACGAGGCCGAGACGCTGGCGGCCTGCATCGACAAGGCCGTGGGCTTCCTGCGGCGGGAGGGCGTCGCGGGCGAGGTGCTGGTCGCCGACAACGGCAGCAGCGACGGGTCGCAGGGGATCGCGCGGGCGCGCGACGCCCGCGTCGTCGAGGTCCCCACCAAGGGCTACGGCGCGGCCCTGCTCGGCGGTGTCGCGCAGGCGCGGGGCCGCTTCGTGATCATGGGCGACGCCGACGACAGCTACGACTTCTCGACCCTCGACGGCTTTCTCGCGCGCCTGCGCGACGGCGCCGACCTCGTCATCGGCAACCGCTTCAAGGGCGGCATCGCGCCCGGCGCCATGCCGCCCCTGCACCGCTACCTCGGCAACCCCGTGCTCAGCCTCATCGGGCGCGTCTTCTTCGGGGTGCCGGCGGGGGACTTCCACTGCGGGCTGCGCGGCTTCCGGACCGACCGCATCCGCGCCCTGGACCTGCGCGCGACCGGCATGGAGTTCGCGAGCGAGATGGTGGTGCGCGCCGCCGTCGCGGGGCTCAGGATCGACGAGGTCCCGTGCCGGCTGGTGCCCGACGGGCGCAGCCGGAAGCCCCACCTCAAGACGTGGCGCGACGGCTGGCGGCATCTGAAGTTCCTGCTGATCTTCAGCCCGCGCTGGCTGTTCCTCGTGCCGGGCTCGGGCCTCACGGTGCTGGGCACCGTCCTGTCCGCGGCGCTGTTCTTCGGGCCGATCCGCGTCGACCGCGTGGTGTTCGACCTCAACGCCTTCACCACGGCCTGCCTGACCGTGGTGGTGGGCGTGCAACTGCTGAGCTTCGGGATCCTGTCGCGCTCCTTCGCCGCCATGGCGGGCCTGCTGCCGAACAGCGCGCGGGTGGCGGCCCTGGTGCGCGCCCTGACGACGGACCGGCTGGCCCGCGGGGGCGCCGGCCTCGTGCTGGCCGGGCTGGTCCTGTTCGGGACGGCGCTGGCCACCTGGGCGTCCGTGGGCTTCGGCGACCTCGCCGACCCCACCCTCCCCTGGCGCGTGATGGCCGGCCTCACCCTGGTGGTGGTCGGGCTGCAGATGCTGTCCACGGCCTTCTTCGTCGGCATCCTGTCGATCCCGACCGCGAGGTACCCGTGAAGCTCGCCGCGGGGGAGGCGGGGACGCTCGGCCGGCTCGTCGTGACGGGCGGGACGGCGGCCCTGCTCTTCACGGCCTGCGCCGTCGCGCTGCGGGCCGGGGCCGGCCTGCCGCCCTTCGCGGCCAGCGCCCTGGCCTACCTCGTCGCCTTCGCCTTCGCCTACACGACGCAGCGCCGCTGGACCTTCGGCGGCCGGCACAGCCACGGCCACGCCTTCCCGCGCTACCTCGCGGCGCAGGCCGCCTGCCTGCTGCTGTCCGCCGCGCTCGCGCAGGTCCTGGGCGCGGTCTGGGGCGCCTCGCCGCTCGTCATGGCCTGCGCGACCAGCGTCGCCGTCAGCGCGGTCAGTTTCGCCCTGTCACGGTTCTGGGTCTTCGCCGACCGCGGGGCCGCGCCGGAGCAGCGACAGGCCCAGCCCGGCGCCGAGGGCCGCTGACGCGAAGCCGGCGCCGAGCAGCCAGGCCGCCGCGTCGGGCCAGGCCAGGAGCGACAGGTCCGCGTAAAGGCGCACCGGCTCCGCCCAGCACAGCGCGGCGGCGGCGACGTCGATGTAGCGGTCGCCGCCGCGCGTCCCCGCGCAGCCGGCGTAGACGGCGGCGTCGCAGGCCGTGGCGAAGGCGAGGAACAGCAGCGCGTAGACGAGGTCGGCCGCGAGCAGGACCCGCAGCGGGGACGAGCGGCGCGCGCCCTCGACCGCCCAGGCCAGCAGCGGCCACAGCACGGGCGCGAAGCCGTGCAGGTACCAGGCCGGCTGGCCGAGGCCGCCGCCGGCGATCAGCACCAGCGAGTAGTAGACCAGGGCGGCCGTGAACAGCGCCAGCGTCAGCGGGGCGAGCGCGTCGAGGGCGCGGCCGGGCCGCGGACGCAGGGCCATCCCGGCCACCGCGATCGCCGGCGCGGCCACCATCATGGGCGCGATGGAGGCCAGGGGCGGCACGGCGAAGGACCAGGTGCCGTTCCACACCAGCGACAGGTCGAAGTCGTAGGCGATGCGCAGCAGCGCCGCCACGGACAGGTGATGCTGGAGCCCCCGCCACAGGCCCTCGCCGCGGGCGAGGTTGACGCCGTCGTTGGCGCCGATCGGGTCGCCGGTCCGCAGGAACTGGCCGAGGTACCACCACCCCGCCACGGCGACGGCCGCCAGCGCGAAACACGCGACGCCGCCGAGGCGCCGCCCGCGCTCCGCCCGCGGCGCGAGGAGCGCCGCTCCCGCCAGCACCAGCCCGGCGGCGGCCGCCAGGGGCAGCACGGTGGCCTTGGTGAGCAGCCCCACGCCGACGACCGCGCCGACGCCCGCGTGGGCGAGGAGGCCGGCGCGGCCGGCGAGCAGCAGCCGCAGGCCGAGCCCGGTGAGACCGGCGAGCAGGCACACGAGCGCGTCGTTGCCGAGGCGTGCCATCTCGGGGAACCACTCGGGCAGCAGGATCGGCCACAGCGCCGGCGCCAGCACGGCGAGCGCCGCAGGCTGCGGATCGCGCCGCCCCGCCCGGCCGAGGCCGGACGCCGCCCAGGCGGCGCAGAGGAGGCCGCCGCAGGCGAGCGTGTAGCTGAGCCCCCGCAGCAGGGCGAGGCGCCCGCGCAGGCTCCACGCGTCGGCCCAGCGGAAGGCGGGCGCGAGCAGCGCGTAGAACAGCGGAGGGTGCTGGGCTTCCCAGTTCGCCCCCGCGCCGCCGCGCCAGCGCGGGTCGGCGGTGGGCGCCGCGGCGGCGTCGCGGACCGCGGCGCGCGCTTCCGGGCCGGCCGTGGCCACATCGGCGTAGCTCAGCCGGCGGCCCGCGGCGGCCGGCACGGGGGCGCGGCGCGCGTAGTCCTCCGTCTCGGCCGACATCGGGTCGCCGCGCGCCGGCACCGTGCCGGCCGCCGCGACCTGCGCCACGTAGGAATAATGCCCCGTCTCGTCGTAGCCCTCGAAGGGCGGCAGCATCGCCACGCGGCCGAGGCCGAACAGGTAGACCCCGAGCAGGAGGGCCGCGGCGGCCAGCCGGGCGCGGGTCACGGCGGGCGAGGTCACGGTGCCGCCCCCGTCACGGGCGCGCCCAGGCATCGGTCGATGGCGGGGGCCGCTTCCCGGAAGAAGGCCGCCGCCCAGGCGTCGCCGCTCGCGCGGTCGAGGTGGGAGCCGTCGAAGGTGGCGAGGCCGGACAAGCGCGGCAGCACCGCGGTCGCCCCGGTGCGGCGCGCCACGGCGTCGACGAGCGGGGCATAGTCGGCGGAGGGCTCCGGCACCTGCGTGAGGATCACGCAGGCCGGCGGCACGCCGGAGCCCGCGAGCAGCTCCTCGGCCAGGGCGGCGTCGGACGCGATGGCGCGCGCGTCGTCGTAGGGCGGGGGCGGCGTGAAGGGCTCCGCGTGCGGCGACGAGCGGGCCGCGGCCCAGTCCCACTGGCCGGTCGCGCGCGAGCGGAACACGGACTCCGCCCCGCCCGGACAGGGGCTCGGATCGCGGTCGCACAGAAGCCGGTGCAGGGGCTGCGTCGCGGCCTTGAGCAGGACGTCGACCCGCGTCTTCCAGTTGTAGCGGACCTCGACCACGGCGGCCGGGCTCCAGGCCGGCACGAAGAAGGGGGCGACGTTGACGACGAGGACCCTGGGCTTCAGGCCGAGGCCGTGGAAGACCCGGAACGCGAAGGGCGCCGACTCGCCGTAGCCGAAGCCGAGGAGGTGGTAGGACGCGCCGTGGGCCGCGAAGAAGCCGTCCGTCAGCGGCCGCGAGAAGGCGACCTGCAGGCGGCTGTTGCCGAGGAAGACGACCTCGGCCGCCCTGGCCTTCGCGACCGCGCGCGGCTCGAGGAGGCGGTCGTAGGCCGCGTGCTCGTAGTCGCCGAAGGCCGCGTTCTGGCAATAGGCCAGGTAGGCGTCGTCGGAATAGCCGCGCGCGTCGCAGGGGGCCTCCATGGCCCAGGTGCGGGTCGCCGCGTAGGCCGCGGCCAGGACGGGGAGGCTCAAGGTCAGGACCGCCGCGAGGTAGGGGTAGGGCTTCACGGTCAGAATCGGAAATACAGGAAGTAGGTCGGCGCATCGACGATGCGGGCGAGGGCGACCCCGAAGGCGCCCGCCGTCGCGGCGGCCCAGCCGAGGCTCCCCGACCAGACGGGCCAGCGCGAGCGCGCGCCGTAGCCCATGATCTCCTGGCTGTTGGGGGCCGCCGCGACGACGAATGCGAGCGCCACCAGCGCTCCGGCGAGCGGCAGGCTCGCCGCGCCCGGCCCGCCGCCGAGGCCCAGCATGGCGCGCCACACCGTCCACGTCTCGGCGGCGGTGGCGGCGCGGAACGGCACCCAGGCGAGGAGCACGAAGAGCGCCGTGAGCGGCCAGGACAGGGCGGCCGGCAGGCGCCGGCCGCGCCCGGCCCAGAGGTGGGCCGCCATCAGGCCGGTGCCGTGGATCGCGCCCCACAGCACGAAGGTCCAGGAGGCCCCGTGCCAGAGGCCGCCGAGCAGCATCGTCAGGAACAGGTTGAGGTAGCGCCGGGCGGGGCCGCGCCGGCTGCCGCCGAGCGGGATGTAGAGGTAGTCGCGCAGGAAGGCCGACAGCGTGACGTGCCAGCGCCGCCAGAAGTCGACGATGGAGGCGGCCTTATAGGGCGAATCGAAGTTGACCGGCAGCCGGACGCCGAACATCAGCGCGAGGCCGATCGCCATGTCGGAATAGCCCGAGAAGTCGAAGTAGAGCTGGAGTGCGTAGGCGACGGTGCCGGTCCAGGCCTCCGCGGTCGAGACCGCGCCCGAAGCGGCCGCGGCGAAGAGACGGTCCGCGTGGAACCCGAGCGGGTCCGCCACGGCCGCCTTCTTGAAGAGGCCGAGGGCGAAGTAGGTCAGGCCGTAGGACAGGCGGGACGGGTCGAAGCGGTAGGTCCGGGGATCGTCGAACTGGGGCATCACGGCCCGGTGGTGGATCAGCGGGCCGGCGACGAGGTGCGGGAAGAAGGACGCGAAGAGCGCGTAATGCGCGGGCCTCGGGTCGCGCGCGAGGCCCCGGTGGCAGTCCACCAGGAAGGCGATCTGGGTGAAGGTGAAGAAGGAGATGCCGATCGGCAGACGGATGCCGGGCAGCGGCACCGACAGGCCGAGGAGAGCGTCGGCGGTGGAGGCCGCGAAGTCGGCATATTTGAAGACGGCCAGCGCGGCGAGGTCGAGCCCGACCCCGAGCGCGAGCAGCCGCCGGTCGGGGCGCAGGCTCAGGCGGGAGCCGACCGCGAAGTTCAGGGCGACGGACGCGCCGAGCACGGCGAGGTTCCGGGCCGGGTCGCCCCAGCAGTAGAACACGAAGGAGGCGGCGGCCAGCCACAGCGCGGCGCCGCGGCGGCTCCCGAACCGACCGATGCCGTAGAAGACCGCGAGGGTGACCGGCAGGAAGCCGAGGATGAAGACGAACGAGTTGAACAGCATCCGCGACCGGGCCGATTCGGGGGGATGAACACCGACGGTCGAAGGCTAGCCAGCGGGTCAGCCCGCGTCAAAACAGCGGACGCCATCGCGGGTGGAGGCGGGCGACGGACGGCCGACGGAGACCGGGCTCACCGCCCGGCTATTCCGGCGGCGTCCCGTTCAGCCCCAGCACCTCGCCGGCGAGGTGGAGCGAGCCCGCGACGAGCACCCGCGGGGCGACGGGCCACTTGCGCGCCGCGAGGAAGCGCAGCGCCGAGGGCACGTCCGGGCAGCGCGCGCCCGCGATCCCGGCCGCCGCGGCGGCGGCGAGGAGGCGGTCCGGGTCGTGCGCGCCCCCGCCCCCCTCCCCCTCGCCGGCGATCGGCACGGCGATGATCTCCTGCGCCAGCCCGGCGAAGGGCGCCAGAAAGGCGTCCGGGTCCTTGGTGGCGAGCATGCCGCAGACCAGCAGGAGCGGACGGGCCTGGCGCTCCTCCATCTCGGCCAGGGCTTCGGCGAGGATGCGGCCGCCCGCGGCGTTGTGGCCGCCGTCGAGCCACAGCTCCGAACCCGCGGGCAGCAGCGCCGGCAGCGGGCCGCGCTTCAGCGGCTGCAGCCGCGCCGGCCATTCGGCCCGGGACAGGCCGGCCTCGTAGGCCGAGGCCGGCAGGTCCGGGAAGGCCGCGCGCAGCGCCGCGACGGCGGCGGCGGCGTTGCCGTGCTGGTGGCGACCGGCGAGGCGCGGCAGCGGCAGGTCGAGGAGGCCTTGGCCGTCCTGGTAGACGAGGCGCCCGCGCTCCTCCCCGGCCGAGAAGTCCTGGCCCGCGAAGACCGCGGGCGCGCCGACGCGGGCGGCCTCGCGCTCGATCACGGCGCGGGCCTCGTCGCACTGTTCGGCGACGACCGCCGGCACGCCGCGCTTGAGGATGCCGGCCTTCTCGCCCGCGATGGCCGCCACGGTGGCGCCCAGGAACTCGCGGTGGTCCATCGACACGGGGGTGATCACGGTGGCGAGGGGGCGCGGCACGACGTTGGTGGCGTCGTAGCGGCCGCCGAGCCCGACCTCCAGCAGCAGCGCGTCCGCGGTATGCTCGGCGAAGAGCAGCAGCGCCGCCGCCGTGGTGATCTCGAAGACGCTGATGCCCTGTCCGGCGTTGACGGCCTCGCACCGCGCGAAGGCCTCGGCCAGGACCTCGTCTGACACGAGCCGGCCGGCGAGCCTGATCCGCTCGTGAAAGCGCACGAGGTGGGGCGAGGTGTAGACGTGGACGCGGCGGCCCGCGGCCTCCAGGACCGCGCGCATGAAGGCGACGGTGGAGCCCTTGCCGTTGGTGCCGGCGACGTGGATCACCGGCGGGAGCCGCCGCTCGGGGTGGCCGAGGCCGGCGAGCAGCCGCTCGATGCGGCCGAGCGACAGGTCGATGCGCTTCGGGTGGAGCGGCAGGAAGCGGGCGACCAGCGCGTCCGCGGCGCCGGCGGGCCCGCCCGCCATGGCTCCCATGCCGGGGACTACTCCGCCGCGGCGGGCAGCGCCGCCGCGGCGGGGCGCCGGTCCATCAGCAGGCCGCAGAGCCGCGCCAGGGTGGCGCGCATGTCGCGGCGGTGCACCACCATGTCGACCATGCCGTGTTCCTGCAGGTATTCGGCGCGCTGGAACCCCTCGGGCAGCTTCTCGCGCACCGTCTGCTCGATGACGCGCGGCCCGGCGAAGCAGATCAGCGCGCCCGGCTCGGCGATGTGCACGTCGCCCAGCATGGCATAGGAGGCGGTGACGCCGCCCGTCGTCGGGTTGGTCAGCACGACGATGTAGGGCAGGCCGGCGCGCTTCAGGCGGTTCACCGCGACCGTGGTGCGCGGCATCTGCATCAGCGAGAACACGCCCTCCTGCATGCGGGCCCCGCCCGAGGCCGCGTAGAGGATGAAGGGCGCGCCGAGCTTCAGCGCCCGCTCGGCGCCGGTCACGATGGCCTCGCCCGCCGCCATGCCGAGCGTGCCGGCGAAGAAATCGAAGGTCTGCACCGCCACCACGGCGTCGCGGCCGCCGAGCTTGCCGACGCCGAGCTTCACGGCATCGCCGAGGCCGGTGCTGGTGCGCTCCTCCTTCAGCTTGTCGGCGTAGCGCTTCTCGGCGCGAAAGCGCAGCGGGTCGGCCAAAACCTCGGCGACGGGGATCTCCTCCCAGCGGCCGTCGTCGAAGGTGGTCGCGAGGCGGGTCTTCGCGTCCATCTTCATGTGGAACTCGGAGCCCGGCACCACGAACAGGTTGTTCTCGAGGTCCTTGTGGAAGACGAGCTGCCCGGAATCCGGGCACTTCACCCACAGGTTCTCGGGCGTGTCCTTCTTGGTGGTGAGGAAGGAGCGGATCTTGGGCGGGACGACGTTGTTGATCCAGCTCACGGGCGGCTCTCCTCGGCCGGCAGGTCGGTCGGAACGCGCTTGGCCGAGCGGGCCCCGCGCGCCAGGCCCTCGACGAAGGCCCGCACGGCCGGCACCGTGGCGGCCGTGGCGTGGCCGCCGTCGAGCGTGCGGGCCAGCACGTCGATGAGCGCCGTGCCGACCACCACCGCGTCGGCGTGGGCCGCGACCTCGGCGGCGGCCTCCGGCGTCTTCACGCCGAAGCCCACCGCCACGGGGAGGTCCGTGTGGCCCTTGATGCGCCGCACCGCCTGGCCGACGCGGCTGTAGTCCGGGATGGCCGCCCCCGTGATGCCGGTGACCGACACGTAGTACACGAAGCCGCTCGTGTTCTTCAGCACGGCGGGCAGGCGCGCGTCGTCGGTGGTGGGGGTGGCGAGGCGGATGAAGTTGAGCCCCGCCTCCAGCGCCGGCACGCAGAGCTCGCGGTCCTCCTCGGGCGGCAGGTCGACCACGATGAGGCCGTCGACGCCGGCCGCCTTCGCGTCGTCGAGGAAGCGGTCGACGCCGTAGATGTAGATGGGGTTGTAGTAGCCCATCAGCACGATCGGGGTCGCGTCGTCGTGGGCGCGGAAGTCGCGCACCATGTCGAGCGTCTTCGACAGGCGATGGCCGGACTTGAGCGCCCGCAGCGCGGCGGCCTGGATGGTGGGGCCGTCCGCCATGGGGTCGGTGAAGGGCATGCCGAGCTCGATCACGTCGGCGCCGGCCTCGGGCAGCGCGCGCAGCACCGCCGCGGAGGTGCGGTCGTCGGGGTCGCCCGCCGTGATGAAGGTGACGAGGCCGGCGCGGTTCTGTCGGGCGAGGTCGGCGAAGCGGGCCTTCATGCGGGCGGTCAAGCGCGGGCTCCTTCGAGGGCGGCGATGCGGGGCTCGTGATGCTTCATGTCGGTGACGAGCGAGTCGACGGAAGCGACGACGACGTATCGCAGTCCTTCGAGCTGGGTCTCCATCGCGTCGAGCCGCGCATCGATGCCGTCGAGGCGCGCGTCGATGCCATCAAAACGCTTGTCCATCGCTGCCATGTCCGCCCGCATGCCGCGGAGCAGCTCCAGCACGAGGTTCTCGGTCTCCGCCGTCATGGGATCACATCCCGCCGAGGTGGTCGGCGACGGTGAAGATGTCCTTGTCGCCGCGGCCGCACATGTTCATCACCATCAGGTGATCGCGGGGGCGCTTGGGCGCAAGCTCCAGCACGGCGGCGAGCGCGTGGGCGGGCTCCAGCGCCGGGATGATGCCTTCGAGCTTGCAGCAGAGCTGGAAGGCGTCGAGCGCGCCCTTGTCGGTCGCGGACAGGTAGGTGACGCGGCCCACGTCCTTCAGCCAGGCGTGCTCGGGGCCGATGCCGGGATAGTCGAGGCCGGCCGAGATGGAGTGGCCCTCCTCGATCTGGCCGTCGTCGTCCATCAGGAGGTAGGTGCGGTTGCCGTGCAGCACGCCGGGCCGGCCGCCCGCCAGCGAGGCCGCGTGGGCCTTGGTGTCGAGCCCGTGGCCGGCCGCCTCGACGCCGAAGATCTCGATGCCCGGGTCGTCGAGGAAGGGGTGGAACAGGCCGATGGCGTTGGAGCCGCCGCCGATGCAGGCGACGAGCGAGTCCGGCAGCCGGCCCTCGCGCTCCTGCATCTGGGCGCGGGTCTCGGTGCCGATGATCGACTGGAAGTCGCGCACCATGGCCGGATAGGGGTGCGGGCCGGCGGCCGTGCCGATGCAGTAGAAGGTGTCGGCGACGTTGGTGACCCAGTCGCGCAGGGCCTCGTTCATCGCATCCTTGAGGGTGCGGGCGCCCGACTGCACGGGCACGACCTCGGCGCCCAGCATCTTCATGCGGAACACGTTGGGCTTCTGCCGCTCGACGTCCACCGCGCCCATGTAGACCACGCAGGGCAGGCCGAAGCGCGCGCAGGCCGTGGCGGTGGCGACGCCGTGCTGGCCCGCGCCGGTCTCGGCGATGATGCGGGTCTTGCCCATGCGCTTCGCCAGCAGGATCTGGCCCAGCACGTTGTTGATCTTGTGCGCGCCGGTGTGGTTCAGCTCGTCGCGCTTGAAGTAGATCTTGGCGCCGCCGCAGTGCTCGGTCAGCCGCTCGGCGAAGTAGAGCGGCGACGGGCGGCCGACGTAGTGGGTGTGCAGGCTTGCGATCTCGGCCGCGAAGGCGGGGTCGGCGCGGGCCTCCTCGTAGGCGCGCTCGAGGTCGAGGATCAGCGGCATCAGCGTTTCGGCGACGAAGCGGCCGCCGTAGTTGCCGAAGTGGCCCCGGGCGTCCGGGCCCTGGCGGAAGGAGTTCGGCAGGCTCTGCTCGTTCACGGCGAAAGGTCCTCGTCCGGCGGGGTGCCGCGGGCGGCCCTGACGAAGGCCGCGATGAGCTCGGGCGACTTGACGCCGGGGGCGGTCTCGACACCCGACGACACGTCGACCGCCGGGGCCCGCGTCGCGCGGAGCGCCTCGCCCACGTTGTGGGGCCCGAGTCCCCCTGACAGCATGAAGGGGACGGGGAGGTCAAGGCCGGCCAGCAGCGACCAGTCGAAGGCGACGCCGTTGCCGCCCGGCCGCGTGGCGCCCTTCGGCGGCTTGGCGTCGAACATGACCTCGTCCGCCACCTCGGCCCAGGCCGGGGCCTGCGACACGTCCGACGCCTCCGAGACGCCGAGCACCTTGACCACGGGGCGGCCGAAGCGCGCCCTGACGCCCGCCACCCGCTCCGACGTTTCGCGGCCGTGGAGCTGCAGCATGTCGGGGCCGACGGCCGCCACGATCTCGTCGAGCGTGCCGTCGTCGGCGTCGACCGTCAGGGCGACCACGGCGGCCCGGCCCCGCGCGCGGGCCGCGAGGGCCGCGGCGCGGCGGATCGCCAGGTGGCGCGGCGAGCGCGGGAAGAACACGAGCCCGACGCGGCCGGCGCCGGCGTCGAGCGCCGCGTCGAGCGTGTCCTCGGTCGACAGGCCGCAGATCTTGATCAGGGGTGCCACGGATGTCCTCGGAGCAGCCGGGCGCGACGGGCGCACGGCGGGTCGCGGGGCTTATCGCGCAGCGGCGCGCACAAAAAAAGGCCCGGCAGCGGCGGGCGACCCCGCGGGGGCCGGGGCCGCGCCGGACCCCGCAGCGATTTCTCCGCCGTCGCGACCTCCGCGCCGTGACGGCGTTGACGCGCGGAGCGGGGCCGGCGGGCGGCCGCGCGCGGAGGAGCACACCATGCCGACAGATCCCGGACCGGGCGACCCCTTCCCCACCCCGGCGGAGACGCCGGCCCCGCCCGAGCAGGCGCCGGGCGAGCCGATCGGCATCCCGCAGCCGGGCCCGGACGTCGTCGATCCCGCCCCGTCGCCCGGCGTCGGCGTGCCCGCGAGCACGCCGACCGAGATCCCGGGCGCGCCCAAGACGTTCTGAAGACGAAAAAAAGCCCGCCGGTCGGGGACCGGCGGGTTCGAGGTGGTCGTTGGGTCGCCGAGACAATGCCCGGGGATGGTGAACAGTTCATCGCGGCCGCGCCGCACCGCGTGTCGCGGAATGAGACCGGCGCCGGGCTTGCCGCGGGGTGGAGGCGCGCGGCAGAAGGCCGTGACGCCTCCGCGCCCCCCGATCTGACAGGGACCCCACAGCATGACCCGAGCCCGCCTGCCGCTGAAGGGCGCCTGGATCGATTGCGCCTACGACGGCGAGACGCTCACGCTGGCGGCCGTGGGCTCGCCGTTGCAGTATCTGGTGAAGGCACCGACCTCGATCCCGGCACGGCACAAGCAGTCCGAGGAGCGCGGGCGGCTGCGCCGCCTCGCCGTCGCCGCCCTGCGCGACGCCGGTGCGGCCGGCGACGTCGACGACGCCGAGGTGGTGTGGAGCTACCGGGCGGGCTGACGCCGGCCTCCGCGCTTCAATGCCGCACAATGCGGCCGCGCGGGACAGACAACGCCCGTCCGCGCGGGATCTGCGGCGGCGGCGCCGCCAGGTGGGAGGCTAACGACGATTCGGCCCGGCTCAGGATGTGCTCGAGGCCCGGCATGTCGAGGGCGATCGCCTGGGCCCGGCACAGCTCGATCACCGTCCTCAAAGCCCGCAACTCGTCGCCGCGATCCCCCGCCATGCCGGCCCTCCCGAGCGCTGCGCCGCGCGCCGCCGTCCGGGCCATCATGCCGCGTCGCGCCGGCGCCGAACAGCCTGACAAAATTGCGGTGGCGCGGGACCCGGCCGGGCGGCCCGAGGGCCCCCTCAGCCCTCGATCAGCCCGCGCCTCATCGCGACCGCCACGGCCTGCGGCTTGGTCAGGCAGTTCAGCTTGCGGCGGGCCGCGTCGAGGTAGGTGCGCACGGCGCTGGACGACAGGCCGAGGATGTCCGCCGTCTGGTCGATGGTCCTGCCGGCCGCGGCCCATTGCAGGGTTTCACGCTCGCGGACGGACAAGCGCGGGACGGCGGCGCCCGGCGGCGCGGCGGCCCCGATCTCCAGCAACTTGGCATGGAGGTGGCTGGCGACGATGCCCATGTCCCGCACGAGGTCGTGGCGCAGCATCGACCAGTCCCGGTCCGACGCGTCGCACGTGACGTTGAACAGGGCCTGGGCCCCGCCCGGCCCGCGGCTCGGCAGGGCGAGGCCTTGGCGGCCGACGCCGGCTTCCCCGGCTTCGTCGAAGAAGCGGCGCACCACGGGCGCCGACCTGTCGAGCGTCGCCCAGTCGACCGGGACGATGCTCCGCATGCCGACCCGCATCACGGGGTCGATGGCGTGGTAGCGGGACTGGATGTAGCGCTCGACCCAGTGGGTCGGGTAGGTGAAGAGGATCGTGTCCCGCCCGTCGGCGACGCCGGCCCGGCCCACGGCGAACAGCACGGCGTGCCTCAGGCCGTAGGGCTCGATCAGCCCGTCCATGGCGCGTTTGACGTCGGGAAGGTCGGTCGCCGCCTCGATCGAGGCCAGCGCCGCGAGGAAGCGCTCGCGTCGCTCGGCCTCGCTCTGGGACATGTTCCCCCTTCCGCCAGCGGAGCACCTCCCGTCCGGGTCCCGCGAAAATAGCGGGTCCGGCGGCCCGTCACAACGGCCGGCGCGCCGTGCGGCCGTCAGCGCTCGCGATGGTGGTCCTGGTCCCCGCGGTCGGTGATCTTGCCCAACAGGCCGAGGATCTTGGCCTGGTTGCTCTCGACCAGCTCGAACCGCTCGACGACGGAGCGGTCCTTGTCGGCCCGTCGCTCAGTCTCGTCCTGCCGGCGCCAGCCGACCAGGTCGGCATGGATGTCGCGCAACTCTTCGAGCAGGGCACGCTGCGTTTCGGCTTCCAGGCCGACGAAGACGCCGGCCGACAGGCCGGGGTCGGGGGCGGGCAGTCCCTTCTTCTCGGCCTCGCCGCGGCGCAGGCCGAGGCCCGAGATGATGGCCGCCAGGAACGTGCCCGCGATGGCGGCGAGGTCAGCGGCTGACATATCGGGCATCGTAGCTCGCTCGATAGAGGGACCGGAGTTCCATCGCGCTGAGCACGCCGTAGACCGCCACGCCGGGCGAGATCACGCCCAGTCCCTGCATCGTGCCCTCGTAGACCAGGAAGCCCACCTGCCCCCAGCTCAGGAAGCCGAGGAAGGCGCCCAGCATGCGGGCATAGGGGGTGCGGGGCGAGCGGCCGTTGATGTAGAGCGCCGCCAGCCGCACCCCGCCCGTCGCCCCGAACGCGCAGGACCAGAAGGTTTCGGTCAGCCCCAGCCGGTGGAAGGCCGAGAAGGACGGGCCGGCGAGGCTGTCGCCCGGCAGGGCCAGCACCAGCGCCCACAGGCACATGATGACGGCCGACAGCCATTCCGTGTCGCGGCACCCCGCCACGGTCGGCCGGCCCACGCGGCACGGCGGCCGCTCCGCCCGCCCGCCGGCCGCCGGATCGACGTGCGACGGCGCGCTCACGCCCGCGCCCGGCCGGCGCGGGCGGAGCCGCTGAGGGTCTGGTGCAGCATCGCGGTGATCTGGTCGGCCCGGTCCGACGATCCCCTGGAACTGCCGAGCCAGTAAGGCACGATGTCGACGACCTTCCGGGCCAGCCAGTCGCCACGGTACATCGCCTCGATCTGGGCGCGGCCGAGTTCGAAGACCGTGAAGGCGTCGTGGGCAGCCTTGTCGCGGCCCGTGCCGAGCGAGGCCGCGAAGTTGGACAGGCTATCGCGCACGCCCGCGCCGAACGAGAACGTCATGCGAACCTCGGGATGGGGGAGGAAGGCGCGCGGCGGCGGCCCGCGGCTCGGGCGAGCGGCAAGGGGCGGTCGGCTCGGGGGACTTTCAGGGGCGGGGAGCGCGGGGCTTCCCCTCATCCGCCCTCACGTCGTGAGGGCACCTTCTCCCGCTCGCGGGAGAAGGGCGGGTGCGATCAGGCCTCGCCGGGCGGCGTCACGAAGCGGACGGTGATGCCGGACACGCCCTCGTCGGCCTCGGCGAGGTGCTTCAGGTCGCCGTAGCCGCGGTCGATCAGGGCGTTGATGGCGGACACCCGCGCCTGCTCGCTCGTCGCCTCGCGGGCGAGGCGGGCGAGCTCGCGGATCGCGTCGGGCACGTGGGCTCGGATAGCGGCGCGGATCTCCACTGTATCGGGATGGGGCTCGGCGCCCGGCTCGCGGCGGCGGGTCGGCCTCCTCGCCATGGCGCCGCCCTCCGGGCAAAGAAAAGGCCCGCGGGCGAGGCGCCCCGGGCCGAACCGCAATCCTGCAGCGTCCCTAACCACACCAGATCGGACGCCCAAAGTCAAGAACGAATGCAGAACAAAACCGAGGGTGGGCGAAGACGCCAGCCCCGCACCAGCCTCGGGACGCACTGCTAGGAGGCGGCGGGCCGGTGCGAGCCCTCGAAGATCACCCTCGAAGCGGTGGCGCCCGGTATCCGCGATTAGACCCCGGAGACCCGCCGAGCCTCGAAGGCGGCCGGCCTCCGGCCCCCATCACGGCCCGCGCGGCGGGCCCATCCCGGAGTTCGCCCCTTGACCCTCCCCACCCACAACGCCGTCGCGATCCACGCCTACTTCACCTGGGAGGCCGAGGGCCGCCCGCACGGCCGCCACGAGCACCACTGGTTCGCCGCCGAGGCCGCGCTGACGCGCGCCGCCGAGCCCGCGGTCGCCGCCGTCGCCCAGGCTGCCCCGGTGGTGGAAGCCGTCCAGGCTGCCCCGGCCAAGGCCCCCGCGGTCAAGAAGGCCGCCGCGCCGCGCAAACCCGCGCAGCCCAAAGCCGCCGCCTCCAAGGCGGTCGCTCCGAAGGCGGCCGCGCCCAAGGCGACGGCCGAGAAGGCCCCCGCCGAGACCGTGGTGGCCGCCGCCGCCCTCGCGACGCCGCGCGCCGCGCGCAGCACCGCCAAAGGCGCCCGCCGCGCCCACTGACCTCTGTCCAGCCGATATCGGACCATCCAACGCCGCGGCTCGTCCGCGGCGTTGGGCGTTCGGGAAGCCATCGCGGCCCGCGGCGTCCTCCTCCGAAATCCCGCGCATTGCCTATCCAAAGTTGACGCCGCACCAGCGATGGAGCCACACCGCCATCATGGCGCGGTCAGCAGGAAGGGCGGCTTCGATGGCGTCGATGCTTTCCATCCAGAGGACGGGATCCCACGACAACGGGATCTGCCCCTGCTGCGGACACGCGAGCCGTCGGGGTGGGGATACGTCGACACCCCGGAGGCGACGGTCGCGGTCTACTACGTCCACTGGACGCTCGATCGCGTGATGGAGCACGGCGCCCATTTCGACCTGATCATGGGCTTCTGGGGCGAGGCCGCGCGCGACGAGGATCGCCTGTCGGTCTCGCTCGAATACCACATCGTGGACGGCATCCCGTCGTTCATGGTGATCGATGCGCGGCCCCGCCCCTTCGCGCAAGCCGCCATCGCGGGCCGCGCGCTCGACCGGTCGGAGGTCATCGGCACCGACATGGCGGGCTTCGCCTTCAAGATGGTCGACGCGATCGCGCTCGGGGACGACCGGCTCGCCGAATTGTTCCCCGGCCTCTGCGAGGCCGAGGCATCACACCAGGTTCAGTAGCCGGTAGTCAGACCGCCGCACGCCCTCCAGCGCGTAGCGCAGCGCGTCGATGACGTGGTTGTGGCGGTCCTCCAGCAGGGGGAGGATGTCGCCGGTGAGCGGGTCGGTGCGGTAGGAGTAGAGCGTCAGCTCGTCGATGGCGTGCCGGCAGTCCGGGTGCACCACGATGTCGTGGCCCTGGAGGAAGGCCACGCCCTCCTCGACCGAGCCCTTCCCCTTCTTGGCCGGGCGGATGCGGAACCCTTCGCGGCGCAGGTGGTCGATCAGCTCCGGCCGCGCGCTGTCGCCCGTGATGGGCCAGGCGCCCGCCCCGTGCGTGCCTTCCACCGTGCGGAGCAGCGCGCCCGTCTCGCCGATCGGACAGCCGACCCGGTAGGCCTCCCGGTCGACGTAGATCGTGCCGTCGAAGAGGAAGCAGCGCACCAGCACGGTCGGGTCGGCCGCGAAACCCCAATCCGCGCCGTAATAGGGCCGCGCCCGTTCCGGCACGGCGAGGCTGTCGATGCGCCAGCGGCGGAACACCCGCGTCTCGGCGTGAAGCTGGTAGGCGCCCTCCCAGATGTGGGCGTATTTCTCGGGGTCGCGGGCGCGGTCCCACAGGCGCTCGGCTTCGAGCACGGCGGGGAACCACGGGTTGTCGGAGTAGCGGACCTCGGCCACCACCGCATCCGGGTGCGGCGGCCCGCGGCGGAACAGGGCGTCGACGGGGTCGGAGGGGTGGCGCGGGTTCCACGTGAACCAGATCTCGGAGCCGGGCTTGCGGATCGTCGGCGTGAGGATGTCGAGCGAGCGCTGCGACACGCTGGCCGCCTCCTCGACCCAGGCGACGTCGATCCCCTCCATCGACTTGATCGACTCCGGGTTCGCGCGCAGCCCCGCGAAGACGAAGAGCGAGCCGTTGCGCCCGCGGATGGCCTCGGCGGTGGAGCGGTAGCGGCGCGACAGGCCGAGCGCGGCGATGCGGTCGTCGAGCAGGCGCTTCGACGAGTCGCGGATCGAGCGCTGGATCTCGCGCGCCGCCAGCACCCGCAGCGGGCGCTCGGCCGCCATCAGCACGAGGGCGGTCGCGACCGCGTGGGACTTGCCGGAGCCGCGGCCGCCGTAGAAGGCCTTAAAGCGCGAGGGCGTGAAGAGCGGGCGAAAGGCCCGCGGCAGGGCGACCTCGACCGAGGGCAGCGGCGGGCGGGTGCGGGACGCCATGCTGGATGCAACGCCCCCGCGGTTTCGAAGATGGTTCAGCGTGCGGCCCGATGGGTGGGGGGCCGCCCTGCTCGAGGTCGAAGGTCAGAGCGCTCCGAAGCGCGTCGAGCCGCCACAGCGGCCGGAACGCGAAGGAGAGCGTGACCGCGAGCGACGGGCTGCCCCGACATTCGATCACATTGTATTGTGAGTATTTCATGCAGTCGAGCGCAACGACATAATCACGATTGCCGGGATGACTGATCACCTGCACGCGCTCAAAGACTTTTTTATATTCACCCATGAAAATCTGCAACGCGAGAATGCGATCGACCGTCGCGGACTTCGTCTCGGGCCCGCAACAGGTGCAGGTCAGCCGCTCTCCGTCGACATCGAACAGCACCGACCCGGGCCAGATGAAGCGAACTTCCGCCATCCGTCGCGTGCTGTTCGACAGGTCGCGCAGGACGGTGCTCATGCCGGCCCATCATTGGACGACGCCGGTCCAGTCCTCGTCGGTGACGAGCGGCCTTCCTCAGGCCGTCAGGCGTATGGAGCCATCGACGTAAAGGGGGCTCCTTCAGCTTCAGACTGGTCAGCTCGTCCAGGGGGATGAAACGGTCGCCCTGCCTGGCGCAGGTCTCGACGCTCAGCATCTCGCTCGCGGCTATCGCCCCCTCCTCTTGGCTGCGACATCACATGCGTGATGCGGCCCAGCGATGTCGTCACATTGTACCGGACGCTATAGCGTCGACCATAGGGCCGAGGTCGGCCCCACGCTCGTGGAGAGTGCGTGATGGACAGTAAGGTCAACGCTCACGATATCGTCTCATCTCCGCAAAGAGAACCAACAAATTGGCTGTTCCTGCGTGGGCAAGTGCCCCAGCGCGATCCACTCCGCCTCTATCCAGGAGATTACTTCATCAGGTATCTCACGTCTGAATTGAAATCCTCTTCCACTTTTTAAGTCGTCAAGATTATAATCTCCAGCGAAAACGTCCATTTCCATCAATTTTCTGACCAAATCTAGAGTATGACGGCGAATCTCATTATCATCCCCCGAAGCGATTTCTCGACGAACTGACGCTGCTATGAAAGGCAAATCGAGAAAGTCGATATCCGCCTCCGCTCGGAGTTCTGCGGCTAGCTTTTCCATCTTTTTCATCGCATCCTCAATAGTGGATTTTATAATAATCGAGATCCGGCACCGTGACGCCGACGGCAGGAGATGATGGGCTGGAGGTGATCGGACGTAGTGTGATCGTGCCAGCCCCGTAGGACAGTCGCACCATCGACCCTTTATTGAAGGGCATATCTGTACCACCAGAGCTGAGGTAATCATAGTCCCTCTGCGCCGCACGAAGTCCGCCAGGTAGCAATCGAATATAGGGATTCGTACCCTCCTGGCCGATCGGCTTCCCACCGGGAAAAAGAAAATCACATGTACGCTTGATGTATTCGTTCCTGACGGCGGCTTCGAGCTGGGCGATTTCGGCCTCGCTCGGCAGCGCACCGGGCTCCCTCAGAAACTGGAATGCGCGACTTTGAGGGTTGATCTCTTCAAGCGCTTTCCGAGCCTCTTCGAAGCGCTGAACCCGCATCACGTCGCCAAGTTCAAGCTCGGCTGGTTCGGCCAGCTCCGCCTCCCTGCGAAGCAGCCGTTCCGGAGGTTCTTCGGCGGCCCGCGCCGTCCCGATCGGGTTCAACATATTGAGCAGCCACGACAGACCTCCAGGCTGCTGCGCAGCGTGCCCCTGCGTGTGGCCCGGCATCCCCGCGGCACCGGCCGGCGCGCCTGCACCCGCGCCATGGCTCGTCCACCGCCCCCAGAGGTCGCGCGGCTGGGCCGGGTCGTAGTCGTGCGTCGGAGCGGGTTCAGGTCGAGCGCGGTCACGCCGAGCTGCCAGCGGCTGACGGCGTGCAGGAACGCCAGCCCGCCCTTCGGCAGTCGGGGGTCGAGCGGGCGGGCCAGGGCGGCGGGGTCGCCCTCGCCGTCGCCGATCAGCACCGCGCCGCCGCCGTAGAGCCGGCCCAGCGTCATGGCGCGCTGCACGGTCTTGCGCAGGCCGAGGCGCCGCTCGGCGGCTTCGAAGCGCGCCACCTCGGCCCGGTGGCCGGACCACGAGCGCCACGCCCGGACGCTGTCGTATGGCACGATGTCGACCACCTTCCGGGCGAGCCAGTCGCCGCGGTACATGCTCTCGATCTGGGCACGGCCGAGCTCGAACACCGCGAAGGCGTCGTAGCTGGCCTTGTCGCGGCCCGTGCCGAGCGAGGCCGCGAGGTTGGACAGGCTGTCGCGCACGCCCGCGCCGGACGAGAGAGGCATGATGCGGCTCGCGATGTGAGGGGGGACGTGCGACGGCCGCCCGCGGCTCGGGCGAGCGGCAGGGGATGGTCGGCGCGGGTATATTCAGCTGTGCTCAGGGGCGGGGAGCGCGGGGCGCGCCCCTCGTCCGTCATCGCTGCGCGACGGCATCCCTCGACAGGCTCAAGACACGCCTGTTTCCCGCGAGCGGGAAAGGATCGGCGCGTCCGGCGTCGGGCATGAAAAAGGCCCGCGGGAGGAGCGAGCCTGGGCCCACGCCCGCGAAGCGGGATGGGGAGGCTTGCGGAGGGCAGGAGCCCCGGGCCGAGCCGCAATCCTGCAGCGAAGCTGTTCAGACTAGATCAGGCGCCCGGAGTCAAGAACAAATCAGGAACTGAATGCCCATCAGGGCTCCGCCCCGAGCCTCGCCGAAGGGCCACCGAGCCTGTTCACAGGCCCGGTGCCTCGATGGGGCATGTCGGCGGGAGCCGACATGCTGTGCCCTTCGAGATCCCGTGTTCAGTCGCCCCGGAACCGCTCCTCCCGCCACGGGTCGCCCCGCATGTGATAGCCGCTCTCCTCCCAGAAGCCGGCCTCGTCCTTCTCGGTGAAACGCAGCGCGCGCAGCCACTTGGCGCTCTTCCAGAAGTACAGGTGCGGCACCAGGAGCCGCGCCGGGCCGCCGTGGTCGGGCGTGATCGGCTGTCCCGCGTAACGCGTCGCGATCATGGCCCGGCCGCCGACGAGGTCCGCGGCCGGCACGTTGGTCGAATAATCGTCGAAGGAGACCGCCAGGGCGTAGGGGGTCGGCGGCTCGCCGCGCGTGGCGTCGGCGAGGAGGTCGTCCACCGTCACGCCCTCCCACAGCGTGTCAAACTTCGACCAGGTCGTCACGCAGTGGATGTCGCCGCGCCACTTCGTCTTCGGCAGGGCATCGAACTGCTCCCAGCTCCAGCTCTTCACCGGCCGGGCGCGGTCGTAGAGCACGAAGCGCCACCGGAGCATGTCGATGCGCGGCGTCGGGCCGATCTGCAAGATCGGGAAATCCTTCACCTCGTGCTGCCCCGGGGGCAGGCGCGCCCGCGCCTCGTCCGAGGGGCGCCGCCCCGTGAACCCGCGCGTCGCCATGGGAGGCCTCCTGTCTGGACCGGAACGCCGCGCCGCGGGGCCGGGTTCAGGCCGCGTCGAGCGCGTCCCGGACCGCGACCGCGGTCGCGAGGTCAGCCACCGCCGTGCCGACCGCCTTGAACAGTGTCACCTCGCCGGCGTCGCCACGGCCGGGATGCGATCCCCGGCACAGGGCCGCGAGGTCGGCCAGCACATCGGCTTCGCGCAGAGCGCCGTCGCGGATCGCCACCGCCACGTCGCCGCCCTCGAACAGCGCCGCCGGCGTGTCGACGAAGACGCGGGCGCGCCGGAGGCAGGCGTCGTCGGCTTCGCGCATGCCCATGGTGAAGGCGCCGACGAGGTCGAGGTGCTGCCCCGGCGCGAGCCAGGCGCCGCGCAGGAGCGGCGCCGTCGCCAGCGTGGCGCAGCACACGGTGTCGGCCGCCCGCACCGCGGCTTCGAGGTCGGGCGCGGCCTCGGCCGGGAAACCCTCGGCGCGGAGCGCGGCGGCAAGGCGCTCGGCCCCGGCCGGACGGTGGTTCCACACGGCGATGCGGGAGAGGGGCCGCACCGCCGCGTGCGCCCGGGCGAGGTGGGGCGCCAGCGCGCCGGCACCGACGAGGAGCAGCCGCGACGCGTCGGGCCGCGCCAGCAGGTCGGCGGCCAGGGCGGAGACGGCCGCGGTGCGGCGGTGGGTGAGGCGCGTGCCGTCGAGCACCGCCAGCGGCGCCCCCGTCTCGCCCGACTGCAGCACGTAGACGCCCATCACGGCCGGCAGGCCGAGGCGACCGTTGTCGGGAAAGACGTCGACGATCTTGGTGCCGACGTAGGCGCCGGGCCCGGGCGCCCCGGCGCTCCAGGCCGGCATGAGCAGGTGCGTCGCCCCGCCCTCGCGTCCGATGGCGTGGTGATGGCGCGTCGGCGCGACGTAGGTCGCGGACGCGAAGGCGCGGCGCAGCGCCTCGACGAGGCTGCGCGGGTCGAGCGCGCGGTCGATCTCGTCGGCGGAGACGAGCCGCACGGGGTCGATCAGTGCGCGTCGTGGAGTTCGAGCGCCGGCAGCGGGCCGGCCGAGGCTCCGGCGAGGCGCGCGGCCTCGCGGTTCTGGCGCGACTGGATGTCGAGCTCGGTGCGCAGGCGCCCGCTCTCGGCGCGGGCCTCGCGGGCTTCCGCGCCGTTGCGCCGCGCGGCCTGGCGGTAGCGGCCCTGGCCGAGCCAGCTCGCCACGCCGCCGATCACCACCCCGCAGCTGAGCAGGAAGAACACCAGCAGGAACAGCGGCGCCGTGAGCGACAGGAGGGGCGCGCCGGACGAGAAGGGATCAAAGGAGATGGACACGACCTGACGGTTGGCGACCGCGAAGGCGACCGCCAGGATCGCGATCGGCACCAGCACGAGGGCTTTCAGAAAGGTCCACACATCCGTCTCCTCTGGGGCTGCTTCGGGGCGGCCCCGTCGCCCCCGTCAATGCGCGCGGGATGTCGCACGATCCGCCGCCGGGGTCACGCCCCGCGCGGTGGCCGTCACGCCCGCAGGCGCTCCGGCGGCTCCTCGGCGACCTCCGGGTCGCCGGGGTTCAGCCGCTCGCGCATCTCCTTGCCGGTCTTGAAGAAGGGCACGGCCTTCTCGACGACTTCCACGTGGTCGCCGGTGCGGGGGTTGCGGCCGAGCCGCGCGTCGCGGCGCTTCACCGAGAAGGCTCCGAAGCCGCGCAGCTCCACGCGGTCGCCGCGCGAGAGGGCGTCCGTGATGCCGTTCAGCACGGCGTTGACGACCTTCTCGATGTCCCGCTGGTAGAGGTGCGGGTTCTTCTCGGCGATCCGCTGGACCAGTTCCGACTTGATCACCTGCGCCCCCACACAAGCGCCATGCGGGATGTCGGCCGGCGTGTCCGGAGATCCTTCACTGGCCCGGGGCACCCTGCCAAACGGCCATGAGACCGTCAAGGCGAGCCTGGGCGGCGGCGCCGGCCAGCGCTGCGGCCATCCGGCCGAGCGCCGGGACGCCCAGCGCGTCGGCGGCGCCCTCGGCGAGCCTGCCCGCGGAGACGAAGAGCCCGAAGAAGCCGGTGCGGCCCTTCGGCTTGTAGTCCCGCACCGGCAGGCCCGCGGCGACGTCGCGCTCCTTCTCGAGCCAGCGCACGGCGTCCTCCTCCGAGCCGAGCTCGTCGACGAGCTTCAAGGGCAGGCCCTGCCGGCCGGTGAACACGCGCCCGTCGTCCACGGCGGCGAGCTCGGCGTCCGTCATGTGGCGGCGGTCCTTCACCAGCCCCTTGAACCAGTCGAAGCTGTCCGAGACGAGGGAGGCCAGGGCCGCGCGGGCGGCGTCGCTGGTGGGCTCGAAGCCGTTCGGCGCGGCCTTGAGGGGCGCCGACTTCACCTCCTCGACCTTGACGCCGATCTTGTCGAGCAGGCCCGACACGTTGGGGAACTGGAACAGCACGCCGATCGAGCCGACGAGCGAGTTGCCGTAGGCCACGATGTGGTCGGCGCCGAGCGCCGCGATATAGGCGCCGGAGGCCGCCAGCGTGTCCACCGTGGCCACCACCGGCTTCTTCGCCGCGACCTTGCGGATGGCGTCGAAGACCCGCTCCGAGCCGACCGTGGTGCCGCCGGGGCTCTCGATCTGCAGCACCAGGGCCTTGGCCGAATCCGTCGTCTCGACGTCGTGGAGCAGTCGCAGCGTCGCGTCGTCGCCGGTGATCAGGCCGCCGATCTTCACGCGGGCGAGGTGGGGCGTGACGCGCGCGGCGAAGCCCGGCGCACCGACCCTGGCGAAGACCGCCACCACGGCCAGCACGACCACCACGCCCGCCAACACGCGCCAGAAGGTGAGCTTGCGGCGGATGCGGCGGCGGTCGACGAGGTAGTCGGCGGCCGAGCCGGAGGACATCGACATGAGAGGGTCTGCTCCGCGCGACACGAGGAGCCGAGGCTTAACGGCCCCCCGGAGGCCGCGCAAGCCGACGGAGCGCCCCGGTCTCCGGGACGCTCCCCGACGCGGCCTCGCGGGAGTGCCGCGTCGCCCCTAGGCCACCGCCCGCGGGCGGAGGATCACTTCGGCATCAGCACGCTGTCGATGACGTGCACGACGCCGTTCGACTGGAACACGTCCGGCGTCTCGACGATGGCGCCGCCGCCCTTCGCGTCGATCAGGGCAATCTTGTCGCCGTCCATCCTCGCCGTCAGCGTGCCGCCCTCGACCGTCTTCATGTTGTAGCTGCCGCCGTTCGCCTTGATGTCCTTGGCGAGTTCGGCCGCGTCGATCTTGCCGGCCACCACGTGGTAGGTCAGCACCTTCTTCAGGTCGGCCTTCATGTCGGGCTGCATCAGCTTCTCGACCGTGCCCTTGGGCAGCTTGTCGAAGGCCGCGTTGGTGGGTGCGAACACCGTGAACGGGCCGGGCCCCTCCAGCGTCTCGACGAGCCCGGCCTCCTTCACGGCCGCGACCAGCGTCGTCAGGTTCTTGGCCTGCGAAGCGTTCTGGACGATGTTCTTGCTGGCCATCATCGGCGCCCCGCCCACCATCGGGTCGGCCGCGTAGGCCGCCGAGGCCGTCCCGGCCGCCAGGGCGGCGGCGAGCGTCAGGGCGCGCAGACCTTTGGTCATCGTCATTGTCTTGAACTCCTGCTCAAGTTCTAGCGCCGCTTTCGCGAGCAGAACTGGCAAGTGTTACGCAGGATGCCCGAGAACGTTCCGCAGATGAACGATCTTTCATCTCTCCGATACCTGATGCACGCGATAGCGTATGGCGAACACACGCGCTCTACCATCATCGGGCGAGTTGAGCCGGACGATGTCCAGCCGCGACGGCGGAAGGCGACGGAAGACGGCGGGGAGGAAGGCCGGCCCCGAACCTTTCAAGAGGCTCGTCCTGCCTCCCGATCCTTCGCCCGTTCGGCGGCCCGGTCGGCCGCGTAGAGCGCCAAGCCCGACGCCACGGACTGCAGCGGGTGGGCGGCGTGGAGCTTCTCCTCCCCGAAGCGCTCCACGAAGAGCCGCCGCACGGCCGGCACCTGCGAGGTGCCGCCGGTGGTGAAGACCGCGTCGATGTCGCCGTAGGACAGGCCGGCGCGGGCCAGCGTGTCGTCGGCGGCCTCGGCCATGCGGGCGAGGTCGGGGGCGATCAGCCGCTCGAACGCGGCCCGCGTCACCTCGGCCGACAGCCGGATGCCGTGGCTGTCGAAGTCGAGCCGCGTCGATTCCGCGTCCGACAGGCGGATCTTCACGCCGCTGATCGCCTGGTAGAGCTCGAAGCCGAGGTCGAGGTCGACGAAGTCGATCAGCCGCTCCATCGCCTCGGGGTCGTCGCTGGCGGCGAGCAGCTTACGCAGCTCCGCCATGGTGGCCGGCGCCTTGAGCCAGGACAGCTGGTGCCACTGGCTGAAGGCCGCGTGGATGTAGGCCGGGATGGGCAGCAGCTTGTCGAAGGAGCGGTAGTGCGAGCGGCTGCCGAGCTGCGGCGCGACGTAATGGTCGATCAGGCGGTAGTCGAAGGTGTCGCCGGCGAGTCCGACGCCGCCGTGGGCCAGCGCCTCGGCGTCCTGGCGCCCCCCGCCGCGGCGAAAGCGGATCACGGAGAAGTCGGAGGTGCCGCCTCCGAAGTCGGCCACCAGCACGGTCTGGTCGCGGTCGAGATCGCGCGCGTACCAGTAGGCGGCGCCGAGCGGCTCGTAGGCGAGGTCGACCACGCCGAAGCCCGCCTGCGCGAAGGCGGCCCCGAGCCGCCCCACCGCGAGGTCCTCGTCCGGGTTGTCGCCGGCGAAGACGACGGGGCGGCCCGCCACCACGCCGGCCGCCCCGGCCAGCAGCGCGTCGCGCTCGGGCGCGAGGTGGCCGAGGAAGGTCGACACCAGGTCCTCGATGGAGAAGCGCCGGCCGAAGAGCCGCGTTTCCGTGAAGGCGCGGCTGCCGAGGTAGGTCTTGATCGACTGCACGAAGCGGCCGTTGCCGGAGCCCGACAGCGCGTGCTCCAGCGCCTGCGGCCCCCCCGCGGTGCGGACCACGGCGCGGGGGGCGCGGCCCTCGCTCCAGAAGGCCAGCGCGGTGCGGAACACGCCGACGTCGCCCGACGCGGAGGGCCACGACAGGCTCCGCACCGAGCCGTCGTCCTCCACCACCGCGACCGCGCTGTTGGTCGTGCCGAAATCGATGCCGACGGCGCGCATGCCAGGGGTCTCACGGACGAAAACGGCCCCCGCGGCGCACGAGCGCCGGCGGGGGCCGATATGGGAAGGGGCGATCCCCCTACAGGATGCGGCGGCCCGAGGCCAGCCGTTCCGTCAGGTCAATGCAGGCGCGGCTGCTTCAGGAACTGGCGGCGGTCGGCCGCGGTGATGCGCAGGTCGAACACGTCGCCCTCGCGCTCCAGCGTCAGCGGCACCTCGACGCCGGGGCCGCCCAGCGCCCACATGGAGCGGTAGAAGTCGGCCAGGTTGACGATGTCCATGCCGGCCGCGACCTTGACGATGTCGCCCTTGCGCAGGCCGGCGCGATCGGCCGGGCCCTTGTCGGCCACCCCGACGATGACGACGCTCTTGTCGATCTCGTGGGCGTAGACGCCGAGCCATGGCCTGGCCGCGCCGGAGCGGCCCGCCAGCAGGTCCTCGTAGATCGGGACCAGCAGCTCGCTCGGCACCACCATGTTGAGCGCCTTCACGCGGCCGCCGTTGACCTGGTGCTGGAGCTGCAGCGACCCCACGCCGAGCAGCTCGCCGGCGCCGCCGATCAGCGCCGCGCCGCCCCAGTTCGGGTGGCCGGGGGCCGTGAAGATCGCCTCCTCGATGAGGTATTCCCAGTAGCCCGCGAACTCCTGGCGCGCCACGATCTCGGCCGCGACCGAGTGGCGGCGCCCGCCGGCGCCCGCCAGGATCACGCTCTCGCCGACGCCGGCGTGGCGCGAGTCGCCGAGCTTCAGCGCGGGGAGGCCGAGCGGCTCCAGCGCCTGCACGAGGCCGAAGCCGGTGGCGCCGTCGTAGCCCAGCACGTGGCCCGGCACGACGCGCCCCCGGTGGGTTTCGAGCAGCACCTCCTCGGCCTCGGTGATGAGGTAGCCGATGGTCAGCACCACCCCGTCCTCGCGGATCACCACGCCGTTGCCGCCGCGCTCGACGCCCAGCGTTTCCGCCGTGTAGGCGTCGCTGGCCACGCGCGCGCTGAGGCCCACCACGGCGGACAGCGCGCGGTCGAGGTCGAAGCCGTAGTCGGCGGCCTTGGGCTGCGCGCGGGGGGAAACCTCCCAGTCGTCGTACTCGTCGCTCACCGCATCTGTCTCCCGGGCTGCTCTCGTCGAGCCGCAGGTGCCGGCCGCAGCGCGGCACCCGCTGGATTTCAGCACGCGCGAGGGCATTCGCAAGTGTCGGGCCGCGTCGGCGCGGCGCCGCGGCTCCGCGATCCAGTCCCTCGCCCGGGGATCTGGTGCGCGGCGGCAGCCATGACATGGGCGCTTGCGAGGTATCGGCGGCTTTATTCCGCGGCCCGAGGGCTCGCCGATTGCGCCGCCTTGGCCTAATGACCATGTCTTCGACAAGGCGCAGCGCCCGGGATGGGCCGAAGCGTCGCAGGGCCGCCCCTTCCCGGCCCGTCCCCTCGGTGCATCGGCCGCGTCGCCGGCGCTGTCCCCTCGATCAAGGCACGAAACCAAGCTTGGCTTTTCCTCCGACCGCCCCTTCCCTCGCGCGCGCCCTGGCCGAACGCGACTACCAGGATCCCACCCCCGTCCAGTCCGCCGTGCTCGAAGCGGAAGCGGGGCGCGACCTCCTCGTCTCCGCCCAGACCGGCTCGGGCAAGACCGTGGCCTTCGGCCTCGCGATCGCGCCGACCCTGATGGGCGACGCCGACGCGCTCCCCCCGGCGGCGGCGCCCCTGGCCCTCATCGTGGCGCCCACGCGCGAGCTGGCGCTGCAGGTCGAGCGCGAGCTCACCTGGCTCTACAAGCCGGCCGGCGCCCGCATCGTGTCCTGCGTCGGCGGCATGGACGCGCGGCGCGAGGCCCGCGCCCTGTCGTTCGGCGTCCATATCGTGGTGGGCACGCCCGGCCGCCTGCGCGACCACCTGGAGCGCTGCAACCTCGACCCCTCGGCCCTGCGCGCCGTGGTGCTCGACGAGGCCGACGAGATGCTCGACCTCGGCTTCCGCGACGACCTGGAGTTCATCCTCCAGACCACGCCGGAGGAGCGCCGCACGCTGCTGTTCTCCGCCACGCTGCCGAAGGGCATCGTGACGCTGGCGCAGCGCTACCAGAACGACGCTCTGCGCATCGCGGTGGCGGGCGGCTCCCGCGGCCACGCCGACATCGAATACCGGGCCGTGCGGATCGTGCCGCGCGAGGTCGAGCACGCGGTGGTGAACCTCCTGCGCTTCTACGAGCCGCCGAGCGCGCTGGTCTTCGCCAACACGCGCGAAACCGTGCGCCACCTGCAGTCGGCCCTGCTGGAGCGCGGCTTCTCGACCGTGTCGCTGTCGGGCGAGCTCAGCCAGAACGAGCGCAACCACGCCCTCCAGGCCCTGCGCGACGGGCGGGCGCGCGTCTGCGTCGCCACCGACGTCGCGGCGCGCGGCATCGACCTGCCGGGCCTGGCGCTGGTGATCCACGCCGACCTGCCCAACGACGCCGAAACCCTGCAGCACCGCTCCGGCCGCACGGGCCGCGCCGGCCGCAAGGGCGTCAGCGTGCTGCTGGTGCCGCCGGCGCGCCGCCGCCGCGCCGAGGGGCTGCTCGCGGTCGCCAAGGCCGAGGCCGCCTGGAGCGCGCCGCCCACCGCCGACGAGATCCGCAAGCTCGACCAGGAGCGCATGGCGGGGGACCCGCTGCTCGCCGAGGAGCCCAGCGAGGACGACCTCGCCATGGCGAAGACGCTGCTTGAGCAGCGCTCGGCCGAGGAGGTGGCGGCGGCGCTGGTGCGCGTCTACCGCTCGCGCCTGCCCGCCCCCGAGGACGTGACCGACCCCGGCACGCAGCCGCCGCGCCGGCCGCGCAACGATTACGAGGCGAACCCGCAGGGGCGCGACTGGGCGCGCGGCGGGGAAGCCGGGCGCGCCGGGCCCCAGGGCGGCCCTCCGGCCTCGTCGGGCGGCGGCACCTGGTTCCGCATGAACATCGGCCGGCGCAACAACGCCGACCCGCGCTGGCTCCTGCCCATGCTGTGCCGCCGCGGCGGGGTCGGCAAGGGCGACATCGGCGCCATCCGCATCTTCGACCGGGAAACCAAGTTCGAGGTGCGGGACGGCGCGGCCCGGCAGTTCGGCGAGGCCATCCGCCGGGGCGAGAACGTCGAGCCGCGCATCGAGCCCGCCACGGAAGCGCCCGCGCGCCGTCCGCGCTACGAGGACGGGCCCGGCCGCGGCGACGCGCCCCCAACCTCCCGGCCCCGGAGGCCGCGCCAGGCGGAAGCCTGACGGCGCATCCAGGGAAGGTCTTCGGCAGGTCCGCCGACGGCTCAGCTCAAGCTTTCACGCCCTTCGCGCCGCCCAATACTGTGACGGGCGGCGCGCCGGAATGAAGCAGACCGCGGGCCTGACAGGAACTCGCGACTCATCGCGGCGTTCAACGACTCACGACATCACTCAACGTCAGCGAGTCGGCCATGCCCGAGGAACAACAATTGGCGACGCGCTCGACCCGCGGCTTTGCTTCCATGGACCTGGAGAAGCGGCGGGCCATCGCGCGCAAGGGGGGCGAGAGCGTCCCCAACGAGAAGCGCAGCTTCTCGCAGAACCACCAACTGGCCTCCGCGGCCGGCCGCAAGGGCGGCCAGAGCGTCGACCCCGAGAAGCGCAGCTTCTCGCAGAACCACGGCCTCGCTGCCCAGGCGGGCCGCAAGGGCGGTCACGCGTCGCACGGCGGCACCCGCACGCTGAAGGCCGATCACTGAGCCGCGGCGGCCCCGCCGGCCGGGGCCGCGCAGCCATCGGGGCAGGTCGGGCAGCGCAGCCCGGCCACCCTCTCCAGCACCGACGGGGAGCCTTCGAGCGACGCTCCCCGCCCCGCCCAGTTCGCGCAGGTTCCGGGATCGCCCGGCCCCACCCAGGCCACGGTGCGCCCCTCGTCGGCGAGGGCACGGACGGCGGCTTCGGCCTGCCCGCGGTCCCGCTCGGCCGGCAGGCGGCGCGCCTCGCGCCGGCCGAGCCCCAGCACCCCCGGCGCCACGCCGGGCTCGTGCAGGATGACGTCGGCGGACTGCAGCGCCCGCACGGCGCCGAGCGTCGCCTGATCGGCCGGGCCCGGCCCGGCGCCCACCAGGATCACGCGGCCGCCGGCCCGCGCCTCCGCGGCCGTGGCCTCCTCCATGCAGCGCAGGCGGTCCTCCTCGCGGGGGGCGCGGTCGCCCCCCTCCAGCGCCATGTCGGCGAAGAGTTCCCAGAAGCGCCGCCGGGCCGCGAAGCCGAGCTTGAGGGCCTGGAGCGGCTCCCGCCAATCCTTCGCCGCCGCCGCCCAGGCGCCGATCCCGGCCGGGAGCAGGGCCTCGATGCGCGCCCGCAGGGCCTGGCCGAAGACGGGTGCGGCCCCGTCGGTCGAGATGCCGATGACGAGCGGCGAGCGCGCCACCACCGTGCCGAACTGGAACTCGCAGAGCGGCGGCACGTCGATGACGTTGACTGGCACGCCGGCCGCCTGCGCGGCGGCGCGGAAGGCCTCGCCCTCGTCGCCCTCGAAGGCCCCGATCGCGATGGCGGCCCCGTCGAAATCGCCCGGCGTCCAGCCGCGGCGGTGGAGGGTGATGCGGTCCGGCAGGGCTTCCGCCAGTTCCGCCATCTCGTGACAGGGCTCGGCCGCGACGACGTGGACCTCGGCGCCCGCCGCGGCGATCAGCTCGGCCTTCCACACGGCCGGCGGCGTGCCGCCCGCCACGAGGGCGCGGCGGCCGCCGAGCTTGAAGAAGATCGGCAGCGTGGCCAGGGGCTCGATGTTGCCGGGCGGCTTGGGCGCGCGGCGGCGCGGTTCGGACATGGAAGCTCGGTTTCAGTTCATGAGAGGGGTGAGCGTCGCGTCGGGATCATTCGTCCGTCAGCGCGGTCAGATCGCGGCGTCCATCCACCACGCGGAGCACCAGGCACGTGTGCGGATTGTAGATGACGAGCAACGGGCTGACAGTCAGGCACAGTGTCGGCTCGGCGAAGGGCAGGTCGTGGCGGACGTGTCCGATGGCTTTTCCGGCCTCGATGAGGCGGAAGCGAGCCAGCAGCTTGGAGCTGAGCTTCAACGCCGCGACGGGTCCGAAGGTCTCACGGCTGCGGCGGAGTTGCTTGCGGAGGTCTTGCCGGGCCTGCGGTGTGAGGTTTCCCGGCAGGGTCGTCACCTGGCCGCGCCCTCAGGGCCCGCCTCGGCCAGGGCGCGCGTCAGCGCGGCGCATTCGCGCTCGTGCTCGGCGAGGATCTCGGCCAGGTCGGAGGCCGCGTCGGCCCCCGGCCCCTCCGTCTGAGACCGGCGATTGATCTCGTCGGTCACCTTCGCGAAGGCCCGCTTCGCATCCTCGCTGGACATGGTCGCCCTCCGACGCCGTCGGGGGACGGTTCAGGCGACACATTCGATGCCGGCCGCGGTCGCCTGTCAATAACCCGCCGCCGAGCCCACGGGATCGCGGTCGTCGTCGGCGCCGTAGAGCTTGTAGGCCTTCGGGGGACGCGACAGGTCCGGGATGGCGAGGTCGTTCCCGCCCCCGTCGCGGCCGAACACCTCCGTGGTGATGCCGGCCGCCTGTCCCCAGGGCGCCCTGTCCTTGAAGCCGTAGCCCTCCCTTTCCAGGATGCGGCGCGTGTCGGGCGACAGCGCGAAGGGCTCCAGCGTGACGACGTCGGGCATCCACTGCATGTGGAAGCGCGGCGCGTCGATGGCGGCCGACACCGTCATGCCGTGGTCCACCACGTTGACGATCGCCTGAACCACGGTGGTGATGATGGTGGAGCCGCCGGGGCTGCCGATCACCATGGCGAGCTTCCCGTCCTTCGAGACGATCGTCGGGCTCATGGAGGAGATCGGCGTCTTGCCGGGCTGCACGCCGTTGGCGTCGCTGCCCACGAGGCCGAACTGGTTCGACGCCCCGGTCTTGGACGCGAAGTCGTCCATCTCGTTGTTCATCAGCACGCCCGTGTTCCCCGCGACGCGGCCGAGCCCGAACCACGAGTTCAGCGTGTAGGTCACCGAGACGGCGTTGCCGGCGCCGTCCGCGACCGAGTAATGCGTGGTCTGCCGGCCTTCCTGGTCGGGCGGCGGCACGAGGGCGGTGGAGGGCGTCGCCTTGTCGGGATCGATCCCGGCGCGGAGCCCGGCCGCGTAGTCCTTGTCGACCAGCTTGGCGATGTCGTTCTTCACGAAGTCCGGGTCGCCGAGGCCCTGGCGGTCGCGGTAGGCGCGCCGCATGGCCTCGACCATCGTGTGCACCTCCGCGGCCGAGTGGTAGCCCATGGCGCCGAGGTCGTAGCCTTCGAGGATCTGCAGGATCTCGCAGATCGCCACGCCCCCGGCGCTCGGCGGGGGCGCGGACTGGATGTCGTAGCCGCGGTAGGAGCAGCGCACGGGCTTGAGCTCGCGCGCGCGATAGGCCGCGAGGTCGCCTTCCGTGATGATGCCGCCCCCGGCGCGGCTGGCCGCCGCGATGGCGTCGGCGGTCCGGCCCCTGTAGAAGCCGTCCGCTCCGCCGGCCGAGATGGCCTCGAGCGTCGCGGCGAGGTCGGTCTGCACCAGGCGGTCGCCGACCGCGAAGGGACGGCCGCCGCGCGTGAAGATCGTCGCGGTGGCGGGGTCGGCCGCGAAGGTGGGCGTCGCCTGCTGGAGCAGGCTCACGTCGCCGGGCTCCAGCGCGAAGCCGTCGCGGGCGAGCCGGATCGCCGGGGCGAGGAGGTCCGCGCGCGGCCTGGTCCCGTAGTGCTCGCGCGCCCATTCGAGGCCCGCCACCGTGCCGGGCACGCCGACGGCGAGCCAGGTGCTGGTCGATCGGCCGGGGACGACGTTGCCCTGCCCGTCCTGGAACATGGTGGGGGTCGTGGCACCGGGCGCCTTCTCGCGCATGTCGACGAAGGACGAGCGGCCGTCGGCGAAGCGGATGTTGACGAAGCCGCCGCCGCCGAGATTGCCGGCCGCCGGAAACACCACGGCCAGCGCGTAGCCCACCGCAACGGCGGCGTCGACGACGTTGCCGCCCTCCTTCAGCACCCTGGCGCCGACCTCGGAGGCGAGGTGCTGCGCCGTCACCACCATGCCGTTGTCGGCCCCGACGGGGGCCGGCGCGACCGCGAAGGCCGAGGTGGAGGCGAGGAGCGACAGGGCGAGGGCGACGGTTCGGCGCATCGGGCGGGGCCTCGTGGGACAGTGTCGGGGACGACACGCTAGCCGACGCGCCCCGGCCGCGCCATGGACTCGCCCGCCGCCCTCGGCTAAGCCCCGGCCATGTTCGATGGAATCTACCGCTGGACGCTGCGGCTGTCCGAGAGCCGCCACGCCCCGCTGGCGCTGGGCGCCGTGGCGTTCGCGGAGAGCTCGTTTTTCCCGATCCCGCCGGACCTGATCCTGGTGCCGATGGCGCTGGCCCGCCCGCAGCGCGCCTGGGCCTACGCCACCATCTGCACGGCGGCCTCGGTGCTGGGCGGCATGGTCGGCTACACCATCGGGGCGCTGCTCTACGACACGGTGGGGCAGTGGCTGATCGCCACCTACCACTATGCCGACAAGATGGAGGCGATGCGCGCCGCCTACGCGCAGTGGGGCTGGCTCCTGATCCTCATCAAGGGCCTGACGCCGATCCCCTACAAGCTCGTCACGATCGTGAGCGGGCTGCTCGGCTACAATTTCGCGCTGTTCGTGCTGCTGTCGGTGATCACGCGCGGCGCGCGGTTCTTCATCCTGGCGGGTCTGCTGAACCGCTTCGGCGACCCGATCCGCGGCGCGCTGGAGCGCCACTTCGCCTCCATCCTGGTCGGCTTCCTGCTGTTGGTGGGGATCGGCTTCTACGTCGCCACCCACGCGATCTGACCGCCTGACCGGCAGGGGCCGCAGGGTCCCGTCGGGACGCGGCAGAGGCTCGCATCCGGCCGCTCCCCGCGTCGCATCGCCCCGTATCGCCCCTCGCGGCGGCTGGAGGGCTCCCCTGCCTCTTCGCGGGGAGGAGCCCGGCCGTGCGACGGGTCGGGACAGCACGCGGCCATGCCTGCCGGAGATCCGCCGCCCGGATCCTCGCCCCCGCGCGATCGGATCGTGCCGTGCCCTGCCGCCGACGGGCGCTCGACGCGCGCGGCACGGACCGACGCTCCGGTGTCGCCGGCCCCTGAAAAGCGGAAAGGCCCGCGCGGTGTCCCGCGCGGGCCTTTCCTCGTCGGATCGGGAGAGGAAGCTTACTTCTTCTCGCCCTCGGTGCGGGCGCGGAGCGCGGCACCCAGGATGTCGCCCAGCGACGCGCCGGAGTCGGCGGAGCCGAAGTTGGCGATGGCTTCCTTCTCCTCGGCCATCTCCAGCGCCTTGATCGACACCGACACCTTGCGGGCCTTGCGGTCGAACAGGGTGATGCGGGCATCCACCTTCTCGCCGACGGCGAAGCGCTCGGAGCGCTGGTCGTTGCGGTCGCGGGCGAGGTCGGAGCGCTTGATGAAGGCCGTCAGGTCGGTGCCGACGATGCTCACGTCGATGCCGCCTTCCTTCACGTCCGTCACCTCGCAGGTCACGATCGCGTTCTTGCGCAGCTCGCCGCCCTCTTCACCCACGCGGGCCACGAAGGGGTCGCCGGCCAGCTGCTTGATGCCGAGCGAGATGCGCTCCTTCTCGACGTCGACGTCCAGGACCTGCGCCTTGACGACGTCGCCCTTCTTGTAGTCGTCGATGACCTGCTCGCCCGGGCGGTTCCAGTCGAGGTCGCTGAGGTGGACCATGCCGTCCACGTCGCCGTCGAGGCCGATGAACAGGCCGAACTCGGTCTTGTTCTTGACCTCGCCCTCGACCTCGGTGCCGACGGGGAAGCGCTCCGCGAAGGACTCCCAGGGGTTCGACAGGGTCTGCTTGAGGCCCAGCGAGATGCGGCGCTTGACGGCGTCGACCTCGAGCACCTGCACCTCGACCTCCTGGCTCGTCGCCACGATCTTGCCGGGGTGGACGTTCTTCTTGGTCCAGGACATCTCGGACACGTGGATGAGGCCCTCGATCCCCGGCTCCAGCTCCACGAAGGCGCCGTAGTCGGTGATGTTGGTCACGCGGCCCGTGAGCTTCATCTCGATCGGGTACTTGGCCTCGATGCCCTGCCACGGATCGTCGAGCAGCTGCTTCATGCCGAGCGAGATGCGGTGCGTCTCGTGGTTGATCTTGATGATCTTGACCCGCACCGTCTGGCCGATCGAGAGCACCTCGGTCGGGTGGTTGACGCGGCGCCACGCGATGTCGGTGACGTGCAGCAGGCCGTCGATGCCGCCGAGGTCCACGAAGGCGCCGTAGTCGGTGATGTTCTTGACGGTGCCGTCGATGACTTGGCCCTCTTCGAGGTTGGCCACGATCTCGTGGCGCTGCTCGGCGCGGGACTCTTCCAGCACGGTGCGGCGCGACACGACGATGTTGCCGCGGCGGCGGTCCATCTTCAGGATCTGGAACGGCTGCGGCACGCCCATCAGCGGGGCGACGTCGCGCACCGGGCGGATGTCGACCTGGGAGCGCGGCAGGAACGCCATGGCGCCGTCGAGGTCGACCGTGAAGCCGCCCTTGACCTGGTTGAAGATGATGCCTTCGACCTTCTCCTGGCGCTCGAAGGCCTTCTCCAGCTTGACCCAGCTTTCTTCGCGGCGGGCCTTGTCGCGCGAGATGACGGCCTCGCCGAGCGCGTTCTCGATGCGCTCCAGGTAGACCTCGACCTCGTCGCCGACGCCGGGCAGCTCGTCGCGCCCGTTGTTGGTGAACTCCTTCATGGCGACGCGGCCCTCGGTCTTCAGACCGAGGTCGATCACCGCCACGTCCTTCTCGATCGCGACGATGATCCCCTTGACCACCGTGCCCTCGAAGGCCTCGTTCTTGCCGTAGCTCTCGTCGAGCAGAGCGGCGAAATCATCGCGCGAAGGCGAACCGTAGGAAGCGACTGCGGACATCTATTCTCCTGGGGCCCGGGGTGTCCCGGGCGGCGCCGGCGGTCAGTGTTGTGGGGCGTCTTCCAGGGCCGACGGTCCCCCGCGGGGGACCCTCCGCCGCGATGGGCGGGCCGGCGCATGGGCCGGCACGGGAAGGCGTAGTCGGGATATGGGTCGGCGGCCCCTCCGCTCCAAGGGTGGAGCCGAGGCGCTGATGCAACCGCCGCGTGGTCTAGCAGGTCGGCTGGGGGCCGGCAAGGAGGATCGGCGGGGCTCAGGAGTGAATGCTCATCATCTGTTCTTGACGTTGGGCGCCTGATGTGGCCTGAATAGGTCCGCTGCAGAACTGCCGTTCGGCCCAGGGTGCCTCGCCCGCGGGCCTTTTTCCATGCCCGACGCTTGATGTGCCTCCCCTTCTCCCGCCCGCGGGAGAAAAGCCTGCCCTGAGCTTGTCGAAGGGTGCCTCGGCGGAGCCGAGGCGGATGAGGGGATGCACTCCCCGCCCCTGAACACCCTCACGCCGACCGCCCCCTGCCGCTCGCCCGAGCCGCGGGCCGCCGTCGCGCGCCCTTCCCTCACATCGCGAGGTCCGCATGACGTTCTCGTTCGGCGCGGGCGTGCGCGACAGCCTGTCCAACCTCGCGGCCTCGCTCGGCACCGGGCGCGACAAGGCGGCCCACGACGCCTTCGCGGTCTTCGAGCTCGGCCGCGCCCAGATCGAGGCGATGTACCGCGGCGACTGGCTCGCGCGGAAGGTCGTCGACATCGTGCCTTACGACTCGGTCAGGGCATGGCGCTCGTGGTCGGGGCACCGGGCCGACGTGGCGCGCGTCGAGGCCGCCGAGCGAAGGCTCGGGCTGCGCAGGACGGTGCAGCGCGCCATGACGCTGGGGCGCCTGTACGGCGGCGGCGCCATCCTGATCGGCGATGGCGAGTGCGACCCCGCCGCCCTGGCGTGCCCGCTCGAGCCCCGCCTGCCGAAGGGCGGGCTAGCCTACCTCCACGCCGTCAGCCGCTGGCAGCTCGGCGTGAGCGATCTCGACCTGAACCCGCTCAGCCCGTGGTGCGGCGAGCCGAAGATGTACACGCTGTCGTCCCTGGGCCGGCCGCCGCTGGAGCTTCACCCCTCGCGCTTGGTGCGCTTCCTCGGCAACCCGCTGCCCGACCCGAGCGCGGCGGGCGCGTTCTGGTCCGACTCGGTGCTGCAGGCGCTCTACGACGCCGTGCACGCCGCGGCGCTGTCGCTGGCGGGGGCGACGAGCCTGCTGCACGAGGCCAAGGTCGACGTCGTCACGGTGCCGAACCTTAGCGAGCACCTGAGCTCGGCCGAGACGACCGCGCAGCTGTCGGCGCGCTTCGCCTATGCGGCGGCGATGAAGTCGATGAACAACCTGCTGCTGCTCGGCGACGGCGAGAGCTGGTCGCGGCAGACGGTCGTCTTCGCGGGGCTGCCCGAGATGGCGCGCTGCTTCCTGCAGGTGGCGGCGGGGGCGGCGGACATCCCGGTGACGCGCCTGCTCGGGCAGTCGCCGTCGGGTCTGTCGGCGACGGGCGAGAGCGACATCCGCAACTACTACGACATGATCGCGGCCAGGCAGGAGCTGGATCTCCGGCCGCAGCTGGAGCGGCTCGACCGCCTGATCTGCTGGTCGGAGGGGATCGACGAGGGTGCGCTCAGCTTCGCGTTCCGGCCCTTATGGCAGCTGGACGAGCCGGCGAAGGCCGCGCTGGCTCTGAGCCGCGCACAGGCCACGCAGGTCTACGCGGGGCTGAAGCTGTGGCCGGACGCGGTGGTGGCCAAGCTCGCCGAGGCGCAACTGGTCGCGGACGGGACGTACCCGAACGCCACGGCGGTGTTCGCGGAGGTGGAGACGACGGCAAGCGCTGGCGGGACGCAGAGCATACTGGACTTCAGCCCGACGCAACCGCGCGACCTCTGGGGGCGGTGGACGTCCGGCGGCATTCAAGCCTTACAACCTGCGGCCAGCGAGAGCGAAAGCGTTCTCCCGCTACAACCGACAAGTCTTCACTCTGACCCGGCATTACCTCCTGCAGGCGAAGGAGTTCCATCTGGTCTGTCCAATCAGCCGGACATCCCTGGAACTGTCGCGCCGAAGGCTGTCGACCCAGCCGCAAGCAAGGATGACCCCGAAGTCGATGCCGTAGTACGGTGGGCGGCACAAACGGTGCTGGGTCCACTTTATCTGTATATGAAGGCCCGTGGTGCGGTGCGGGCTCTTGCCCAGCATCTGCGGCCGGATTGGCTGATTGGCGGCCCACCCACCGACCCACCACCCTCTCCTCGGTTGGCTGGCGCAGGCGTCACGGAACCCGCTCAATCCGTCCCCGTTCGCCCCTGGCCTCTGTCGCCTGAAACTGGTGCATCTCCGAGCCGCAATGAACGGGCTGACGAGCCACCAACGCCGGGCACTTACCGCGCTTCTAAAGCCCTTGCGTCGATCAAGATTCCTGACAATCTCAGCTTGGAGGCGCGAGGCAAGAATGCGGACGAGCAAGGGAAATTTTATGAAAACGAAGTGCGGAAGGCGCTCAACTTCGACCCTGCGCCCCCACCTCCAAACCGCAAGTACGAACAAGGCGACAACGCACCGGATGGACTCTTTACAGATGTAGAAAATGGATAAAAATAGCCCTTGAAGTCAATTATCTCAACAAAACAGCACTGGGATCCATGACCCCGATAACATGCTGAGTTTCATCGCCGATAAAGATGTTGCTCAAGCGCGCAAGTATCTTGACGCGTTCAAAGGAGGTCTACTGTGGATCGTCAACGATCGGGAACTTGTTTACAAGTATGGTTACTTTTTTTCGGAAAAAGGGCTCTCAGGATTCCGCATAGAGTATATTGAATCGCGATAGGAGACAGCGATGTCCGGAGGCACACCCTTCAACGTGGAGTTCATTCCACCTGGATGCACGCCATATGACTACGGCGATTTGACTCCGCCTTTCACCCGAGAAAACACAAGAGCTGTGAACTCAATAAGGGATTTTTTGTCAGAAGATGAGCTTATACAAGCTCGAAAGTTGGAGATCGTCTATTATAGCCCGATTCACCAAACCGTGGGCGGCGTAGTCATACCTGGAATTCGAACATACAATACATCTTTTTGTCTGTACCTGAAGAAATACGAGGAAATCCTCACCCATGATCTGCTCGAAAAATTCATTGACGCCGTCCGCGAAGGACACCCGGATCTGAATCCCGACACAATCCATCGGGACTGGTTCCGTGTGACGGTTCCTAATGGAGATCGTTATTACCCTCTGCAGTTTCACGGCGATCTCGATGCATGGATCGACCGTATGATCGCCGTCGCGACGGAAAAAGGGACGACGATGGGCTGGTTCGACAAGGGTAAATTCTGCCTCAATGATGGGAGCCGCATGGCTTTTGGCGATCTCAAAATGGTTCGGCTGATGGGCGGAGAGGCGTATCCGGACGACTGGTGAACCAAAGCCGGGCCGATCGACGGCCGACAGACCTGGACCCTCGTGTGGGTTCCCTGGAAGACATCGTTGCCCTCATCGGGCCCTGGTGAAACAGCGATGCCGCAAGCACCTGACGACGATACTCACGTCTCGCTCGGATCGGTGCTGTGCCCCTCGGGCCGGCTGACGATCTGCGATTGGGTGGCAGCGGGCGTATGGTCCCCGAGGCTGTACCACCACGGCCCGATGCCCGGCAGCCCGCGGGTGTCGATCCGGACGGCCTGCAACACCGACGGCGCCGTGATCGAAGGCCTCCAGCCGGACGTCGCCTATCCCGTGTCGGGCGAATACCGCCGCGGCGAGAGCAGAGACGCCATTCTGAGCAAGCTCCATGTCACGATGCGGGACGGGATCGCGGCGGAGCGGGCGGAGATCGGCACCGCTTCCGTGCAGTACGGGCGCATGGTCGTGGTCGATGCCGCGCTGGACCTCGATTGGGACGACGACATCTCGGCCGACGGTTTGGCCGATGTCGCGTTCTGGGGCCGCCACGGAGCCGAGGTCGCGGCGGAGGTCGGCGCGGGACCGCTGACGTCGCCCGGAGAGGGCCGTGGCGTCTTTGGGTGGCGCGACCTGCCGCTCGCCGAAGCCGAGCGGATCGCCCGCGACCTCGAGGCGAGGCGGTCGCAGGGGAAGGGCTTGGTGGTCGACCTGCGACCCCATACGGAGCAGTGGCGCCATCTGGAAAATCTGCGGCAGTCGCGGACGCGGTCGGTCGCGATCGAAGAGGACGGAGCGCCTCATCCTGTTCGACAGCGATTTCGGCTATCATCTGTGCTTCATCGGCGCAGACCTCGACGCGGCCGGGCAGCTTCTGCGCGTCATCGTCGACCTGGAGCGCGAGCCGTTCGCGTAACCCTTCCCCCGAACGGCCAGTCCACCACGCCCGCCGCCCACAGCGCCCACCACACGAACACGGGTTGGAACGCGAGCCGCGGCCCGTGGTACCACCAGGACGACGGGATCGGCGGCACGTTCACGTTCTCGATCGCGTGCTTGACGTTGGCCGGGTAGACGCAGACCGCGTAGGCCGCGAAGGCCCAGCCCGCGGCGCGGCGCAGGCGCGGCGTCAGCAGCGCGACGGAGCCGGCGAGCTCGCACACCCCCGTCGCCAGCACCACGTCGCGCGGCGCCGGCACCCAGTCCGGCATGATGGGCAGGAAGGCATCCGGCCTGGTCACGTGCACGACGCCGATCCCGGCATAGACGGCCGCGAGCGCGAGGCGGGCGCCCGCGCGGGCGCGGGGATGGGTCGGAGCGTCGGCGGGCATGGCGAAATCTCGCGGGCGGGAAGCCGGTCAACGGGGGGCGCGGCGCAGGGTTGCGCGTTTCCCCGCGAAGGCCGACACCGCGCCCCATGACCGACGCTCCCCCCTCCAACCGCGCCCGCGGCGCGATCGCGGCCGGCTTCCGCCGCGTGGGCGCCCGCACCGAGGTGGTCGGCCCGCACGAGACGGGCGGCTACCGGCTGCGCCTGCCGCGGACGCACGGCGGCCCCTGCGAGGCCGTGATCGTCAACACCGGCGGCGGCATGGCGGGCGGCGACCGGGCGGAGTTCGCCTTCGCGGCCGAGGCCGGCACCGCCGCCACGATCACCACCACGGCGGCCGAGAAGGTGTACCGCGGCGTCCACGCCAGCGAGGCGGCGGCCGGCGGGGCCGAGGCCGAGACGCGCGTCTCCGTCGCGTTGACGCTCGGCGGGGGCGCGGCGCTCGACTGGCTGCCGCAGGAGACCATCCTGTTCGACGGCGCGCGCCTCCATCGGACCCTCGACGCCGCCATGGCGGAGGACGCCGACCTGCTCATGGCCGAGACGCTGGTGTTCGGCCGCCTCGGCATGGGCGAGCGGATGGGCGCCGGGCGCGTGCGCGACCGCTGGCGCGTGCGGCGCGGCGGGCGGCTCGTCCTCGCCGAAGAGCTCGACCTCGGCGGCGACGTGGCGGGGCTCCTCGACCGCCCGGCGCTCGGCGGGGGCGCCCGGGCCTCGGCCACCGCGATATGGATGTCGCCCCGCGCGGAAGGCGCGCTCGACCGCGCCCGCGCGGCGCTCGACATGCCCGAGGTCTCGGGCGGCGCCAGCGCGTGGAACGGGATGCTGGTCGCGCGCGCCCTGTCGCCCTCGCCACGGGCGCTGCGCGCCGCTATCGTGGCGCTTCTGTCCGGACTGCGGGGGCGCGCCCTGCCCCGCCTCTGGGCCTGACGGGGGCGAGCCGCATGAACCTCACGCCGCGCGAGAAGGACAAGCTGCTCGTCGCCCTCGCGGCCCAGGTGGCCCGGCGGCGGCTGGAGCGCGGCGTGAAGCTGAACCACCCCGAGGCGGTGGCGCTGATCACCGACGCCGTGGTGGAAGGGGCGCGCGACGGGCGCAGCGTCGCGGACCTGATGCGCGCCGGCACCGAGGTCCTGCGCGCCGACCAGGTGATGGAGGGCGTGGCCTCCATGATCCACGACATCCAGGTCGAGGCCACCTTTCCGGACGGCACCAAGCTCGTGACCGTGCACCACCCGATCCGCGGCGCCGACGACGCGCTGATCCCCGGCGAGGCCCTGCCGGCGCCAGGCGACGTCACGATGAACAAGGGCCGCGAGACGGTGACGCTGGAGGTGACCAACGCCGGCGACCGGCCGATCCAGGTCGGCTCGCACTACCACTTCTTCGAGACCAACCCGGGCCTCCGGTTCGACCGGGCGCGGACGCGGGGCTTCCGGCTCGACATCCCGGCCGGCACGGCGGTGCGCTTCGAGCCGGGGCAGAGCCGCGAGGTGCGGCTCGTGGCGCTCGGCGGCGCCCGCGAGGTCTACGGCTTGCGCGGCGAGGTCATGGGGCCGCTCTGACCCGCCCTCCCCCGTCCCGGCCCGAAAAGGGTCGAATGATTCCGAGAGTCTCAACCTTTCGGCAGGACATTGGGCCGGAGTTGGACGGGATGGGTGTCATGAGTTCCTCATCGGTCGAAAGGCGCGTCGCTCCCCGCTTCGCCGTGAAATGCGCGGGCGAGCTGGCGTCCGGCAGTTCCGTGGCCGCCGTCACGGTCAGCGACATGTCGGTGACGGGCTGCGGCATCGAGATCGAGAACCTGCCCGATGGCGCGCTCGGCAACACCGGCGTCCTCAGCATCCGGCCCGCCGACGGCGCGTCGCCCCCCGTGATGCTGCCCGTGATCGTGTCCAACCACCGCGCCGCGGGCGACCGCGCCCGCCTGGGCCTGCAGTTCCGGCGCCTCAGCATGGGGCAGATGCGCAGCCTGATCGGCGTCATGGACGGGATGATCGAGCGCTAGGGGCGAGCCTCCGAGCCTGGACTTCGGCCGACCCCGCCCCTATCATCCTGGCGTGGCTTCGGTCGTCGCGCCGTCGTTTCGACGCCGGCCGCCATGCCCGTCGCCGGGTCGCGCCGCAGATGCGGGCCGCCCGACGCTCACGCTCCCGGGAGCCGAGGCGTGCCGGCAGCGGCGGCCGCGTCTCCCGCATGCCCACCGGTGGAACACGATGGCCGATCTGATCCGTTACGACCTGCTCGTCCAGGACGCTCTGCGGGGGGTCGTGCGCCAGGTCCTGACCGACGTCGCCCGCAGCGGGCTGCAGGGCGAGCACCACTTCTTCATCACCTTCAAGACCGCCACGCCCGGCCTGCGGCTGTCGAGCCGCATGCGCGAGCGCTACCCGGACGAGATGACGGTGATCCTCCAGCACCAGTTCTGGGGCCTGACCGTCACCGAGGCCGGCTTCGAGGTCGGGCTGTCGTTCAACAACATGCCCGAGCGGCTCTACGTGCCCTTCGCCGCCATCACGATGTTCCAGGACCCGTCTGTCACCTTCGGGCTGAAGTTCGACACCAAGGACGCCGGCTCGCCCGCCGACGCCCTGTCGAAGCCCGCCCTGGCGGAGGCGCCGAAGGGCCCCCGCGCGCTGGCCACGGTGGAGGCCTCGCCGCAGCCGCGCCTCACGGACGCGTCCCCCAAGCCGGACGACAGGAAGGCCGACAAGCCGAGGCCGGTGCTGGCCAAGGTGCCGGCCGACGACGACAAGGAGGCGGCGGGCGAGGGCGCGGGCGGCCCCAAGGTCGTGTCCATCGACGCCTTCCGCAAGAAGCCCTGACGCGTCCGTTGGGCGACGTCGTCAACCTCCGCCGGGTCCGCAAGACGCGCGAGCGCGCCGACCGGGCCGAGGAAGCGGCCCGCAACCGGGCCGCCTTCGGCCGCACGCGGGAGGAGCGGAGCGCCTCGGCGGACGAGAACAGGCGCGCCGAGGCCAAGCTCGACGCCCATCGGCTCCGGACGCCGCACGGCGGCGCGCCCGACGATGTCGCGCCCCGCTGACGGCGGGACGGCGGTCGGCAAGCGCTCGCTGACGGTCGCGGGCCACCGGACCAGCATCTCGCTCGAGGACGCCTTCTGGACGGGCCTGCGCGACATCGCGGCGGCGCGGGCCTCCACCGTCGCGGGCCTCGTGGCGGAGATCGACCGCCGGCGCGGCCCGGCCAACCTGTCCTCCGCCATCCGGGTCTTCGTGCTCGACCATTTCCGCGCCGCCACGGAGCCCTGATCGGAGAGGCAGGCGGGGGCGACGTCCCGTCTTTTCGGCCGGCACGCGGCATGCGATGCTGCTTTCCCGAGGGCGTCCGAGGGGCGCCGCGGGCGAGGATCGGCACGATGGCTCACGGCAGGTTTGCGGGACTGATGATGGGCGCGTGCCTGCTGGCCGCCGGTGCGGCCCAGGCGGCCGACACCAAGCCCGCGCTGATCTACGACCTCGGCGGCAAGTTCGACAAAAGCTTCAACGAGGGCGCGTTCCACGGCGCCGAGGCCTTCAAGCAGGCCACCGGCGTCCCGTTCCGTGACTTCGAAGTCCAGAACGACGCCCAGCGCGAGCAGGCCATGCGCCGCTTCGCCAAGGACGGCTTCAGCCCCGTCGTGGCCATCGGCTTCAGCCAGGCCAGCGCTATGGAGAAGGTGGCGGCCGAGTTCCCCGACACCAAGTTCGTGATCGTGGACGCCGTGGTCGACAAGCCCAACGTGCAGTCGATCCTGTTCAAGGAGGGCGAAGGCTCGTTCCTGGTGGGCCTGCTCGGCGCCATGGCGTCCAAGACCGGGAAGATCGGCTTCGTGGGCGGCATGGACATCCCGCTGATCCACCGGTTCGGCTGCGGCTACGCGCAGGGGGCGAAATACGCCAACCCCAAGGTCGAGGTGCTGCAGAACATGACCGGCACCACGGCCGACGCCTGGCACGACCCGGTGAAGGGCGGCGAGCTCGCGAAATCGCAGATCGACCGCGGCGCGGACGTCATCTATCACGCGGCCGGCGCCACCGGGAACGGCGTGCTGCAGGCCGCGGCGGACGCGGGCAAGCTCGGCATCGGCGTCGATTCGGACCAGGACGGGCTGTTCCCCGGCCACGTGCTCACCTCCATGCTCAAGCACGTTGACGTGGCCGTGAAGGACACGTTCACGGCCGCGAAGGACGGCACCTGGAAGCCCGGCATCACCGTGCTCGGCCTGAAGCAGGACGGCGTCGGCTATGCCGAGGACCAGTACAACAAGGACCTGCTGACGCCCGACATGCTCAAGGCCGTGAAGGCCGCGGCGGCCGACATCGAGTCCGGCAAGATCTCCGTCCACGACTACATGGCGGACAGCAAATGCCCGGACTGACCGTTTGACCCTGTCGCCCGCGTTCCGGCCCTCGGCGCGCCACCTCGCGCTGGGGGACGCCTTCTACGACCCCGTGGCGCCCGCGGACTTCCCGCGGACGGACATCCGCTACCGCAACGGCCGCTGGGCCGCGCGCGTCGGCCTGGGATCGCTCGACGACGCGGAATGGGCGCGCCACTTCGGCCGGTTCAGCCCCCTGCCCGGCTCCCTGCCGCGGCCGGTCGCGCTGCGCTACCACGGCCACCAGTTCGGCTCCTACAACCCCGACCTCGGCGACGGGCGCGGCTTCCTGTTCGCGCAGATGCACGACCTCCGGGACGGGCGCCTGCTCGACCTCGGCACCAAGGGCAGCGGCACCACGCCCTGGTCGCGATCGGGCGACGGGCGGCTGACGCTGAACGGCGGCCTCCGCGAGGTGCTGGCGACGGCGCTGCTCGAAGCGCAGGGCGTGAACACGTCGAAGAGCTTCAGCCTGATCGAGACGGGCGAGGACCTCGAGCGCGGCGACGAGCCCTCGCCGACCCGCTCGGCCGTGCTGGTGCGGCTGTCGCACTCCCACATCCGCATCGGCTCGTTCCAGCGCCTGCGCTACCTCGAACAAGGGGACGACATCCTCCGCCTGCTCGACCACGCGGTCGAGACCTATCGGCCCGAGGCGCGGCGCCCGACGTCGGCGGCGACGGCCGTGGCGTTCCTGGAAGGCGTGGCCCGAGACGTGGCCCGCACCGGCGCGCAGTGGATGGCGGCCGGCCTCGTCCACGGCGTGCTCAACACGGACAACATCAACGTCACCGGCGAGTCCTTCGACTACGGCCCCTGGCGCTTCCTGCCCACCTACGACCCCGGCTTCACCGCCGCCTACTTCGACCACGCGGGCCGCTACGCCTACGGGCGCCAGCCGACCGTGCTGCTGTGGAACCTGACGCGCCTCGCCGAATGCCTGCTCGACGTCGCGCCGCAGGCCGAGCTGGAGGCGACGCTCGGCGGCTTCGCGCCGGCCTTCCGCGCCGCCTTCGTCGCCGAAACGCTGCGGCGGCTGGGGCTGCGGCCCGCGGCGGACCCCGAGGCCGACAAGCGGCTCGTCGAGATGTTCTGGACCTTCCTGGAGGCCTCCGGCGCGCCCTTCGAGCAGGCGGTCTTCGACCACCGCGGCGGGCGCCTGTCGGCCGGCCGCGCGGCCCGAAGCCCGAACGCGGAGTTCTACGCCGGCGAGGCCTACGGGGTGCTGCGGGAAGCGCTCGACGCGGCCGAGCCCGACGGCGGCGCCGGGCTGGACCACCCGTATTTCTCGCGCGCCGAGCCCTGCACCCTGCTCCACCCGGAGGTCGAGGCGATCCTGGAGGCCGTGAACCGCGCCGACGACTGGGGCCCGTTCCGCGCCAAGCTCGACGCGATCGACGCCATGCGGGTGGCCTATGGGAGCTGATCGCGGCCGTCGTGCGCAGCCCTTCTCCCCTGCGGGGAGAAGGTGTCGTCGCGCAACGACGACGGATGAGGGGGAAACTGGCTGGCGCGTTACGCCTCCCCCCTCATTCCCGCTGTGCGGACCTTCTCCCCTCAAGGGGAGAAGGGCTAACCCGTCGAGGCGCAGGCCGGCCGCTCATGGCGGCTTGCTCGAAGGATCGCGTCCTTGACCTTCCCCGCGCTCGACCTCGTCGGCATCTCCAAGAGCTTCGGCCCCGTGCGGGCCAACCGCGACGTGAACCTGTCGGTCGCGGCGGGGACGATCCACGGCATCGTGGGCGAGAACGGCGCCGGCAAGTCGACGCTGATGTCCATCGTCTACGGCTTCTACGAGGCCGACGCCGGCGAGATCCGCGTGAAGGGCGAGCCCGTCCGCATCGCCTCCTCCAAGGACTCGATCCGCCACGGCATCGGCATGGTCCACCAGCACTTCATGCTGGTCGACACGCTGAGCGTGCTCGACAACGTCATGCTGGGCGCCGAGGGCGGCGCGCTGCTGCGCGGCGGCTCCAGGCGCATCCGCGCCCGGCTGGACGAGCTCGCGCGGGACTACGGCCTCGCCGTCGATCCCGACGCGCTCGTCGGCGACCTCGCGGTGGGGCTCCAGCAGCGCGTCGAGATCGTGAAGGCGCTGCTGCGCGGCGCCGCGGTGCTGATCCTCGACGAGCCCACCGCCGTGCTCACCCCTGCCGAGGCGGACGGGCTCTTCGTGCTCCTGCGCAAGCTGAAGGCCCAGGGCGTGACCGTGGTGCTGATCACCCACAAGCTGCGCGAGATCATGGCGGTGACGGACCGCGTGTCGGTGATGCGGCGCGGCACGATCGTGGAGACGGTCGACACGGCCTCCACCACCCCGGCCGCGCTGGCCGACGCCATGGTGGGCCGGCGCGTGTCCCTCGCCGTGGCGCGCGCGCCGCGCGCCCCGGGTCCGCCGCGGCTGGAGGTCCGGAACCTGTCCTGCCTCGGCGAGGGCGGCGTGAAGCTCGTCGACGACGTGTCCTTCACCCTGCGCGCGGGCGAGATCGCCGGCCTCGCGGGCGTGTCCGGCAACGGCCAGTCCGAGCTACTCGAGGCGCTGGCCGGCATCCGCCCGCTCAGCTCGGGCGAGGTGCTGGTCGACGGCCGCGCCGTGCCGCCGGCCGAGCGGCATCCGGCGGCGCTGGGGCGGCTCGGCCTCGTCCACGTGCCGGAGGACCGGCACCGCATGGGGCTCGTCACCGCCTTCGAGGCCGCCGAGAGCGCGATCCTGGGCATCCACCGCGAGCCGCGCTTCGGCTTCGGCCCCTTCCTGCGCCGCCGGGCGGTGCTGGCCGACGCGGCGCGCAAGATGGCCGACTACGACGTGCGCCCGGCGGCGCCCCGGCTGAAGAGCGCCAACTTCTCCGGCGGCAACCAGCAGAAGATCGTGCTGGCCCGCGAGTTGGAGCGCGACCCCCGCATCGTGCTCTGCGGCCAGCCGACCCGCGGCGTCGACATCGGCGCCATCGCGTTCATCCACCGGCGTCTGGTGGCGCTGCGCGACGCCGGCGTGGCGGTGCTGGTCGTGTCGGTGGAGCTCGACGAGGTGCTGGCGCTGTCCGACCTGATCCTAGTCATGTGCGGCGGCCGGCTGACCGGCACGCGCCGCCCGCCGCCGGACGCTGCGGGCGACCCCGCCTTCGTGGGCGAGATCGGGCTGATGATGGCGGGGATGGACAGCGAAGGGACGTGATGGACCAGCGTATGACGATCGTGACGCTCGGCGTGGCCTCTGTGCCGGCCGCGCGGCGCTTCTACGAGAAGCTCGGGTGGACGGCGTCGAGCGCCAGCCAGGGCGACGACGTCGCCTTCTTCCAGCTGAACGGCATCGCGCTGTCGCTGTTCGGCCGGGCGGCGCTCGCCGCCGACGCCGCCATCGCCGACTCGCAGCCGGGCTTCTCGGGCGTCACGCTGGCCCACAACCTCGACAGCCCCAAGGCGGTCGACGCCGCCTTCGCCAAGGCGCTCGCGGCCGGCGCCACCGCGCTGAAGAAGCCCGAGACGGCCTTCTGGGGCGGCTATTCGGGCTACTTCTCCGACCCCGACGGCCACATCTGGGAGCTGGCCCACAACCCCTTCTTCCCGCTCGACGCCGACGGCAACCTGGCGCTGCCCGGATGAGCGCCGCCAGAGCGAGCGCTTCGTGAGCGCCGGCCGCTCCCTCCCCGCGTGGGCCGACGTCGTCCTTGTGCCGCTCCTGGCCGTGGCGGCGGCCTTCGGGGTCGGCGGCCTCGTGGTCGCAGCCATCGGGGTCGATCCCTGGGGCGCCCTCGTCGAGCTCGTGCGGGGCAGCCTCGGCTCGGCCGAAGGCCTGGGCTTCACGCTCTACTACGCCACGGACTTCATCTTCACCGGCCTCGCCGTGGCGCTGGCCTTCCAGGGCGGGCTGTTCAACATCGGCGCGGAGGGCCAGGCCTACGTGGGCGGGCTCGGCGCCGCGCTGGTGTGCCTCCACGGCGGCTTCCTGCCGCCCTGGATCCTGGTGCCCGCGGCCGTCCTGGCCGCGGCCCTGTTCGGCGCCGCCTGGGCGGCGGTGCCCGGCGTGCTGCAGGCCAAGCGCGGCAGCCACATCGTCATCACGACGATCATGTTCAACTTCCTGGCCTCGACCCTGATGGCCTACCTGCTCGTGAACGTGCTGCGCCCGACCGGCGACATGCAGGCCGAATCGGCCGCTTTCCCGCCCTCCGCCGCCGTGCCGTCGTTCAAGTCCGTCCTGGCGCTCGTCGGCATCTCCGCCCCCACCACGCCGCTGAACCTGTCCTTCGTGCTCGCGATGGCCTGCGCGCTCGGCGTCTGGGTCTTCGTATGGCGCACCCGCACCGGCTACGAGGTCCGCACCGTTGGGCAGAACCCGGCCGCCGCCGTCTACGGCGGCATCTCGCCGGCGCGGATCACCGTGCTCACCATGGCGCTGTCGGGGGCACTCGCGGCCGGCGTCGCCGTCAACGAGATCATGGGCGTGCAGAACCGCCTGCTGCTCGACTTCACCTCGGGCTACGGCTTCGTCGGCATCGCGGTGGCGCTGATGGGGCGCGGCCATCCGCTCGGCGTGGTGCTGGCCTCCTTCCTGTTCGGCATGCTGTACCAGGGCGGCGCCGAGCTCGCCTTCGACGAGCCCAAGATCACCCGCGACATGATCGTGGTGGTGCAGGGCCTCGTCGTCTTCTTCGCCGGCGCGCTGGAAGGGCTGTTCCGGCGCGGCCTCGCCCGCCTCTTCGCCGCGCGCCTGCGCCCCGGCGAGGCCGGCGAGACGAGCCTGCCGGCGCGCGTCGCCGAGCCGGGCGGGGAGCTGCCATGACGGCCGACATCCTCGGCACCGCCGTCCCGCTCCTGTCGTCGAGCCTGCGGCTGTCCGTGCCGCTGATCTTCGCCTGCCTAGCCGGGCTGTGGTCGGAGCGGGCCGGCATCTTCGACATCGGCCTCGAGGGCAAGATGCTGATCGCGGCCTTCGCCTCGGCGGCCGCCGCCTACGCTTCCGGCAGCGCCTGGATCGGGCTCGGCGCGGGAATCGCGGCGTCGCTGGTCTTCGCGCTGGCGCACGGCTTCGCCGCCATCGAGGCGCGCGGCAACCAGATCGTGTCGGGCACCGCCGTCAACCTGCTGGCGGCGGGCCTCACCGCGACGGTCGGCAACGCCTGGTACGGCCAGGGCGGGCGCACGCCGCAGCTCACCGTACCGGCCTCCCGGTTCGAGGGCCTCGCCTGGCCGGGCGCGCAGGCGGTCGGCGGGGTGCCGGTGGTCGGCCCGATCTACGGCGACCTCGTGTCGGGCCACGACGTCCTCACCTACCTGGCCCTGCTGACGGTGCCGCTGACCGCCTTCGTGCTGTACCGCACGCGCTTCGGCCTGCGCCTGCGCGCCACGGGCGAGAACCCCGCCGCGGTGGACACGGCCGGCGTGTCGGTGCGCGGCATCCGCTACAGCGGGGTCCTCATCGCGGGCGTGCTCTGCGGCTTCGCCGGCACCTACCTGTCGGTCGGGCAGGCGGCGGGCTTCCTCACCGGCATGACGGCCGGCAAGGGCTTCATCGCGCTCGCGGCGCTGGTCTTCGCCAAGTGGCGGCCCTGGCCGGCGCTCGCCACCTGCCTGCTGTTCGGCTTCCTCGACGCCGCCGCGATCCGCCTGCAGGGCACGATCGTGGCCGGCATCGGCGAGGTGCCGGTCCAGGCCATCCAGGCGCTCCCCTACATCCTGACCGTGGTGCTCCTGGCCGGCTTCATCGGCCGCGCCGTGCCGCCGAAGGCGGGCGGGATCCCCTACACGAAGGAGCGGTGAGGGCCGGTTCCGGGGCAAGTCCGGCCTCTCGCATCTGCGAAACCTCTGCACCGGCTTGACCGTATGAACCTTCGTGGGTTTCATCCCCGGCCCGTGCCGCCGCGCGCCGGCGCAGCCCCCGTCGCACCCCCGAGAAGCCATGGCCGCCATCGATGACCTGTTCGCGGCGGCCAGGGCGGCGCAGGTGAGCGCCTACGCGCCCTATTCGCGCTTCAAGGTCGGCGCGGCCGTGCTGACGGCGTCGGGCCGCGTCTTCCCGGGCTGCAACGTCGAGAACGCCGCCTATCCGCAGGGGTCCTGCGCCGAGGCGGGCGCCATCGCCGCCATGGCGCTGGCGGGCGAGCGCGCCATCGCGGCCGTGATGGTGGTGGGCGACGGCGACGCCCTCGTCACCCCGTGCGGCGGCTGCCGCCAGCGCATCCGCGAGTTCGCGGCCCCCGACACCCCCGTCCACGTCGCGGGGCCTGAGGGCCTGCGCCGCACCTTCACGCTCGACGAACTGCTGCCCGCGAGCTTCGGGCCCGACCACCTCGATCATCGCACGCCCGGACCGAAGCGGTCCGAGCGGGACGACGATGCCCGTGACGAAGAGCCGCGACGCCTGTCGCCCGATCAGGCGACGAGCGTCGCAGCACCCGCCGGAGGCGCCCGCCCGTGACCGACGTCGACACCAACATCGCCCTGCTGGCCGAGCGCGGCGTCGCCGGCCCGGTCGAGACCGCGATCGTGCTCGGCACCGGCCTCGGCCCGGTCGCCGACGCGCTGGGGGACGCCGTCGCGGTGCCCTACGCCGACCTCGCCGGCTTCCCGGCCGCGGGCGTGTCGGGCCACGGCGGCCGGCTCGTCGTCGGCACCTGGGAGGGCGCCCGCGTGGCGGTGCTGCAGGGCCGCGCCCACTACTACGAGACCGGCGACCCCGCCGCCATGCGGGTGCCGCTGGAAACCCTGGCGCGGCTCGGCACCCGCCACCTCATCCTCACCAACTCTGCGGGCTCGCTCCACGCCGACTGGTATCCGGGCTCGCTGGCGCTGATCGCGGACCACATCAACTTTTCAGGGTCGAACCCGCTGATCGGCGCCTCGGGCGACGACCGCTTCGTCGGCCTCGCCGACGCCTACGACCGCCACCTCCGCGCGCGGCTGAAGCGCGCCGCAGTGCAGGCCGGCATCACGGCGCTGCGCGAGGGCGTCTACATGTGGTTCTCGGGCCCGTCCTTCGAGACGCCCGCCGAGGTCAAGATGGCCAAGGTGCTCGGCGCCGACCTCGTCGGCATGTCCACCGTGCCCGAGGTGATCCTGGCGCGGCGGCTCGGCCTGCGCGTCGCCGCGCTGTCGCTGATCACCAACTTCGCCACCGGCGTCGGCGGCGGCAACCCGAGCCACGCCGAGACCAAGGACGTGGCGCTCGGCGGCTCGCTCGCGCTGAAGCGCCTGCTGCGCGCCTACATCCGGGCGCGCGACGATGCCTGACAGTTCGAAACCCTCGGCCCTGCCGGGCGAGATCATCCGCCGCAAGCGCGACGGCGAGGCCCTGACGGCGGCCGAGATCGAGCGCTTCGTCGCCGGCATCGTCAACGGCGCCGTGTCGGGCGAGCAGATGGCGGCCTTCGCCATGGCGGTCTTCTGGCGGGGCATGGACCGGGGCGAGACCGTCGCCCTGACCGAGAGCATGACGCTGTCCGGCGCCGTGCTGGACTGGCGCGCCTGCGGCCTCAGCGGCCCCGTGCTCGACAAGCATTCGACGGGCGGCATCGGCGACGACGTCAGCCTGGTGCTGGCGCCGGCGCTCGCCGCCTGCGGCGCCTTCGTGCCGATGATCTCGGGGCGCGGCCTCGGCCACACCGGCGGCACACTCGACAAGCTCGAGGCCATCCCCGGCTTCCGCACCGGCATCGACATCGCGGAGTTCCAGGAGATCGTGTGCGGCTGCGGCTGCGCCATCGTGGGCGCGGGCGACGACGTCGCCCCGGCGGACGCCCGGCTCTATGCCGTGCGCGACGTCACCGCCACGGTGGAATCCGTGCCGCTCATCACCGCCTCCATCCTGTCGAAGAAGCGCGCGGCCGGGCTCGACGCCCTGGTCATGGACGTGAAGACCGGCTCCGGCGCCTTCATGGCGGGCCTCGACGAGGCCCGCGCCCTGGCGCGCAGCCTCGTGTCCGTGGCGGAGGGCGCCGGCCTGCCCACCACCGCGCTGCTCACCGACATGGACCAGCCGCTCGCCGACGCGGCCGGCAACGCCGTCGAGGTGCGCCACGCCGTGTCGATCCTGACCGAGGGCCGCTTCGACCCCCGCGTCGAGGCCGTCGTGACGGCGCTCGGCGGCGAGGCCCTGGCGCTCGGCGGGCTCGCCGACGACCCCGCCGACGGGGCCCGCCGCATCGCCGACGCCCTGCGCTCCGGCCGCGCCGCCGAGCGCTTCGCCGCCATGGTGCGGGCCCAGGGCGGCCCCTCCGACCTCCTGTCGCGGCCCGACCACTACCTGCCCCGCGCGCCGGTGTGCCGGGACGTCCACGCGGACCAGCATGGCGCGCTGGAGGCGATCGACGCGCGGCTCGTCGGCGTGGCCGTGGTGGGCCTCGGCGGCGGGCGCACCCGGCCCGGCGAACCCGTCGATCCGTCCGTCGGCTTCGCCAACCTCGCGCCGCTCGGCGCCACCGTCGGGCCCGGGGCGCGGCCGCTCGGCACCGTCATGGCCCGCACCGAGCCCGCCGCCGCCGTCGCGGCCGCGCTCCTGCGCCGCGCCTGCCGGGTCGGCGAGGCGGCGCCCGCCCCGCGCGGTCCCGTCATCGAGCGCATCGACGCCGGAGCCTGCGCGTGAGCGGGCGCGACGCCCTCCTGGTCTCGGTCGGCCGCAGCCGCGCCGAGGCCGAGCCCTGGCTGGCGAGCTTCGCCGCGCGGCTGCCGCACCTCGACGTGGCGGCGCTCGGCGACCCGGTCGCGCCGGAGCGCGTGCGCTACGCCGCGGCGTGGCGCCACCCGCACGGCGCCCTGGCGGATCTTCCTGGCCTGCGGGCCGTCTTCTCGCTCGGTGCCGGCGTCGACCACCTCCTCGCCGACCCCGCGCTGCCGCCGGGCGTGCCCGTCGCCCGCGTCGTCGACCCCGACCTCACCGCCCGGATGAGCGAGTGGGTCCTGCTCCACGTGCTCGGCCACCACCGGCAGGCGCGCCGCTACCGGCGCCAGCAGGCGGAGTCGCGCTGGGCCGACGATCCGTACCAGCCGGCCGCGCGCGCGGTGCGGGTCGGCGTGATGGGCCTCGGCGTGCTCGGGATCGACGCCGCGACCAAGCTGAAGGTCGTCGGCTTCGACGTCGCGGGCTGGAGCCGGAGCCCGCGCGATGTACCGGGGATCGCCTGCTTCGCCGGCGCGGAGGGGCTCGACGCCTTCCTGCGCCGCACCGACATCCTCGTGGTGCTGCTGCCGTTGACGCCCGACACGGCGGGCATGCTCGACGCGGCGCTCTTCGCCAAGCTCGCGCGGGACGGACGGCTCGGCGGCCCGGTGCTGATCAACGCCGGCCGCGGCGGGCTGCAGCGCGAGGCCGACATCCTGCGCGGCCTCGACGACGGCACGCTCGCGGCCGCGACGCTCGACGTCTTCGAGCGCGAGCCGCTGGAGCGCGAGTCGCCGCTGTGGCGCCACCCCGCCGTGACGGTGACGCCCCACAACGCCGCCCTGTCCGACCCCGAGGCCGTCGCCGACCTCATCGCGGGGCAGATCGTGGCTCTGGAGCGGGGCGAGCCGCTGCGGCACGCGGTGGACCGGGCGCGGAACTATTGATGCCGCAACGATGACCCTCCGCCAAAGCCGACCATGACCGACTTCGCCCTGCACTCCCGCCTCGCGGCGGACACTCTCCCCGTCTGCGATCTGTCGCTCAGCCGCGCCCTGCTGATGCGCGACGCGCGCTTCCCCTGGCTGATCCTGGTGCCGCGCCGGCCCGACCTCCGCGAGTTCACGGACCTGCCCGCCAGCGAGCGCGCGACCCTCATGGAGGAGATCGCCGCCGCCTCGCGCGCCCTCGCGGCCGAGACCGGCGCCGAGAAGATGAATGTCGGCGCGCTCGGCAACGTCGTGTCGCAGTTGCACGTCCACGTCGTGGCGCGCTTCGCGGCGGACGCCGCCTGGCCCGGCCCGGTCTGGGGCAGCGGCGCCGCCCTCCCCTACGCGGAGGGTGCGGCGGAGCGGCTCGCCACCCGGCTCGGGGCCGCGCTCGGCTTTCGCTGAACGAGGTGCGCCGATAGAAGCGCGGGACGCCCCCCGCGAGATCCCGCATGACCCCGTCCGACTTCGCGAAGAGTTCCGCCACGCTCGGCTTCGCCTACAACGCCCTCGACCGCCTCGCGAACCGCCGCGACGACGACGCCTTCCAGGCCGAGGCGGCGGCCTCGCCCGCGGCGCGGACGCTGGCGGTAGTGGGCGAAGCCGTGGTGGTGCGCCACGGTGCCGAGGGCCGGTCGGAGCTGTGGTTCGGCTTCGACGAGGCGGCAACGATCGGCTATCTCGGGCAGCGGGTCTTCCTCGGCGTCGACGCGCGCGGGCCGGCCTTCGCGGTGCAGGTGGAGGCCGAGGGCGAGGACCCGCTGGCGGGGCGGGACGGCTTGAGCCTCTTCAACCTGCGCCAGGTCGCCGCCGACGGCAGCGTGGCGGCGACGGAACTCGGCGCGTTGGCCGAGGGGAAATCCATGCTGTCCTGGCACGCGGGCCACCGCTTCTGCGGGCGTTGCGGGGGCCGGACGGCGAGCACGGTCAGCGGCTGGAAGCGGATCTGCCCGGCCTGCGGGGCGCAGCACTTCCCGCGCACCGACCCGGTCGTCATCATGCTGGCGGTGGACGGGGACCGCTGCCTGCTCGGGCGCCAGCCGCGCTTCCCCGCCGGCATGTATTCCTGCCTCGCGGGTTTCCTCGAGCCGGGCGAGACGATCGAGGACGCGGTGCGGCGCGAGATCGGCGAGGAGGCCGGCATCGCCTGCGGGGCCGTGACCTACCTCGGCTGCCAGCCCTGGCCCTTCCCGTCCTCGCTGATGATCGGATGCCTCGTCGAGGCGGCCTCGACCGAGATCGCGGTCGACCAGGACGAGTTGGAAGACGCGCGCTGGTTTTCCCGCGACGAGGTGCGCGCCATGCTGGACGGGCGCCACCCGGACGGGCTCACCTGCCCGATGCCGATGGCGATCGCGCACCACATCGTGCTGGCCTGGGCGGGATGAGCGAGGGCGCGACGGTCTATATCCTGCGCTGCGCCGACGGGAGCCTGTATGTCGGGATCACGCGGCGCATGAAACCGTATCACCACCGTGATGCTCAACGTCATGCAAAAAAGTTGAATTCAGGGCTTTTCGCGGTGGCATTGTGCAGCTAGGAGTAAGCCTCGCTCTCGCTTGATTGATGCTGACAGATGGGGCTTACAAGCTATTTGTTGATCCGTTTCGCACTCTGGTTGGCCGGCGTCCTGATTGCCCTTTTCCCAACGCTGGCAGCTTCGCGGGTAGATGTGACGATTTCAGCTTGGGACGTCATAACAAAGGTAAATCAGTCAGGAAATTTTCGCGATCTATTCTTCGTAGTTGTTCCCACCTCGGTCCTCGCAGTTGCTACACTAACCGACTATCTGGCGACCTGCTTTTCTCGTACAAGCGGCTCTGCACAGACCGCATGCACTCTCGCCTTGCTTCTTAATGTCGCTGCCCTGGCATCAGGGTTCGTGGGGTTCTTGGAACTCCCGACCGGGGAACACATTATCACCGAAAGGCAGGTCGGCGTTTACGGTACATTGATCCTTTTTTGCCGTTGGCTTCAGTCTCGTGACCGAGATCAGCACGTCATGGGCCAGCCACCGTCATCATCTGGAGCTAATCGTCCCCCGGCGCCCGCTGTGGGATCGCTGACACTGCCTTAGGTGGGGAGGATAGCATGGAGCTTGCCGAGGCGATCTTGGCATTTGAGGTAGTCGCGTCGGTCGCGCTGATGGGGGTCGTGGCATGGCGCATCTTCGGGAGAAAGCCTCCGCCTCCGCCCGATGACCCCCCGCACCATCACAGATCGGTAGTCATTGCGCCTCTACGGCGCTGACGAGGCACGCTTTGAAGACGGACAACAGTGTGGTCCGAGCGATATGATGCTCACGATCCGATCTTAAGCCTTAGGCGGTGTGGACGAATTTGACCAAGCACAGTCCTGCGGCGAAAGCGACGATGGATCGGAAGTTTCTTGCGGTCTTCTCGCATCGGAGGGCGACGCGCTTGAAGCGCTTCAGCCGACCGATGCCTTGCTCGATGCGGGCCCGGGCCTTGTAAAGGGTGCGAGCGAAGAAGGCCGGCTTGTTCTTCTCGTTCGCTTTGTGGGGGATCACAGGGGCGATACCGCGCGTCCTCGCGGCGTCTCGGTTGGCTTTGCTGGCATAGCCCTTGTCGCAGATCACGGCACGGGGCTGAAGATCGGGGCCGATGTCGAGCAGGGTTTCGAAGTGTCGCCCGTCGGAAGCTTCACCGCCGGTCAGATCAAAGGCGATGATGTCGCCGGAAGCGTCGGACTTGGCATGGATCTTCGTGGTGAAGCCGCCGCGAGAGCGACCGAGGGCTTGTCCGTGCTGCCCCCTTTTGCGCCGGCTGCCGACACATGGGCGCGCACGATAGTCGAGTCGAACATCTGAACGAGATGAGCGGTGTCGCTCATCGACGCGAGCGTGTCGAAGAAGGCTTCGAACACGCCGGCCTGGCTTAACCGATCAAACCGCTTCCACACGCTGTTCCACAAACCGAAGCGCTCGGGCAAAGCGCGCCAGCGAACATTTTCGACGCTGAAAAAATGAAGCGCTTCAAGAAAAAGCCGATCATCTGTTGCCTTCCGTCCCCGCCGGGGAAGGCAGGCGCGGAACACCGCGAGTGTATGCGTCCAGTCTTGCTCCGTCATTCGCGTCGACATCGATCTCACCCCCCGAATGCCTCGGGGCATGAGAATCAGACCTGAGCCAGCAAGGGAATCCCCAAAAGCGTTGCTGCTCTAAATTCGTCCACACGGCCTAGGTAACCAGCCGCACAGCGATCGCGTCGGAAGATGACGGCCACGCGAGCAGCTACCCCGCCAGCGCCTTGAGCCCCCCGCGGATCAAGGCCGCCGTCCCCGCCTCGGCGCCCAGCGACGCGACTGCGGCCCCGACCGCGGTCGCGGCCTGCGGGCGCCCGTAGCCGAGGTTGACCAGCGCCGACACGGCGTCCTCGACGTTGCGCGGCAGCGGCGCGCCGGGCTCGGCGTCCGGCATGACGATGGCGTCGGTGGCGCCGCCGGGGCCCTTGTCCTTCAGCTCCAACACGATGCGCGCGGCGAGCTTCGGCCCGACGCCGGGCGCCCGCGCCACCGCGGCCTTGTCGCCGCCCGCCACGGCGACCGCCAGCGCGGAGGTCGACAGCACGCCGAGGATGGCGAGGGCGAGCCTCGCGCCCACCCCCTGCACGCCCTGCATCAGCCGGAACCAGTCGCGCTCGGCCTCGGTGGCGAAGCCGTAGAGGCGGATCATGTCCTCGCGCACGTGGGTGTCGATGACGAGGCTCGTCGCCTCGCCGGGCGCCGGCAGCGAGCCGAGCGTGCGCGGCGAGCAGTGCACGAGGTAGCCCACCCCGCCGACGTCGATCACCGCCGTCTCGACGCCGACGCCGTCGACCGTGCCGCGCAGCTTGCCGATCATCGCGCGCGCGTCCCCGCCGCCACGGCGCGGATGATCGCGGCCTGCACGCTGGCGGGCCGGCGGTGGTTGGCGTGGGTGATGGCGACCGCCAGGGCGTCGGCGGCGTCGGGCGTCGCGGCGTGGCTCTTCGGCAGCAGCACCTTCAGCATGGCGGCCACCTGCGCCTTCTCGGCGTGGCCGGTGCCGGTCACGGCCTTCTTGACGATGTTGTTGGGATATTCCGCCACCGGCAGGCCGGCCAGCGCCGGCACCACCATGGCGATGCCGCGCGCCTGCCCGAGCTTCAGGGCGCCGCGCGGGTCGGAGTTGACGAAGGTCTCCTCCACGGCCGCCTCGTCGGGCCATTCCGCCTCGATCACCTGGGAAAGCCCCACGTGCAGCACGCGCAGGCGCTCGCTCAGGGGCGTGTCCGCCTCAGTGTGGATCGCGCCGGAGGCCACGTAGGTCAGCCGCGAGCCCTCGGCCGTGATCACGCCCCAGCCGGTGTGGCGCAGGCCGGGGTCGATGCCGAGGATGCGGACGGGGGTCGCCAAGGGTTCGGATGTCCCGTCAAGCGTTCATCTTGGCGACGAGCGCGTCCGACACCTCGAAGTTGGCGTAGACGTTCTGGACGTCGTCGTTGTCCTCCAGCGCGCCGACGAGCTTGAGGATCTTCTCGCCCGCCTCGTCGTCCACCGCGATCGAGTTCTGCGGGCGCCACACCAGCGCCGAGCGCCGCGGCGCGCCGAGCTTGGCTTCCAGCGCCTTCTCGACGTCGCGCAGGGCCTCGAGCGAGGTCAGCACCTCGTAGGACTCCTCGCCCGTCACGACGTCGTCGGCGCCGGCCTCGATGGCGGCCTCCATCACGGCGTCCTCGGAGCCCGCGTCGCGGCCGTATTCGATGCGGCCGACGCGGTCGAACATGAACGCCACGGCGCCCGACTCCGCTAGCGCGCCGCCCGACTTGGTGAAGTAGGAGCGCACCTCGCCGGCCGTGCGGTTGCGGTTGTCGGTCAGCGCCTCGATGATCACGGCGACGCCGCCCGGCGCGTAGCCCTCGTAGCGCACCTCGTCGTAGTTCTCGGAATCGGCGCCGGACGCCTTCTTGATGGCGCGGTCGATGTTGTCCTTGGGCATGTTCTCCTGGCGCGCCGCGATCACGGCGGAGCGCAGGCGCGCGTTCATGGCGGGGTCCGGCAGGCCGAGCTTGGCCGCCACCGTGATCTCGCGGGCGAGCTTCGAGAAGAGCTTGGAGCGGACGGCGTCCTGCTTGCCCTTCTTGTGCATGATGTTCTTGAACTGGCTATGGCCGGCCATGGTCGCGTCCCGCGATGAGGGCCCGGGGGGTGCAGGGACTCCGAAAGGGATCGTGCACCCGCGCCCGGGCGGGAATGAGGATGCCCCCTCCTACCTCCGGCGGGGCGGGAAAGGAACCGTCGATCAGTGCCGCCCGCGCGGCCGGTGCCGGGCCTTGGCGGGCACGGCCGCGGTCAGGGGCTCGCTGCGGCGGTTCTCGCGGCGCTTCTGCTTCAGCCCGTCCATCACGCGCTCGGCGTGGACCTTGATCTCGTCGCGCGCCTGCCGCGCCTTGAAGCGGAGGCTCGGCTTGGGCCCGCCGTCGCGCAGCTTGAGCTTCACGCGCGAGCCGTCGCGCATGCGGATCAGCGCCGGAGCCTCGGCGGCGCGGTATACCCAGACGCGCGCGGGCGGCAGGTTGAACCACACCGGCGGCGACACGGCGGCCTCGAAGCAGGGATGGTCGCCCGAGCGCAGCGGCATGGGCGAGGCGATGCCGTAGGTGAACTGCACGAAGCTGCCGCCGGGGGCCAGCACCGCGAAGGCCTGCTCCAGCAGCGTCAGGCGGTGGCGCTCCGGCTGGTTGCGCAGCGGCAGGCTCGACACCACGGTCGCGGCCGGCTCGTCCAGCACGCCGTCGAGCGTCGCGGCGAGGTCGTAGGCGTCGCCCTGGATCACGGTGGCGAGCGGGTAGCGGCGCTGCAGCAGCTTGCAGAAGTGAGGGTCGTATTCGACCAGCACCAGCCGCCGGGGGTCGACGCCGCGGGCGATCAGCGCGTCCGTCACCGGGCCGGTGCCGGGGCCGAGCTCGACGATGGGGCCGGGAAGCTCCGGATCGACCGCCCGGGCCATGGCGCGGGCCAGGAAGCGGCCCGAGGGCGAGACCGCGCCCGTGCCCACGGGGTTCTCGAACCAGGTCTTGATGAAACGGGCCTCGTCGGCCAGTCGCTCGTCCAGCGGCTTCTTGGGACCGCCCCGAGGTTCAGCGCGCAATGTGACCCTCAGCCATGGTTCCACCCTGCACTCGGCAATGCGCCGGATCGGCTTCCGGTTCGGGCGCCGGAGATCTGTGGTTCATCGAACGGTCATAATCAAGGCACCCGCGCGCGGATGCCCGCGGGCGGGGCCGTTCGCGCCGTCAGGTGGACAGGTTGTCGAAGAAGTCCCGCATCTTGCCGAAGAAGCCCGCCGCCTCGGGGTTGGTCTTCTGCGACGAGATGGAGTCGAACTCGGCCAGCAGCTCGCGCTGGCGCTTGGTGAGGTTCTGCGGGGTCTCGACAACGGCCTGGATGTAGAGGTCGCCGACGTCGCGCGAGCGCAGCACCGGCATGCCCTTGTGGCGGATGCGGAACTGCTTGCCGGACGGCGTGCCCTCCGGGATCTTCACCTTGGCGTCCGCGCCATCGAGCGTCGGCACGTTGAACTCGCCGCCGAGCGCCGCCTGCACGAAGGAGATGGGCACGCGGCAGTGGAGGTCCGCCCCGTCGCGCTGGAAGAACGGGTGCGGCTTCACCGACAGGAAGATGTAGAGGTCGCCGGCCGGGCCACCGCGCAGGCCCGCCTCCCCCTCCCCCGCGAGGCGGATGCGCGTGCCGTCCTCGACGCCGGCCGGCACGTTGACGCTGAGCGCCCGCTCGCGGGTGACGCGGCCCGTGCCGGCGCAGGCCGGGCACGGGTTGTCGATGACCTCGCCGCGGCCGCCGCAGGCCGGGCAGGTGCGCTCGATGGCGAAGAAGCCCTGCTGGGCCCGCACGCGGCCGTGTCCCGCGCAGGTCGTGCAGGTGCGCGGCTTCGAGCCGGGCTTGGCGCCCGTGCCGGTGCAGTTGTCGCAGGCGACCGAGATCGGCATCTTCACCGTCGCGGTCTTGCCCTTGAAGGCGTCCTCGAGGCTGATCTCGAGGTTGTAGCGCAGGTCGGAGCCGCGCTCGCGCCCGCCGCCGCCCGAGCGGCCGCGCGAGCGGCCCATCATGTCGCCGAACAGGTCGTCGAAGATGTCGGCCATGGAGGACGGGAAGCCATCCCCCGCCCCCCCGCCGCCGCCGCCCTGCTCGAAGGCCGCGTGGCCGAAGCGGTCGTAGGCGGCGCGCTTCTGGCCGTCCGAGAGCACCTGGTAGGCCTCGTTGACCTCCTTGAACTTCGCTTCCGCGTCCTTGTCGCCCGGGTTGCGGTCCGGGTGGCACTGCATGGCGGTCTTGCGGAAGGCGCTCTTCAGCTCGGCGTCGGTCGCCGTCTTGCTCACGCCGAGGAGGTCGTAGAAGTCGCGTTTGGCCATCGAAGGCGGATCCAGGTCGTCAGGCCGCGCGGGCGCGCGGCGAGATCACGAGAAAAGTTCCGGCGGACGGAGATGAAATCCGCGATCACCCTCAGGTGGCACGCGCGGGCGTGGGGGACAAGACGGCGAGGCGAACTGAAGGCGCGCCAGAGCCGGCAGCGTTGCCCCCCGGATACGGTTCCGGCCCGGACGAGGCCGGGCCGGTGGTCGTTCACGTCGGAAGGATGCGGGGCTCCGCCCCGCACCCCCGCGAAGGGGCTCAGCCCCTTCGAACCCGGGATCAGGCGCGGCGCTTCTTGTCGTCCTCGCCGACTTCCTTGAAGTCCGCGTCGATGACGTCGTCCTGCGCGCCGCCGGCCGGGGCCTCGGCCCCCGCCTCGCCGCCGGCCGCACCCGCCTTGTACATGGCCTCGCCGAGCTTCATCGAAGCCTGCATCAGGTCGTTGGTGCGCGCCTTGATGGCTTCCACGTCCTCGCCTTCCAGCGCGGGCCGCAGCGCCGCCACGGCGCCCTCGACGGTCGAGCGGTCGGCCGACGACACCTTGTCGCCGTAGTCGGCCAGCGACTTCTCGGTCGAGTGGATCAGCGCCTCGGCGCTGTTCTTGGCGTCGATCAGCTCGCGGCGCTTCTTGTCGTCGGCCGCGTGCAGCTCGGCGTCCTTGACCATCTTGTCGATGTCGGCATCGCTGAGGCCGCCCGAGGCCTGGATGCGGATCTGCTGCTCCTTGTTGGTGGCCTTGTCCTTCGCCGTCACGTTGACGATGCCGTTGGCGTCGATGTCGAAGGTCACCTCGATCTGCGGCACGCCGCGCGGCGCCGAGGGCAGGCCCACGAGGTCGAACTGGCCGAGGATCTTGTTGTCCGCCGCCATCTCGCGCTCGCCCTGGAACACGCGGATGGTGACGGCGGTCTGGTTGTCCTCGGCGGTCGAGAAGACCTGGGACTTCTTGGTCGGGATCGTGGTGTTGCGCTCGATGAGGCGCGTGAACACGCCGCCCAGCGTCTCGATGCCGAGGCTCAGCGGGGTCACGTCGAGCAGCAGCACGTCCTTCACGTCGCCCTGCAGCACGCCCGCCTGGACGGCCGCGCCGATGGCCACGACCTCGTCCGGGTTGACGCCCTTGTGGGGCTCCTTGCCGAAGAACTGCTTCACGATCTCCTGGACCTTGGGCATGCGGGTCATGCCGCCGACCAGGACCACCTCGTCGATCTCGCCCGCCGACAGGCCGGCGTCCTTGAGCGCCTTGCGGCAGGGCTCGACGGTGCGCTGGATCAGGTCGTCGACCAGGGCTTCGAGCTTGGCGCGCGTCAGCTTCAGCGTCAGATGCTTCGGGCCCGAAGCGTCCGCCGTGATGTAGGGCAGGTTGATCTCGGTCTGGGTCGCGGAGCTGAGCTCGATCTTGGCCTTCTCGGCCGCCTCCTTCAGGCGCTGGAGGGCCAGCTTGTCCTTGCGGAGGTCGACGGTGTTCTCCTTGCGGAACTCGTCGGCGAGGTATTCCACGATGCGGTTGTCGAAGTCCTCACCGCCGAGGAATGTGTCGCCGTTGGTGGACTTCACCTCGAACACGCCGTCCCCGATCTCCAGCACCGACACGTCGAAGGTGCCGCCGCCGAGGTCGTAGACCGCGATCGTGCCGGCGCCGCGCTTGTCGAGGCCGTAGGCGAGGGCCGCCGCGGTCGGCTCGTTGATGATGCGCAGCACTTCGAGGCCGGCGATCTTGCCGGCGTCCTTGGTGGCCTGGCGCTGGGCGTCGTTGAAGTAGGCCGGGACCGTGATGACGGCCTGGGTGACGTTGGTGCCCAGGAAGGCTTCCGCGGTCTCCTTCATCTTCTGCAGCGTGAAGGCGGAGATCTGCGAGGGCGAGTAGCTCTTGTCGCCCGACTGCACCCAGGCGTCGCCGTTGGGGGCGCGGGTGATCTTGTAGGGGACGAGGCCCATGTCCTTCTTGGTCATCGGGTCCTCGAAGGGACGGCCGATCAGGCGCTTGATGGCGAAGAAGGTGCGCTCCGGATTGGTGACGCCCTGCCGCTTGGCGGGCTGGCCGACGAGGCGCTCGCCGTCCTCGGCGAAGGCGACGATGGAGGGCGTGGTGCGGGCGCCTTCCGCGTTCTCGATCACCTTGGGCGTCGAACCTTCCATGACGGCGACGCAGGAGTTGGTGGTGCCGAGGTCGATGCCGATAACTTTAGCCATTGGGATGCTGTCCTTTCACACGCGGAACCGCCGGGTCCCGTAGCGACCCGGCTCGTGGGCGGTGGGGCCATAAGAACACTGCGCGGGCCGGCCGGCGGAGCCCGAAGGCCCTGCCGCAGCACGCGAAAGTCTCTCGGACGGCCCGCCTCCGACCGGTCCCCGATTGCCATTTTCAGATTGTGTCGGCCCCACGGCCGCGCAAGTTCGCGGCCGATATAGGGACGTGAAAATCTGCGCGCAAGCTGCGGCCAAGCCCGAGGTCAGCGCGCCATGCGGGCGCTCCGGGACCCCACCGGGAGGGGCGCGCCGGGGGCGGGACGGGTGGCGCCGGGACGGGCTGGCGACTAAGGTTTCCGCCTCGCGACGGGATGGGGCATCGGCATGGCGGCGGCAGTGATCGGCATCATCGGAGGCTCCGGGGTCTACGACCTGCCGGGGCTCGAGGACGCGCGCGAGGAGCGGGTGTCGACCGCCTGGGGCGAGCCGTCCGACGCGCTGCGCTTCGGCCGCATCGGCGGGCGCGACGCGGTGTTCCTGCCCCGCCACGGGCGCGGCCACCGGCTGTCGCCCTCCACGATCCCCTATCGCGCCAACATCGCGGCGCTGAAGAGCGTCGGCGTGACCGACCTCGTGTCCGTGTCGGCCTGCGGCTCGTTCCGCGCCGAGTTCTACCCCGGCCTGTTCGTGCTGGTGGACCAGTTCGTCGACCGCACGGCGGGGCGGGCCTCGTCGTTCTTCGGCGACGGCTGCGTGGCCCACGTGTCCATGGCGCATCCCGTGTCGCCGTCGCTGGTGGCCCGCATCGCCGCGGCGGCGCGGGAGGAGGACATCGCCTTCGTCAAGGGCGGCACCTACGTGTGCATGGAGGGGCCGCAGTTCTCGTCCCGCGCGGAATCGCTGTCCTACAAGGCGGCCGGCCACGACGTGATCGGCATGACGGCGATGCCCGAGGCCAAGCTCGCCCGCGAGGCCGAGATCTCCTACGCGACCGTCGCCATGGTGACGGACTTCGACTGCTGGCACCCGGAGCACGACGAGGTGGACGTCGCAGCCGTGGTGAAGGTCGTGCGGGAGAACGCCGGCCGCGCCGCGGCGCTGCTGGCGCGGCTGATCCGCGACTTCCCCGCCGAGCACGAGCCCTGCCCGGCGAAGTCGGACCGCGCGCTCGACAACGCGATCATGACGGCGCCGGACGCGCGCGACCCGGCGCTGATCGAGAAGCTGCGGGTGGTGGCAGGGCGCGTGCTGGGGTGAGACCCGTCAGGGCAGCGACCAGTCCTCCAGCCTGAGGCCGGGCACGCGGGCGAACTCGCGGGTGTTGGCCGTCACCAGCACGGCGCCCCGGCGCCGGGCCTGCGCTGCGATGAGGACGTCGTAGGGGCCGATCGGGGTGCCGGCCCGCTCCAGGGCGACGCGGATAGTGCCGGCTTCCACGGCATCGCCGTCGTCGAAGGTGAGGCCTGAAATCCGGCCCGCCATGAGCTGGCGGATGCGTCCGACGTTGCGGGCCACTTGCGCGCTCTTGGCGGCGCCGAACCAGAGCTCGAACAGAACGACCGCCGAGACTCTGACGTCTTCGCCGTCGCGGATGGCGCGATCGAGCCGCGCCCTGATCCGCGGCGACGTCCCGTTCAGGACGGCGACGACCGGATTGGTGTCGAGGCAGATCATCGATCGAAGCAGGTGTCGTCGTCTGGCATAGGGGGCTGCTGGCGTCCCTCCTCCATGAATGGGGTATCCTGGTAGGCGTCGAGCTTCGCCCACCACGCGTCCACGTCGAAATCGACCGGCCGCAGCAGCAGGCCGTCGCCGACGCGGGTCACGCGCAGTTCGCGGCCCGGCAACCGGAAACCCTCCGGCAGGCGCACGACCTGCTCGCCGCCCTCGCTCGACAGCGTCGCGGTCCCGACCTCGTCCATGCGCGCCTCCATCGCGGGTGGTGCCGGACCTTAGCAGGGCGGCATCGGGCGGGCGAGCCCGCCCGCATGGACGCCGCCCGCCTCCCCCTGTAGAGCCGGGGCGCCCTGCTTCCGCTCCGAGCGCCCGAGACTCCGATGACATCCGACCTGCGCGACGCCGTCCGCTCCATCCCGGACTATCCCAAGCCCGGCATCGTCTTCCGCGACATCACCACGCTGCTCGGCGACGCCCGCGCGTTCCGCCGCGCCATCGACGAACTGGTGCAGCCCTGGGCCGGCACCAAGATCGACAAGGTGGCGGGCATCGAGGCGCGGGGCTTCATCCTGGGCGGCGCGGTGGCGCACCAGCTCTCCGCCGGCTTCGTGCCGATCCGCAAGAAGGGCAAGCTCCCCCACGCCACCGTGTCGATCGCCTATTCGCTGGAATACGGCATCGACGAGATGGAGATGCACGAGGACGCGGTGCGGCCCGGCGAGCGCGTCATCCTGGTCGACGACCTGATCGCGACCGGCGGGACCGCGGCGGCGGCCGTGAGCCTCATCAAGCGGATCGGCGCCGCGGTCGAGGCGGCCTGCTTCGTCGTCGACCTGCCGGACCTCGGCGGCGCCCAGAAGATCCGCGACCTCGGCGTGCCGGTGCGGACGCTGATGGAGTTCGCGGGGCACTGATGGCGGCCTTCGCCTGGCGGAGCTTCGAGGACCTGAGCGCGCGCGACCTCCACGACGTGCTGAAGCTGCGCGCCGACGTCTTCGTGGTCGAGCAGGCCTGCCTCTTCGCCGAGATCGACGGCCGCGACCCCGACGCGCTCCACCTCCTGGCGCGGACGGCGGAGGGCGGCCCGCTCGCCGGGACGCTGCGGCTGTTCCCGCCCGACGCCGCGGGCCGGGCCGTCATCGGGCGCGTCGCGACGTCGGCTGCCGCGCGCGGCACGGGCTTCGGCCGCGCCCTGATGGCGGAGGGCGTCGCCGAAGCGCGCCGGCGTTACGGCCCCGCGCCGGTCGCCATCGGGGCGCAGGCGCGGTTAGAGCGGTTCTACGCGGGCTTCGGCTTCGTGCGGAGGGGCGAAGACTACGTCGAGGACGGCATCGCGCATTGCGCGATGCTGCTGGGGTGAGAGGCTCTTGTCGAAAATCGATAGTTTTGGACGCAAATCAGGAGAGGAAAAATCATAAGTAACTGATTCCAGGGTGTTATCACAAAACGCCCTCCAACCCACATTCAAGGGATGGCCGCAAACAGCGCAGGTTTTGGACGTCGGGGCCCCACCCTGCCCTACCCCGCAGGAGCCCAGGCCAAAAAAAATCCCCCGTCGCCGGGGGATCATTTTCACTCAGGTATGTCTCCGCTCAGGTGTCGACATCCGACTTGAGATAGAAGTCGGCACCGCAGGTTTCCCGGTGCAAGGCCGGATACACCCCGATCTCCGCCAATCTCCTCGCCGCCGTGTCCTGCCGCGTGCGAATCGATATCGCATAGTTGTGCACGGGTGATGTACCGCTCCGTGAACGCGACGAGATCCTCGTAGACAAAGAAATCCGCCTTCGACGGCCGCCCGTCCCCGTGCTTGTCCCGGACCCTCACGTGGCCCGCCGCCTTCAGCATACCCATGGTGTCCCTGGAGACACCGATCATCCGTGCCGCCTCCAGGCGAGACAGGTCGCGCCACGGCACCTTAACCCTGATCTCCTCGGGATCGAGGCGGAGTGACATGAGGCCATCGCACGAGGCGAGACGACCGACACCCTCCAGCCTGCGCTCGACGACCATGCGGAGAATCCAGGCCTGCGGACAGCCAACCGCCTCGGACGCCGCGCCCAGTCCCAGCCATCCCGGACGTTCGTCCGGGATGGCATCGACTCGTGCCATGACGTCGGCCAGGAATCGTTCCACGTCGGCCCGGTCGAAGACCCACCGATTACCGGTCCCCGCCAGCCTCCTGGCGGGCACGACGCCATCCCCGGCCAGGAGCTGCACCTGGTGCACCGGAAGCGAGAGGTGGTCCGCGGCCCGGCGCTCGCCCCAGCGGGCGCCGAGGGCCGACAGGACCTCGGACACCTTGTCGGCGTCCACCATGACGCTGGCCGGCGGCAGGGACCGGTGACCGTCGGGAAGCAGCCCCCGTTCCCCCAGCACCTGCCGCAACGCCTTCGGGGACCAGCCCGTCTCCTTGCTGGCCGTGGCCAGCGAGTGCAGCCTGCGGCGCACCGTCACGCCGAGGACCCTGCCCTCGATCGCCCGATGGTCGGCCATGAACCGGGCGATGACCTCGTAGGCCGGCCTGAACGCCTCGTCGTCCTGGTGCGTGTCGAAGAAGCGGACGAGCCCGCGGAGCCGTCCCCAGTTCCTGGCCACGTTGTTCCCGACCGGTCCGCCGGCGAGGTGCACCCGTTCCATGAACGCCTCGATGCCCTCCACGCCCTCACGGGCGACGTCGAACCCCGCGGCTTCCACCAAGCGGCATCCATCGTCGGTCAGGTCCTTCTTGCCGAGACCCTCCGGGCATGCCTCGACCATTCCCAGACCCGCACATGCCATGATGGCCACGTGCAGGCTCAGGCCGTCCAACCATGCCGAGTCGCGCCGCCCCGCGAGGCGACCCAGGAGGTACGCCTCGAACGTCGAAAGCTGGCGGCCCCTCGCCTCCGAGGCGATCCGGTCGAGGTCCGGGAGAACCGGCGCGAGCCGACGCGCCACGTCATGGATTTCGTCCCTGTCGGTCGAGGGCTCCATCGTCACAAGCGCCACGGAGTGGACCGGACAGGTGCGCACCTGCTCGATCAACCAAGCCGCTCGTCCGTGGACGGAGGCCTCCCCATTTCTCCAGCCGTCACCGGAAGCGATGTCATGCCGCAAGCAATGTGGGCAGAAGCGCATCCGATGCCTACGGACCTGCGATGCCAGGAGGCGTTCGCCCCGGAAGGCGAGGAATGCGTTCTCGTCAACGAAAGCATTGGCCGTGAGCGCTTCGGACTGGACGCCCGCGACCTCCGCCAGCCCGGCGAGGTCCTCGGGACGGCCGTGGACGATCCTTCGGAAGCTGAACCCGAGTTCGAAGCAGAACTGCTGCGTCGCCACCCCGTGGCGCCGAGCCAAACGGGAGGCCAAGCTCTGCGGAGTCTCGCCGTCGCCCAAGGGGAGACGGCGGCGCAGCAGGCGGCTCATCCCTTGCCCTTCCCATTCGCCTTGAATTCCGGTGCCCCCCTGCCCAAGACGAGGCCGACGTCGATCTTCTTCCAATCGGATGCGGTGAACGGGTCCGCGAAGGACGGGGCGCCCGTGCGGAGCTGGTAAGTCTCCGCGAAGTGCCGGATGTCGAGCGAGGCCGCGGGCGGCAGCCGTTCCCCCTTGTCCCCCCGGGGGACGAGGGCCCTCTCGATCGCTGTCGCGGCGAGGTCCATGGCGGTCCCGAACTGCCCCTCGGCCGCATGCACCAGCCTGGGTACGATCACCTTCAGGAAGTCATCCGGCACCTTCAGGTCGACCTTCCCGGCCATGGCCGCCACGGCGTCGGCCACCACCGCGTTCTCGTCCGATGCGATCCTGCCCACGTGCACGAAGTGGCAGCGGCGCCGGACTTGGCCGTCCTTCTCGACGAATTTAATGACCTCGGGCAGCCCGCTCAGCAGGAGGGAGACGGGGTGTCGCGGGTCGATCATCAGCCCCTTGAGGACGTTGAGTACCTTGACGGCCTCGGGCGCGTTGGCCGTGGAGGTGATGTGCTGGATCTCGTCGAGGTGCAGGATCCTGACGTTGGCGTCCGCCAGCAGGTAGCGCACCCGTTCCCAGGCGTTGTGCTCCCTGGGGTCGCCGGCCATCGGGTACCCGAGGTCGCGCGCGACCTGCCGGGCGAGCTGCTTGAGCGTGCACGGGGCGGGCACCACCACCGACAGCACGGGCACCTCGTCGACACCGACCTCCCCGAGCCCTGCGTTGTCCCGCAGGGCCTTGCCGGCGATCGACGACTTCCCGGCCCCGGTCCTGCCGGCGAGCAAGATGGCGCGCCCCTCGCGGCCCGCCGCCGTCCCGGCCAGGAGGTCGTCGACGAGACGCCTCACGTCGGCGTCGTAGCCGCGCTTCATGTAGACGCCCCGCAGGCGGGCGCTGGCCCGGGCGAACGCCTCGTCGGAGAGGGGCGCGGTGGGGCGATGCGGTTCGATGTTCTCTTCGGTCATGGTCAGTCCTCCTCGATCTCGTAGCGGGAGGGACCCCGCGGGGCCCCGTGGTCGTAGTCGTCATGCGCGTCGCGCCCGTCGGCGGTGTCCGCCAGCGCGTCCTCGATTTCGGCCAGGCCGGACGCCCTCTCGCCGGGAGCCGGCACGACGCCGCCCCGGATGGCGTTGGCCATCAGGTCCGGGTCGGGCTCGTCCTCGCCGATGCCGGGGGCTCGCGGCAGGCAGAAGCCGATGCGCAGGCCGGCCTCGGCCCGGTTCAGCTCCTCGGCGGTCAGGCGGTCGGACCCGAGGCCCATGCGCAGGATTCCCTGCTTCACGGTCTTCCGGATCCTGTGGAGGGCATCGAGGACCACCTGCGCGGAGAGTTCCGCGTTCCGCTTGTTGGTCTCGCGCAGCTCGCGCGCCGTCGCGAGCCACTCGGCCACGGTCACGCCGTCGAACCCCTCCATCCGGCACCGTGCCGGCCACCAGAGGTCGCCGAGCTTGACCGACACGGACCCGACCTCCATCGGATCGACCCTGACCTCGATCCGGCCTTCCCCGACCTGCCTGCGGTGCTCGTGCAGGCGCTCGCAGGCGTAGTCGAGGTTGAGGACACGGACGCCGTGGCGGCCGGTCTTCCTGGTGACCTCGGTGCCGAACACGTGCCGGCGGATGTCGGGGCCGGGCGGCGGCGCCACGCCGAACTCCGCCGTCCGCGTCAGCCATGCGTTGAGCGGTGTCTCCATGCCGAGGCCGGCATGGGGGGTGTTATGGTAGACGTCCGCGAACCAGAGCGCGACCAGGTCCGCGAACTCGTCCTCCACGACCGCGGCGCGGGCGGCGGACTTGTACTTTCCCTTCTCCACGGGGTTGGCGAAGGTGCGCCCCGTGAACATGACCGCGAATTCCTGGGCGGCGATGAGGTTCAGCCGCTCGCCATGGCCGCGCTGCTGCGGCCTCGCGGCCATCGTCGCCATCATCGAGCTGCGCAGCCCGTGACCCTTGGCCTGGAAGGCGTCGGCGATGAACTCCGAGCCGGAGTCGTGCGCGATCAGCTCCGGCGTGCAGGCCCCGGACCAATCCGTCACCGCACCGGCGTCCCTGGCGAACCTGGTCTTGTCGGAGACGACCATCTCCAGCGTCGCGCAGGCGCTGGCGGCTGTCGGCGTCTTGGTGAGCACGAGGCCGAGCACGTAGCGCGTCGCGACGTCGACCGCGACGCACATCCAGAGCTTGACCGCCTTGAACCGCTCGGCCTCGCCCTCGCCCTCGTCGAGGATGCCCGCCTCGACGAAATGCCTGACCAGTACCATGACCGGCAGCTCGCAGTGGTCGATCTCCACACGCTCGCCCGGACGCAGGATCCCCATCCCGGAGCCGAGCATGGCGAAGTAGGTCTTCGCGCTCTCCTCCCCGAAACGACCGGCGTGGATGGCGAAGGCGCCGATGCGCGCGATCCGCCGGGCGAAGGTGGACACCGCCGGCGTCGGGCCGGCCGTCGGCCTCTCGTGGCGCTCCAGGTGCGCGTTGAGCAGCCTGACGGACCGGTCCAGCAACTTGTGGCAGTGGACCACCGTCGGACGCATCTCGGACGCGTAGCGCCGCGCGCACTTCGCCATCAGGTCCTCGATGGCGTCCGAGATGCGGGACGCCCTGCCCACCCCCGACACGGATTTCCTCCGCTGCAGCGAGGTGGGGCAGTAACTGCCAGCCACGAGCCTCGACAGCCACCGGCGCAGCGTGCGGCCGCTGGGACGCTCGCGCAGGATCCGCTTCCCGCTCGTATAACCCTTCCGGTGCTCGGAGCCGGGCGTCTTGAGCTTGCGCTTCAGGAATGCCTCGGCCCCGGGTGCGATCAGCTCGACGGCCGCGTCCATGCCCTCGTCGGACCTGCTGACCTCGCCCCGCTCCTCGGCCATCAGGAAGGCGGTGCAGAACGCGAGCTTGTGGAAGACCGAGGCCTGCTCGTCGGGCGACAGCTCGTGCATCGCACGCGACGCGCCGACGGCGGCGGCCGCCACCTTCGCCGGCGCGTAGAAGTCCCTCTCGAAGCGGAAGCCCTCGTCCATCCTGGCCAGGAACAGGTCCCGGTGCGAGAAGAACGCGTGCCTCTTCGGGTCGTCGGCCCGCGTGAGGACGTGCCCGTCCCCCTCGGAACGGTTCCAGTCGTAGGCCACGCCCTTGATGGTGAGGCGGTCGTGGGCGGTGAGCCGGAACGGCGTGACGATCATCGCGCGTCCTCCCCAGCCGGTCCCACGAGCGTCCTGCGGGTGATGCGCCCCTTCGAGAGCGTCACGAGGCGCCGATCGGCGAGCAGGCGCACCGCCGCGCGGAAGCCCTCGGCATGTGTCCGCGAGCGCTCGACGGCCTCGCCGATCGTCATGGGGCCGCGGACGCAGGCCGCGACCGCGTGGACCGCCGGGTCGTCGGGCGCCGGGCCCAGCGTGCGGACCGCGTGGATGAGCCTCGCGTTGGCGACCTGCGCGGGCGAGACGTCGTTCTCGGTGGCCAGCACGAAGCGGGTCGCCACCGAGGCCGGTGCGTGCGCGGCCACGGCCTTGAGGACGCCGCGCGTGCCCCGCTTGTCGGCGGTGGCGCTCGGCTTGACGATCATCGCGACCCGGCTGTCGTCGACCATCTCCTCGACGAAGTCCAAAGTATGGTCGATCGGCTTCCCGTCCGGCCCGGGGTAGCGGACGATCGCGGCCTGGCCGACGATGTCGCGCACGTCGGGCCTGGCCAGGGACACCACGGCCACCTTCTCCTCCAGCCCGCTCTCCGTGCGGAGCAGGTGGTCGGACGGGGTGACCATGGTGACGCGCGCCGAGTACCTGCTCGCCTGGACCGAGGGCGTCCTCACACCCCGGAAGTCGTGGGGCGGGCGCCACCCCTCGGCGGAGCGCACGCCCGTGCAGTGGTTCTGTTCCATCGTGTCGTCGTTCCGTTCTGGTCGCAGTCCGGGCGGGACCGCGACGGCCGGGCCGTCGCGGCGCATCTCGCCGGTGCGGGTTGATCACTGGGGTGGGTGCCGCGGCCGCGTCGGAGTTCGACGGGCGGCGGCATGCGGCGGCCGGTCCCCGTCGGGTCCGGCCGGTCGGTCAGCCCCGATGGTGCGGGGCGACGTGGTCGGGTGGCGTCGCGGCCATGGCGATGGCCGCCGGCGAGCGGCGACGGGCCAGGGCCCGGACGGATGTCGGAACCGACGACCCTTGCGTCCCGATGCGAGGACCTGCATGGTCCATGGGACTGCGATTATGTTCGCCGTCGCGATCCGCCTTCCGCTTCCGCGCGGTTCGGTGTGGTCAGGACCGGGGCCTCGCCTTCGTTTCCTAGGCGGTGGGCGGGACCCCGGTGCGCCTGGCCCGGCCCATCCCTGATGCGCTGCGTCATTTGTCGTCTCCCTTCCTTCTCGCGGGCGACCTGTCCCGCCACGGTGTTTGATGCCCGTTCGACGGGTCGGGGAGCCCGACGGCGGCCGTTCCGGCGGTGCCCTCGGTCCAAAATGTCCGCCGTGGCGTCCCATCGACAAGCCGCCGATGGCGAGTGGGCGATGGCCGCCCGGTCGACTTCGGTCCCGTGCGGGCCGAGGACGGTTCAGTGTGCCTCGAAGCGGTAGTGGCGCGCCGCGAGCACGGTCGACGGCGGGAGCCTGGCACCCGTCGGGTCCCGCGGGGCGAGCGCACGGGCGATGGCGCGGGCGGTCCCCTGCAGTTGCGCGTTCGGCGAGCGGCCCTCGGCCATGAGCCTCGGCAAGATCCTGCGCCCGATGTCCCCCATCACGGTCAGGCCGGCCTGCCTCGCCATCTCCTCGATGGCGTCCAGGAGCAGCTTCTCCGGCCCGTGGGCGAGCGCCTCGTCCGTCACCGCCTTGGTCTCGCGACGTGCCCCCACCCACGGGAAGACACGCTCCGGCGGCCACGACCCCGTGCAGATGAACAGGCGCCCGCAACCCTCCGCCAGCAGCGACCGCCCGACGAGCGTGCCCGTCCTCTCGATCCAGGGGTCGAGGCCGGGATAGTACGCGCCCTGGATGTTCCACGACACGACGGCGATGCCGCGTCGGGCCAGCCTCTTCCTGAGCAGCCTCCACGTCTCGTGCTCGTCCTTGGGCCGCCTATGGACGCCCAACGCTTCCAGCATTCCGAGCCCGAGGCCCAGCGTCGGGCATCCCGCCTCGACCTGGATGTCGATGATCGGCGGGGCGACCGACGGCATCGGCTTCAGCACGGGCATCGACCTCAGGACGGTGCCGATTGAGGTCGAGAGCATTGCCCCCCTACCGCGGGTGACGACCAGCATGCGCCCGTCGGCGTTGGGAGCCGCGAGGTGCGCGCCGACGAGATGCTGGATCTTCCTGTCGACGGGCGGCCGCAACTGGACGGAACGCACCCGCTCCATCGTGCGGGCGAGTTCCCAATCCGCCAGGGGAGCCCTGCCGTGCGTCGCATGCACGGCCGTCGTCTCGACATCCGTGACGGGATGGAAGCCGTCGTCGATCGTGTCGCCCCTGGTCCGGCGGGTGCGTCCCCCGGACGTCGGACCGGCATCGGGAGCCTGGGGCACGCCCGGCCGACCCGGCAACCCGTCCCCGCTGCGCACCGATCGATGCGCACGGTCGCCCGGCGTCGCCAAGTCGGCATTTCCCGGCAGGTCCGCGCCGAACCCGACCACATCCTCGCTGAACCGCAACATGGATCTCGATCCTTCCTCGATGGGTGCTCGCAGGTCACGCATCGGCGTGTCCCGGGGTCGCTCGGTCGCTCGACCAAACCAAGTGGGCCGCCCCGCCCATCGACGGGCAGGTCCGCGGGTCACTTCCCAAACGGACGGGCATCGCCCGGCGACCCCCGCATTCCCTGGTGCGTCGCGTCCTGTGCAGGTGGAAGCGGGTGGCGTCCCGCGCGCTGTCCTCCGTGGTGCCGAAACCGTAGGCGAGCACCAGCCTCGTCGCCGCCTCCCAGGCCACGCAGAGGTACATCGGACGCAGCGGCCCGGGCTCGCTCACCGTGAACTCGACGCCTTCCTCGCCCGAACCGAAAGGCAGGCTCCCGCCGCTTGCCCCCGCCGACGCGAGTCGCGAGATGTCGCGGCGCCAGTCCGGCCCACCCGTGCTGGTCCCGGTCGATGCGGCCGGGAGCGTCGGGTTGCCGGAACGGATGTGCGGCATCGCCTGCACGCCCTGACGCGGCGGGCGAGCGAACGGGATCACCGAACCGCCCTGCCCTCTTTTGTAGGTCAGCATATCGTTCCCCTCCATTCAGCTTCGAAAGTTCAGTCGACGTGGCGACGCTGGTCCTCGGCAGCCCCGATCATCCCGACACTCGACGAAGCGAATCCAAGATGGATCGCTTGTCGATGCACACCGGAGCAGTGATGCCGAGCAGCATTCGCCACACCGCGGCATGTCTTCAGCCGTGCCGCGGATGTAGACATCAATCACAGGCATGACATGGCTTCGCCGCAGCCTGGATCCCGATGGGATCCACGACGATCGACTTCAACCGCACCTACCTATTCAGGCTCGCGAACCAGTCATGTGCACGTCTAAATACATGACCGGCACCAGCGACGCTTCCTTGATGATCCAAGCAGGGATGAGAACGCAACAGGTCGAGTAGACCGTGGACCGATCAGCGAGGCGATATGCCCGTCACCCTCTGCATCGAGTTCAGGCTAGAGCTGTTTCCGTCCGGTTTGAGTCGTGCGGTGTAGCGGGTTCGGCCGGGTTGTGATTCGGTGAGGGCAACCTTTGCGGGATGCCCCTGATGCCAAGAGCCCTGTCTGTGGACCTACGCGAGCGTGTTCTGGCCGCTGTCGAAGCGGGCTCCTCCTGCCGCCAAGCGGCCGAGCGTTTCGGTGTCGGGATCGCGACGGCGATCCGCTGGCAAGCCCGCTTCCGGGCCGAGGGCGTGGTCGCGGCCAAGCCGATGGGCGGAGACCAGCGCTCCCGCAACATCGAGGCCCACGCGGAGATGATCCTGCAGGCGTGCGAGGCGGAGCCGCAGGCGTACCTGCGCGAGCTGCGTGAAAGCTTGCGCGAGAAGGGTGTCAGCACCAGCACGAGCGGGCTGCACCGCTTCTTCGCGCGCCACAAGATCAGCCGTAAAAAAGGGATCTGCACGCCGCCGAGCAAAGCCGTCCCGACGTGATGAAGGCGCGCGAGGACTGGTTCGAGGGTCAACTCGACGTGGACCCCGAGCGGGTCGTCTTTCTCGATGAGACAGCGGCGGCCACCAACATGACCCGCCGCCATGGCCGGTCCAGGCGTGGCGAGCGCTGCCGCATCGCGGTGCCGCACGGGCACTACAAGACCACCACGGTCACGGCGGCCCTGCGGGGAAGCGGTCCCTTTGCGATCGAACTGATGGACGGCGCCACAAACGGGGCTCGGTTTCTGGCCTACGTCACCGACGTCCTCATCCCGGCCCTCAAGCCCGGCGACACGGTCGTGATGGACAACCTGAGTGCTCACAAGGTGAAAGGCGTGCGGGAGGCCATCGAAACAGCGGGGGCTCGCTTGCTCTACCTTCCGGCATACAGCCCTGACTTCAATCCTATCGAGAACGCCTTCGCCAAGCTGAAGGCCTTGCTTCGCACGGCGGCGGCCCGCACCGTCACGGATCTGCGCGTCGCCATCCGGGAAGCCTTTACCCGCTTCACTCCTGACGAGTGCCGCAACTACCTCGCCGCGGCTGGCTACGATGCCTACGACCCAACCTGATCGGAAATAGCTCTAGTGCGTTGACTCAGCTCCGCTTTCCCTTTCAGTAAAATTTGAATAATTGAGCCGGATTTATTTTCGTCGGGCGTGGAGCCATGTGGTTAGCGACGCAAATACACTTCCGATGCTGAGCGGATTGGGGCAGTGGTCGGCTCAGGAGTACCACTTAGATTCAGATAGATAGTCCTCAACCACTTCTGCGCGAAGACCGGCGGAGAAGCCAACCGTCGGGACAGGGCCGCCTCCGGACGTTGCGCCCCAGTGTGCAACTTAGCCAACACTCCGGGCGGATTCGGCGAATGCCTTTCGATCCGATGTCGGAGGACCGCTCCGCCGCGACCTGGATCAGGGACGGTCGGTGTCGGAAGGCTCCGATGGGCAGCATGTCCGATGGGCGGTCACGACGCGAAGCCGCAAGGGGCCATCTTGCTGTCGCTGTGGACCTTCGCCTGCCGTCGGGAAGAGCCCCGACCGATCCGACACCTCAAGCCTTGAATGGATCTCGAACATCGGTTCTCCAAGCGGCGTAAATCGGCACGGCCGGCGAAGGCGAAAGCGTCGCCGCCATCGTGCCGGGTAGCGTCCGATCGAGTGGTGGAGATTTTGGGTCGAGAGCGGCGGGCGGAGCTCCGCCCTGTGATTAGGCGTGGAATTTTGACCCCCATGTGAGGGGGATCGGCGTCCAACTTTGACCCCCTCGAGTGCAATTCGAGCAAGCTGCACGTCCTTGTTGCGGGACGGGCGGTGGGGGGGATGAAAGGCGTGGACACGATTGCGCGCATCAGGCGCGAGTTCTTCATTCGAGGCCGGTCCATCAAGGAGATCGTCCGGGATCTGCACGTGTCCCGGAACACCGTGCGCAAGGTGGTGCGCACCGGCCGCACCGCGTTCGAGTACGAGCGTGAGGTCCAGCCGATGCCCAAGCTCGGGCAGTGGCGGGCTGATCTGGACGAGATGCTGGCCGCCAACGACAGCAAGGCGGCCCGCGAGCGGCTCACCATGATCCGCGTGTTCGAGGATCTGCGCGGCCGCGGCTATGCGGGCGGCTACGACGCTGTCCGGCGCTACGCCCGGGGCTGGCGGCGCGAGCGGGTCGCGGTGACGGCCGCCGCCCACGTGCCGCTGAGCTTTGATCCGGGCGAGGCCTACCAGTTCGACTGGAGCCACGAGATCGTGCTGATCAACGGCACCACCGTCACCATCAAGGTGGCCCACGTCCGGCTCTGCCACAGCCGCATGCTGTTTGCGCGGGCCTATCCGCGCGAAAGCCAGGAGATGGTGTTCGACGCCCACGACAAGGCCTTCGCCTTCTTCGAGGGCGCCTGCCGCCGCGGCATCTACGACAACATGAAGACGGCAGTCGAAACGATCCTCGTCGGCAAGGAACGACAATATAACCGCCGTTTTCAGCAGATGTGCGCTCACTATCTCGTCGATCCCGTCGCCTGCACGCCGGCGTCGGGATGGGAGAAGGGCCAAGTCGAGAACCAGGTCGGCCTGGTGCGCGAGCGCTTCTTCACGCCCCGCCTGCGCGTGAAGAGCATCGAGGAGCTGAACAGGTGGCTCCTCGATCAGTGCGTCGCTTACGCCAAGGGCCATCCCCATCCCGAGAACAAGGAGATCACGGTCTGGCAGGCGTTCGAGGCGGAGCGGCCGAGCCTCGTGCCCTATGTCGGCGCCTTCGACGGTTTCCACGCCGTGCCGGTCTCGGTGTCCAAGACGTGCCTGATCCGCTTCGACAACAACCGTTACTCGGTGATGGCGAGCGCCGTCGGCCGCCCCGTCGAAGTGCGGGCCTATGCGGAGCGGATCGAGTTGCGCCAGGGCGGCCATGTCGTGGGCGAGCATGTTCGCAGGTTCGGCCGCAACGAGACCGTATTCGAGCCCTGGCATTATGTGCCGGTGCTGGCCCGCAAGCCCGGCGCCCTGCGTAACGGGGCGCCGTTCAAGGATTGGGTGCTGCCGCCCGCCTTCGAGCGCGTCCGGCGCAAGCTCGCCGGCGCCGACGATGGCGATCGCCAGATGGTGGGCCTGCTGACGGCCGCCATGGACGACGGGCTGGAGGCCGTCGAGGCTGCCTGCCTGGAGGCGCTCGAAGCCGGCGTCCACTCGGCCGACATCATCCTCAACATCCTGGCCCGACGCCGCGAACCCGCGCGCGTCATCACCATCGATACCCCTGACGCGCTGCGCCTGCAGCACGAGCCCGTCGCCGACTGCGCGCGCTATGACACTCTGAGGAGCATCATGTGATGGAACGTTCCGAAATCCTGGCCACGATGGTGGACCTGAAGCTTTACGGCATGAAGGCCGGCTACGACGAGATCATCACCACGGCGTTGAAGCGCCAGCACGAGCCGCAACGCATCGTCGGTGATCTGCTGCAGGCCGAGATCGCCGAGAAACAGGCGCGCTCGATCAAGTATCAGATCACCATCTCCAAGCTGCCTTTAGCCAAGGACATCGAGGATTTCCGGTTCGAAGGCACGCTCATCAACGAGATGCTGGTGCGCGATCTCGCCGGCGGCGAGTTCCTTGCTCACCAGCGCAACGCTGTCCTGGTGGGCGGCACCGGGACCGGCAAGACTCACCTCGCCATCGGGATCGCCCGAGCCTGCATCCGCAACGGCGCCCGTGGCCGCTATTTCAACGTCGTCGACCTCGTGAACCGGCTCGAAGCCGAAGGCCGCGCCGGCCGCCACGGCCGCATGGCCGACTACCTGTCGCGCATGGACTTCATCGTGCTCGACGAACTCGGCTATCTGCCCTTTGCCCAGTCTGGCGGGCAACTCCTCTTCCATCTCATCAGCCGCCTCTACGAGCAGACCTCCGTCATCGTGACGACCAACCTGGCCTTCGGTGAATGGCCGAACGTGTTCGGCGATGCCAAGATGACGACCGCACTGCTGGACCGGCTCACCCACCATTGCGAGATCGTCGAGACCGGCAACGAGAGTTGGCGCTTCAAAAACCGCGCCTCGGCCTGAGCATCACGCCACCGCAGCCGCCCGGCTGCGCAACCCTGACCCGCTTCGCCGGGCGGCCGCTACCGCCTCAGATTGCAGCAAGGGGGTCAACATTGGACGCCGATAGGGGGTCAAATTTCAACGCCGATTGACACTCCGCCCATAGCGGAGGCCGCCGCTCTCCTGGGTGATCACCGTGCCCCCTGGTAGGGTCGGGTTGCTGACCAGCGACACGAACCGGAGAGCACGATGACCGATGACACACTGCCACTTCTCGACGCGTTGCTGAAGCGCGGCGGAGGCGATTTCATGAAGGAGCTGGCCGAAGAGGTCCTGGGACGGCTGATGGCCTTTGACGTCGAGGGCCAGATCGGCGCCGGCCGCTACGAGCGCAACGAGGAGCGCACCACGCAGCGCAACGGGTACCGCCACCGCGCCTTCGACACGCGGCTGGGAACGCTCGATCTCAAGATCCCGAAGCTGCGCAAGGGCTCGTACTTTCCCGGCTTCCTGGAGCCGCGCCGCACGACCGAGCAGGCGCTCGTGGCGGTGATCCAGGAGGCCTGGATCCAGGGCGTGTCGACCCGCAAGGTCGACGACCTCGTTCAGGCCATGGGGCTGAGCGGGATCTCGAAGAGCCAGGTGTCGGAGCTTTGCAAGGGCATCGACGCCCGCGTGAACTCCTTCCTTGAGCGGCCGATCGAGGGCGAGTGGACCTACCTGTGGCTGGACGCGACCTATCTGAAGGTGCGCGAGAACGGGCGCATCGTGTCGGTGGCGGCGATAATCGCCACGGGGGTGAACACCGACGGGCGCAGGGAAATTTTGGGGCTCGGCCTCGGCCCGTCGGAAGCAGCGACGTTCTGGCTCGGGTTCCTGCGCGGGTTGGAGAAGCGCGGCCTGAAGGGTGTCAAGCTGGTCATCTCGGACTCGCACGAAGGCTTGAAGGCCGCCATCGCGCAGATCTTCCAAGCAACGTGGCAAAGGTGTCGAGTTCATTTCATGAGGAACGCGTTGGCTCATGTGTCCAAGCCTCAGCATCAGATGGTAGCTGCCGCGATCCGGACGGTGTTCATGCAGGCTGACCAGGCTGCGGCGTCGAAGACCTGGCGCCAAGTCGCCGATCAGCTGCGTCCCCGCATCCGCAAGCTGGCGGAGTTGATGGACGAGGCCGAAGCTGACGTGATCGCCTTCATGAGCTTTCCCAAACAGCACTGGCCGAAGCTACACAGCACGAACCCCATCGAACGATTGAACAAGGAGGTGAAGCGGCGCGCCGACGTGGTCGGCATCTTTCCCAACGAGGAATCGATCAAGCGACTGGTCGGTGCGGTCCTGCTCGAACAGAACGATGAGTGGCAGCTCCAGCACCGCTACATGACGCTCGAAACCATGGCCGGCCGCGCCGACGAGCCGACGGCCTTGACCCACATCGCAGCCTGATTGCCCGTCAGGGGACCGCGGTGAACACCCGACCAAACTACACCATCTTGACGGACGTGATCATCGTGCCGCACGACCATGAAGCTGCAGATCGAAAGAAAATCCCATTTGTCAAATGATGAGCAGCGATTATCTGTGGACAATTCCTCGCCAGCCTGGAAACGTTGTGCCAAGTTGCCTGCGCCTGGGTGAGACCTAGTCAGGTCGATCCGGACCAGCCTTGGGGCGCTCCCCCTCCATGCGTCGCCTCATCGGCTCCAAGACGCTGACGCATCGAGCGCGGCGCGCCGGGCTGGTGAGTGGTGCCTGCACCCGCGCTGGGCCGCCCTCCGAACACTGCCCGCCGCCGCCACGTCCATCACCTCGCGGTCGGATTCGGCACCGTGCGGCGTGCGCGATCGGGTGCGACGTCGACCGTTCGCGCCGCCCCGACAGCGCCTCTGGCAATGACCGACGCGCAGGGCCCTGATGCCGAGGTAGGCTGTCCTGCCTGGCACAGCCGATGGGTGCAACTCACTTCGCTCGATGACCTCAAGGCCGAGGCGGCCCAGACGATGGAAGGCTCACATCTCGTCTCCGGGCGGGATTCCGCTTTTCCGTTTCCGGCTTGGATGGCACTCCAACCCCGGAACTGCGGCTTCCGACCTCCCGAGGGTGAAACTGAACGGTACAAAGACTTGGGGAACGAGCAGGCTCGGCAGGTGATCAATGCCGAGCAGGTCTTCAGCGCTTACGAAGCCGCACGTGGCGAACTCGCCTCGCGTTACGCGAGGTCGATGTCGTGGAAGGCCTTTAGCGGCGCGACCTACCCCTATCGCAAGGTCAACCGCTCGAACCGATCCCTGGGAGTCCGATCGCCGGAGTCGGAGAACGCGCATCGCGCCTTTCACGAAGCAAGCTCCTGCCTCAGGAACAGGGTCGTCAAGCTGACCGCAAGGCTAGACGAGATAGCGCCCGCGGCCTTTTATCATCAAATCAGATAGCCCGTCCTGGATACGTCTTTTGATGTCACATCCCGATCCATTGCTCCTCCATTCAAACGATTTATGTCATTTGTGAATGCCCCGCCTGGGTCCACACACAATCTGTGTTGCGTTCCAGCAACGCCTATCAAACAATATTGAGGCAATGCCAGGGTCGCTCCGGCTTGCCTTGTTTGCGCCGTCTCGATCCGCTCATCAAGGTGACGCAGTTTGCAACCCGGCGCCTGATCCCACGATGGCGCCATCCGACGTCCGAGGCCCCATGCCCCAGAAGACGTTCAAGGTCGTGCTCATCAAGCCGTCGCACTACGATGACGACGGCTACGTCATCCAGTGGTGGCGCTCGACCATCCCGTCGAACAGCCTGGCCAGCGTGCGCGGCCTCCTCGCCGACTGCGCCGAGCGACGCGTGCTCGGCGACGACACGGACATCGCCGTCTCGGCGATCGACGAATGCAACACGATCGTGCGGGTGCCGCGCATCGTAGCCGGGATGCGGAGCGTGGACGCGGGCTTCGTCGGCATCGTCGGCGTGCAGTCGAACCAGTTCCCCCGCGCCCTCGACCTCGCCCGCCAGTTCCGGGCCGCCGGCGTGCCGGTGGTGATCGGCGGATTCCACGTGTCGGGCTGCATCTCCATGCTGCCGAGACTTCCCGACGACCTGCAGGAGGCGCTCGACCTCGGCGTCGTGCTCTATGCCGGCGAGGGCGAGAACCGGCTGGCGCAGCTCCTCCGTGACATCCGCAACGACACGCCCCGGCCGATCTACGATCACCTGAAGGACATGCCGGACATGAGCGCGGCCGGGCTGCCGCTCCTGCCGCGCGACGTGGTCACCCGCGTGGTCGGACACTACGGATCCTTCGACGCCGGCCGCGGCTGCCCGTTCCAGTGCTCCTTCTGCACCATCATCAATGTGCAGGGGAGGAAGTCACGCTTCCGCACGGCCGACGACGTCGAGGCCATCGTGCGGGCCAACGCCGCGCAGGGCATCACGCGCTTCTTCGTCACCGACGACAACTTCGCCCGCAATAGGAACTGGGAGCCGATCCTCGACCGACTGATCCACCTGCGCGAGGTGGGGAAGCTGTCGATCCGGCTGATCCTGCAGGTCGACACGCTGTGCCACCGCATCGAGGGCTTCATCGAGAAGGCGGCGCGCGCGGGCTGCAACAACGTCTTCATCGGCCTCGAGAACATCAACCCGCAGTCGCTGATGGGCACGAAGAAGCGCCAGAACAAGATCTGGGAATATCGCGAGATGCTCCAGGCCTGGCGGGCACAGCGCGTGATGACCTGGGCGGGCTACATCCTCGGCTTCCCGACCGACACTCCGGAGTCGATCAGGCGCGACATCGAGACGATCAAGCGCGAGCTGCCCGTCGACATCCTGGAGTTCTTCTGCCTGACGCCGCTTCCGGGCTCGGAGGACCACAAGGTGCTCAGCGCCAAGGGCGTGCCGATGGACCCGGACATGAACCGGTACGACCTGGAGCACGTGTGCACCGGGCACGCGGTGATGTCGAAGGCGGAATGGGAGGCGGTCTACCGCGACGCTTGGTCGACGTACTACACGGACGAGCACGTCGAGACGATCCTGCGCCGCGCCGCCGCGAGCGGCCTCAAGCCGAAGAAGATGGCCAACATCATCACGGCCTTCGCGGGCGGCTCGCGCATCGAGGGCGTGCACCCGCTCCAGCTCGGCGTGATCCGCCGCAAGGACCGCAGGCAGCGCCGCTCCGGCTTGCCGATCGAGAGCCCGCTCGTCTTCTACCCGCGCCGCTGCGCCGAGCAGGCGGCCACGATCGCCCGCTGGCTATGCCTCGCCGCCCGCTATCGGCGCATCATGAAGCGCGTCGTATCCGACGCCGCGCGTGTGTCCTACACCGACGAGGCCTTGCAGGTGACGACGCGGCAGGCCGACGAGCAGGCCGGGTTCGTGCAGGCCTTCGCCGACGTCATGCCGGCGACCCACGGCGCTCCGGTCCGCAAGGTGGCGACCGCGGGCTGATCCGCCGCAAGCCGGGGCGAACCGGACTCATTCGTCCCTCGCTTCGACAGGCTCCGACCCCGGTTCCGGGCATGGGGACGTCACGACGCTGCGCCTCCCCGTTCGACCGACCCGCCGACCATCTTGGCCCGTCGTTTCTCCACGCCGCCGGCCCAGCGACGGGCGACTTCATCGGAAACGACCACGTTCCGGTGCTCCGGACGGCGTCCCGTCGCGAGCCCACGGGCCGCCGCGCGAAGCCCGACGACCGCTCCACAGGTCAAGCGCTCGCCCGCGCCGTTCCGACCCGATGCCCGCTCACCTGGGCACCGTCCTCGGCCTTGAGCAGGAGGAACCCCGGCAACGCCAGCAGCGGCACGACGGCGGTGAGCAGGAAGGCCCTGTGAAAGCCCGCCACCGTCAGGGCTTCGCCGTGGCGGCTGAGCAGGCCGAGCACCATGGCGGCCGTCGACACGCCGAAGCTGACGCTGAGCTGCTGGAGCACGCCGCCGACGCTGGTGGCCCGGCTCAGCTCCTCCGCGGGCAGGTCCGCGTAGGACAGCGTGTTCGACGTCATGAACTGCGTCGACCGCATCAGGCCGAAGAGGAGGATGTAACCCGCAAGGATCCACCGCGGGGTCGAGGGCTCGAGCGCCGCAAAGCCGGCGACGGCCAGGGCGCCGAGCACCGCGCTTCCGCCCAGCACGGTCCTGAAGCCGAACCAGCGCAGCAGGCGCCCGGCCACCACGCGCACCGGGATGGCGCCGACGCTGCTCACGAAGGTGAGCGAGCCCGAGGCGACGGGGCTCAGGCCGAACCCGACCTGAAGCATCAGCGGCAGCAGGAACGGCGCGCCGTTGAGCCCCACGCGGCAGAGGCCGCCGGCCAGCGTCCCGACCGCGAAGGAGCGGTGCCGGAACAACCGCAGGTCCACGGCCGGATGCGCGACCCGCGGTGCGTGGACGCCGAAGGCGAGCAGCAGGGCGGTCGCCGCCGCCAGCAGCACGACGACGGCTCCCGTCGGGACCAGGGGCTTGCCGACCGCCTCCAGGGCGAGCTGGATCATCGCGACGGCCGTGCCGACGAGCAGGAAGCCCGGCACGTCGAACGGCGTCCTCGCCTCGGCGCGGGTGTCCTCGACGAAGCGGAGCGCCAGCAGGATGCCGATCAGCCCGAAGGGCACGTTGACGAGGAAGATCCACCGCCAGGACGCGTAGGTGGTGATGAGCCCGCCGAGCAGCGGCCCCGCGACCGGCCCCAGGATCGCCGGCAGCGTCGTGTAGGTCATGGCCTTGACGAGGTCGCGGCGCGGGAAGCTGCGCAGCAGGATGAGGCGTCCGACCGGCGTCATCATGGCGCCGCCGAGGCCCTGGACCGCCCGCGTGGCGACCAGCATCGGCAAGCTCCACGCCGCGCCGCAGGCGACCGAGCCGAGCGTGAACACGGCCAGGGCGGCGACGAAGGTCCGGCGCGCCCCGAAGCGGTCGGCGAACCAGCCGCTGACCGGGATGAAGATGGCCAGGGCCAGGACGTAGGTCGTCACCGCCAGGTTCATCTGCACGGGCGTCGCCCGGAGGCTCGTCGCGATGTCGGGGATCGCGGTGGTGATGATGGTCGAGTCGAGCTGTTCCATCAGGAACGCCACGGCGACCACCATCGGGATGAGGAAGCGCAGGCGCGGGTCTCGCCGGGTCGCGAAGTCGCACTCGGCCGCACGCTCGTCGGGGACGCTCATGGGGGCGATGTAGCGGCGGGCCGCGAGGACCGCAATCGCCCTGCCCGATCCAGTCACGTCACCCGAAGTCGCCGGTGCCCTCTCATGGCGAGCGAAGGGTGACGGGCGGTCCGTTCGGAGGGCGGCGGTCACATGCCCAGGTCGACGGACGGAAGACCGACGCGGCCGCCGTCGCCGACAGGTGCGAGCCCGTGCGCTCCGAGGGATATGGATGGTCCCTCCGCTCTCGGCGTGATGCGGTGCCGAGGCCGATTGGGGATCGTCACGCCCTGCCACGCCGCTTCCAGCCATGCTGCCATCAGCAGATGAGCGAAGGTGAGAACACGTGCGCAGTCACGTGAGCAGCGTCCCTTGCACCCCGACCCCGCCGCGGCTGAGCCGTCCTGGTTCGCGACCTCGATCCCGGGATGGGCCGCGAGCCTTCTGTTGACCGTGCCGTAGTCTCGACCCGGCGGCAGACCAATCATGCAGCGGCGTTCGAGTCGTGGTCGCGATCGACGCAGGCCACGGTCCCGTCGCTGGACGATCTCCGAAGCTCCGTTCAGGTGATCGCTCCGATCGACAGGGGCGACTTCGGCGCTCATTGACGAACTGAGTAGAAGACGCCTCTCGAAAGTAACAGGTTCTCACGACACCGACGACGGTGAAGCGGCGTGCAGGGCCAGCATCATCGCGCGGGAACTCCACACGGGCCGGCGTTCGCGCACAATCTTCTCGCGGCGCAGCGCTTCGGGATTGTGCGTCCACACCAGCGCGCCGATGAGGAGGTTCTCCAGCGCCTCATGGAGCCGTGTCCCGATCGGTTTCACCCCCTCGTCGACATCCTCGTATCCAAGGCGGGCTATGATCCGCGACACACTCCTGTTGGAACCACCCAGCCCCACGAAGTTGACGTTGGCGCGGCAGGCCTTGACCACCGAAAGGCCCGGCTCCGTGGCCATGGCATGGGCGAGCAGTTCGAGGGAGCGGCGGAGGCGGAGAGACGCCTTCTGCGCCCAGGCGAGGTCGGCGCCACCAACGGGCATGGCCGGGATGCGCTCGTTCCAACAATGGACGTCGGCGACGGTGTCGCCGGCGCGGATCTCGGCGCCGTCGGACAGGAGTAGGGTGCGCCTCGCCGGGACGAGCGCGATGCGCAGAATGCAGTCCTCGTCGTCGCTGAAGGGAACGACGCCGTTCTGCCGACTGAGATGGGCGTCCAGGGCCATGACGGCACGGCGAAGGCCCATGGCGACCATTCCGGAACTTCGGCCGGCGCCGGCTTCCACGCGCATTCGGAACCTCTTCTCGATTCCACCGAGGGGTGCGTGAGTACATATCTTGCCTGGGCTGGTGTCGACAGGCGTACGGATGGAAGCTTCCCCGACCGGGACGACGTTCGTTGGAATCGGTCCAGGCCAACGTCTCGGTCGGCTCGCCTCAACGCCTGCGGGCGTCCCTTCCATTGGCCTCCGAGGCCGGGCCAGTGACGAAACGCGCTCGCGCAGGAGATCGAGTGGCGAGGTGCGCGGGTCGACCCGGCTGACGAAGGGCCGGCCGTTCACGGCGAAGCGCAGGTCGACGGCGGGCACCCCGCTGACCGGTGGCGGCGCTTCCTCGCGGAGCGGCGTCACGTCCGCGTCACCCACCGCCCAGAAGTGCGACGGCGCCCGTCGCTCCAACGGTCTCGCGGCGCGTGACCGGCGAGCCAGAGCCGCCATTGACAGTCTCGACCGCGAAGCCTTTCGCCCGACCGTCGTCGACGATCGAACACATCATCGTGGTCCTCCCCCCAAGTGCATCGGATCAAGTGCAGGATCGGACTGCCGCCCAGAGAGCGACCGAGCGGGTCGGCACGCTTCAGAGCCCGTAACCGCCGTAATACATGAAACCCAGGTTGCGCACGAACTCGAATGCGAAGTGCCGGTCCTGAAATGCGACCCTCACGTTCACTCCTATAGCGGCGAGAAAGCGATGGTGTTGTTCGCGACCGGTGACAATCTCTCGTTCGTTGAGATGAAGGAGCTTGCGAGCGAAAGGCTCACGCGTCCGATGCTACCATATGGTCGGACGCTTCGTCTTCGCAGTCCTGGGCTCACCCCCACCCGTTGTGGCTGCGCTACGACGGCAGGTTCACGCGATCGATGATGTCGTAATAAGCATAGAGGTCGAGCCAAGCGGTGCCGACGACCACATTTCCGTACAGCATCATCAGAATGTACATGTACTCGTTGGCATAGGGCAGGCCGTCGACCGCTCGGGCCGACGACGTCATGTGCACGAACACCTTGTCGCCGTCGGCCCACACGCCCTTGGTCTCCACCGCGGTTGTGCCGTCCCAGCGGTCGAACAAGGCTCTCGCGGCATATTCGATCAGGTCGTCGACGCCGTGGGAGGCGCGGGCGACGAGGCCGTATCCCGTTATGGTGCAGGCGATATCATTGGCGAAGATCGCCGCGCCGAACCTGCTGAAGTCCGTCGCGGCGGCGGCGAGAGCGTTTCCGACGGCGCGCAGGTTGCGCCTGTTCCTGGTCGGTGTACGACATGATCGTTCCTCCTGATGGCAGATCGTCGATCGGTGGTTCCATGTCAGGGGGCGAAGGCGGTGGACCGGGACAGCGCCTCCCACGCGGCGATCTCGCCCCGCATCGCGTCGAGCTTGCCCTCGACGAACTTGAGCGCGTCATTGCCGAGGAACAGCCGCACCGGCGGGTGCTCCGCTTCGACCAGCGCGAGCAGCGCCTGTGCGGCCCTGGCCGGGTCGCCCGGCTGGTTGCCGCTCTTGGCCTGGCGCGCGGCGCGGATCGGGTCCATCACTGCGTCGTAGTCGGCGATGCTGCGGGCCGTGCGGTCCATCGAGCGGCCGGCCCAGTCGGTGCGGAACTGGCCGGGGGCGAGCGCGGTGACGCGGACGCCGAAGCCCGCGACCTCCTTGCCGAGCGACTCGGAGATGCCTTCCAGGGCGAACTTGCTGCCGCAGTAGAAGCTGATCCCCGGCATGGTGATGAAACCGCCCATGGATGTCACGTTGACGATGTGGCCGCGCCGCCGCTCCCGCATGCCGGGCAGCACCGCCCGGATCATCGCCACGGGTCCGAACACGTTGGCGGCGAACTGGCGCCGGAGGTCGTCGAGCGAGGACTCCTCCAGCACGCCCTCGTGGCCGTAGCCGGCGTTGTTCACCAGCACGTCGACCGGGCCGGCCCGCCGCTCGGCCTCGGCCACCGCGGCCGGGATCGCGTCATAGTCGGTCACGTCGAGCAGCAGCGGGTGGGCGCGTCCGGGCCCGAGCGCCGCGAACACGTCGGCGTCCGCCTCGCGTCGCACCGTTCCGACCACACGGTGGCCGGCGTCCAGCGCGCCGGCGGCGAATGCTCGGCCCAGGCCAGAACTGACGCCGGTGACGAGGAATGTCTTGGAAGCTTTGGTCGCCATGACCTATCTCCATACGTGCTGCTGCATATATCATGATATAGGCGTGTGATGCCAAGCCACAAGACCCCGCCATCCACCTCCGGTCCGGGCGGCGAGGCCGTCCGCCGGCGCGTCCTCGACGCGGCGGAGCGACTGCTCCGCGACGGCCGGGCCGAGTTCTCCATGCGCGACCTCGCCGCCGCGGCCGAGGTCAGCTTCGCGACGCCGTTCAACCGGTTCGGCAGCAAGGCGGCGATCATGCACGCGCTGTCGGCGCGGCGGATCGATGCCATGGCGGAGCGCTTCGCCGCCGCCGCGCAGCCGGCGGACCTGGCGGGCCGGGTGCTGCTGGCGGTCGACACCGCGGTGGCGGTGATGCTCGAGGAGCCTGCCGTGAACCGGGCGGTGATGGGGTGGATCGGCACCGCCGGCGCGGCGCCTGGGGAAGCGTTGGCGCGCTCGGCCGCGCTGTGGACGCTCGCGATCGGGGCGGACGACGGATCCGCGGCGCCCGCCTCCCTGCCGCGTCAACTCGCGCTCGCCTTCCGCGGAGCCCTGTCCTTCTGGACAGCCGGCGAGTTGCCGGACGACGGCCTGGGCCCGAACGCCCGCGAGGTCGCGGCCACGTTGCTGCGCGGCGTCGGCGAGGGATGTCCGACGGCGATCCGATCCTAGGCTTGGCCGAGAAGCTGACGGAGCAGGGAAGCGACTACATCCGACCACCCGATCGGCGGCAGCGGGCGGTGAGATGAAGCACCGAACCAAGCATCTGTCCTCGGACGTCCCGCGAGCGCGGCACCAATTCCCACGGTTACCGAGCCGGCCTGACCTTGCTCGCTGCTTGCCCAGCTCGCTTTCGAAAATGCTTCCGCCCGGGCCCGAGCACCGACCGATGCCATGACCGTCCCCGCCCGGAAACGGTCCCCTATCCGCAGTTCTCGAAGCCCCCGCCATCATCACCGCCGCGGTCCGAACCGGCGAGGCATCCATTACCGGCCGATCTCTCCCCTTCCGACCGCCAGATCAGCGATGTGCAGCTCGAAACCACCCATCATCGGTCGTACACCGAGGCATCCCACTCTGCAGTTTTGAATAAACGCCGGAACTTAAATCCCAATCCCTACTCAGACCAAGCCCCTAGGAATCTGAGAGAAATTCATCTTGGGGTGAGGTCACGATCTGCGCCGATAGTGACCTCACCCCAAACGAAGGCTTTATGATGTTCCACAAGCAATTAGATGCAGAACTGATGAGATCAGAGTTGGCGTTGATGTACACACAGACGGAATCCGCCACACCACATGCCGGAACCGAACATCTAAACAGCAGCACCGCTCGTCTGATCGGCAAACATTTTGAGGATCTCAGCAGCCGGTATCGGTCGGCTGATCAGGTAGCCTTGCACATCGGTGCAGCCTTCGGCCCGTATGCGGTGCATCTGCTCGGGCGTCTCCACCCCCTCGGCCACGGTCGTCATGCCGAAGCTCGAGCCGAGGCTGGCGATGGCGCCGACGATCGCCATCGAGTCCGCGACGGACGTCGACCCCGAGACGAAGGAGCGGTCGATCTTGATCTTGTCGAAGGGGAAGGACCGCAGGTAGCTCAGCGACGAATAGCCGGTGCCGAAATCATCCATGGAGATGCGTAGGCCGAGTTCGCGCAAGGCATGGAGGGTCGCGAGGTTGGCGGCGTTCTCCTGAAGCAGGACCCCTTCGGTGATCTCCAGTTCCAGCCGGTTCGCGGCGAGCCCCGATGCCCTCAGCGCCGAGGCGACGGTTTGGACCAGCTTCTTGCTCTTGAACTGTGCTGGCGACAGATTGACGGCCACGGTGAGGCCATCGGGCCAGCGCGCCGCCTCGCTGCAGGCCGTTCGGAGAACCCATTCACCGATCGGCACGATGAGGCCGATCTCCTCCGCCAAGGGGATGAACTCGGCGGGCGACACCATGCCTCGCGTCGGATGATGCCAGCGGATCAAGGCCTCGCATCCGACAATCTGGTTCGTTTCGAGGTTCATCTGCGGCTGATAGACGAGCACGAACTCCTGCAGGGCGAGAGCCTTGCGCAAATCCAGCTCGAGCGCCCGGCGCGCCTGCATGCGCGCGTCCATCTCCGGTTCGAAGAAGCGGAAGGTGTCCCGGCCGTCGGACTTGGCCCGGTAGAGAGCGAGATCCGCGTTCTTCAGCAGGACGTCGGGATCGACGCCGTCGGTGGGTGCGAGTGTCAAGCCGACGCTGGCGCCGATGTTGATGAGATGGCCGTCGACGACGTAGGCGCGGCCGAGAAGGTCGACGAGCCGCCTCGCCAGCGTTTCGGCGCCGATCGCATCGGACACGTTGGCCTGAACGACGGCGAACTCGTCGCCACCGAAGCGAGACACCGCGTCGGTGGGGCGCAGAGCGGTCTTCAACCGCTCCGCCACCTTGCGCAGCAGCGCATCGCCCACGGGATGACCGAGCGTGTCATTGACGTGTTTGAACCGGTCGAGGTCGATGGCGAGAACCGCGAAAGCCTCTCCGGTTCGGTCGAGCCGAGCGCGGGCTTCACCCAACCGCGCCTGGAACTGAGATCGGTTGGGCAGCCCCGTCAACGGGTCGGAGGCGCCATCGAGCCCCTTCTGGCGTCGATCAGCGCGCGCCCTGGCTGTCTCGACGGTGACGGACCACCCGGAGTTCGACAAGGGCCTGATGTCGATCGCGAGCGACACGCCATTGACCGACCACTCCAAGGTGCAGGCCTCGGCGCGCCTGAGCGGGCCTCGGAGCTGCATCAGAACGATGGAGCGGTCTTGAGCACGGCCACGCGCCGTTGCGGAAAGCAGGGCACGGAGGGGGCGCCCGACAACATCAGCCCCGACCCCGAGAAGCCGCTGCGCCTGCGATGAGCATCGCGCCACGTGTCCGTCCGGCTCGATGAGGATGAGTGCGTGGTCCACGGCGGCGAGGTAGGCCTGTTCGACCTGTCGCCGGCGGATGCGTCCACGCTTCGATGGCAGGTCGAGGAACTCTGCCGTGGCGAGAGATGCGCGAAGGTCCATGTCCATCCCTGACACGCGCAGGCTGAGGTCCGACATCGGAGCCGTAGTCACGCAAACACCAGAATATGTGGAAGCTCCTCAACGAAACATGAGGACGGCGAGGTCGGACAAGCGCGATCTGGCGGGCCACGGTCTCACCCCGGCCGAGAGCAGGACAGAGTGCGTCCTGCCGGTCTACTATCCCATGATGTCGCCCGCCTGCGCCCGGAAGCGCGACGAGCCCGCCAGGGACATGGGCCTGGACAGATGGCCGGGTGATGTGGACGCAGGGAGCGCATCGAGTGAGCCACGGCCGGCGTGGTCGCCCTTGCGGGTGGAGGGGATCGGAAGCTGCTTTGCCCGTGGAACGGCGCGTCTGCGCCGCTTGGGCCCTATCGAGAGCCGCGCAGCGGTTCTCGATAGGGCGAATTGAACGGTGAGCCCGAGCCGATGTACCGAACTCGGATGGTTCGGAACCTGATCCGGGTATTTCCGCACCGTGTCAGCCCACACCTCGGTGTCCGATGATGGCCACAGGCGGGTTGTTGAGGACCAACCGATGGTCCCTGCCCTCGCCTGCTCAGCCGTGTCTCGACCGGTGTAGACAGGGAACCAGCATATCCGCCCTTGCGGCAGGTGTTTCCGCCCATCCTGCTGCCAAAGTTCCTGGCCGTGACGGACGTGACCATCGTGACGGCGGCCCTGCCCGCCATGGCCCAGGCGTTCGGCGATGTGCAGCGCGTGTCCTGGGTGGTTGCGTCTTACCTGGTCGCCAGCACCGTGGCGGCGCCGGTATATGGTCACCCGGGTGACGCCTTCGGCCTGCGGCGCATGCTGCTGCTGGGACCGGCGCTGTTCATCGGTGCGTCGGTGCTGTGCGCCTCGGCGCGAGGCCTCTTGTTGCTGACGGCGGCGAGGGTGCTGCAAGGCTTCCGCAGCGGCGGTCTGATTGTGCTCAGCCAAGCACTGCTAGGCGAGATCATGCCGCGGCGGCAGCTCGGTCCCGCCCAGGGCGTCATGGCCGCGATGATCGTGGCCTCGTCCAGCTTCGGGCCGAGGGCGGGCGTGTAGCGCGGCGATCAGGGGCTCTTCCGCACTTTCGGTGCAGCCCAGGCGTCACTCTGATTGCAAGGTGACGGCGACAACCTATCTTTGATGGTGTCCAAGCGTCTTCTGCCCCTCATTCCCGCCGGCCTCGTCGTCGACCGTGTCGTCACGGGTCCCGAGCGCGTCATCGTCACCACGCACCCGAGTGCTACCCGGGCAGCCTGCCCAGCTTGCGGGCGGTCTTCGTCCCGGACACACTCGCATTACACCCGCACTCTCGCCGACCTGCCTCACCAGGGGCGGCCCGTCGCCATCCATGTGCGGGCGCGGCGCTTCCGCTGCACCACGGTCGACTGTCCGCGCCGGGTTTTTGCTGAGCGGCTGCCCTTGGTCGCCGCTCCTCGTGCGCGGCGGTCACAACGCCTCGGCGACATCCAGCGCTACATCGGTCTGGCCGTCGGCGGCGAGCCGGGATCGCGCCTGGCCCACCGTCTCGCGATGCCGGTGAGCGGCGACACGCTGCTGCGGCTGATCCGCAGCGCCCGTTGGGAGGCGCCCGAAGCGCTGCGCGTGATCGGCATCGACGAGTGGGCCTGGAAGCGCGGCCAGACCTACGGCACCATCCTATGTGATCTCGAGAAGGGGCGCGTGCTGGACCTCCTGCCCGACCGCGAGGCCGGCACCGTGTCGGCGTGGCTGAAGCGACATCCGGGCGTGGCGGTCATCGCGCGCGACCGCGCCACGGTCTTCGCCCGGGCCATTCGGGACGGCGCTCCCCGGGCCACGCAGGCGGCCGACCGCTGGCACCTGCTCCACAACCTCGGTGACGCGCTCCGGGCCGCCGTGGGCCGGCATCGCGGCGCCGTGTCGGCCGCGGGCGGCATCGAGCGAAGCAGGCCCGAGCAACCGGGTCTGCACAAGGTGCCGGTGTGCCATCCAGGCATCGACGAGTTGAGGAACGAGCGCCGACAGGCCCGCGCCGAGAGCTATGCCGCGATCAGCAAGCTGCAGGCCGACGGCATGCCCCCGCGCCGGATCGCCCGTGAAGTCGGCATGAGCCAGCGCGCCGTCGAGCGATGGCTGGCAGCCGGGGGCGAGCCGGAGCATCGCCGGCCTCCGGTGGCGAGCCTCGTCGATCCGTTCCGCCCTATCTCGACCGCCGCTGGCGCGAGGGTTGCCGGAACACGAGGCAGCTATGGCGGGAGATCGTGGCCGACGGCTACAAGGGCAGCTTCGCGACGCTCGCCCGCTGGGCGGCCCCGCTCCGGAGCGCCGACCCGTTTGGCAGCTCCGAAACCGCTGCGATGCCGTCCGCCGCGCCCCGGCCGTCGCGGCGGCGGTGCGCATGGCTGCTCGGGTGCGAGCGCGACGACCTGACGGCGGCCGAGCGATCGTACGTGGAGCGCTTGACGGCGGCTGAACCCGCGCTGGCGACCGCCTCCATCCTGGCGCGGAGGTTTGCGGCCCTGGTTCGGGGCGGCGATGCGTCGGGCCTCGACGCCTGGATCGCGTCAGCGACCGAGAGCGACCTGAGCGGGCTGGCGACGGGGGTGGCGCGCGACAAGGCGGCCGTGGCGGCCGCCATCACCGGGCCCTGGAGCACGAGCCCGGTCGAGGGACACATCAACCGACTGAAGACGCTCAAGCGCTCCATGTACGGCCGCGCCGGCTACGATGTTCTCCGAGCCAGAATGCTGGCCGCGTGAAGAACGAGGCATCGCCGCCAATGCGATAACCCGCTCCGCCTGCACCGAAAGTGCGGAAGAGCCCTTGATTGCCGCGGAACACGGGGCGGGCCGCCGACGCAGTGGTCAGGCTACACCACTCCGAAGGACACACTCCCTGAACCTGACGCCAGGGCATCCCAGTGCCATCCGACGCTCCCCCAGCGTGCAAGCGCTCGGCCCGGTCTCCACCCCATACGCGTCCACTCGGGCACCGTACCCGCTCGTCGCACCAGCGGAGCCGTTACCGTCTGCACGGCAACGGCTGCCGGCCACGCGCTCACCTCGGGATCTGCGCGGTAGCCATGTGGCCGCGGGATATTCAGCCTAGCCGAGCACGCCGGTGTCACCCCGGACGCCTCGCGTATCTCCGGCCTCGGTCTGTCGACCTGAAGCGGGTCCCTCTGCGCTTACGCCCTGGATGCACGGGCGAGATCTCTCATCTCCTCCTCGTGCGCATGCGACGAGAAACACGCCTCGTCGATCGTGCTATCGAAAGGGGGAGAGCGTTGGATCGTGAAAAAGGGGTCGGTGTCCATGCCTGCATTGGTCGACGATATCGGGGTAGCCGTCCTGACGAGACTGGCCGAGCACGGCATCGATCGAATGGTCGAGAACAGTGCCAAGACCAAGAATGTCCTGGCGAGAGCCTGGAAGCACCTCTTCGACGGGCGGGTCTCGGTCATCATCACGGGTCTAGGTGGGGCGGGTAAGACCTCGCTCCAGAAGATCATCTCCGGACAGAAAAAAGCCGAAGAACTAGACGGCCACTATCACATTTCAAGCACGAATGAACGCACAGAACTCAGGGAGAACTCTTTCGTTGCCGTATACACGAGACCAGGACAACCGGACTGGTACGGTAATGCTGACGTTTACGAGGAGTTATTCAAGGCACTCAGCAAGTCGAGAAAAATAAAAGTCATCAACGTCGTCTCGTTTGGATACGACGCACTCCATCGCATCACCTTGGATGCACTTCCCAGCCACGCCGAAGGGCAGGGATTGGACGTCACGCTTAGGGCCTATCTCGAACAGCAGAGGGCGATGGAACGCGAACGATTGGCGGAGTTGGTGACCCTTCTTGGGTCGATGCCTGCAAGCAAGACGATAAACATTCTGACTGTCATCAACAAGGCGGATCTTTGGCATGACCGCAATGCGGAGGTGGTCAGATATTATGAGGGCACAAATTATGGAGCCGTCATCGCGGCGATGACGGCGAGCAACGGCGGCAGGATCACGCACTCGATGACATCAGGGTCATTGATCCCGGTCAATCTTCGGACGCAAGATGGTTTCGTGTTGGCACCTGTCCTGTCTGGCTTCGACCTTCATATGCGTAGAAGATATCTGGAAAACCTCATCAACGATGTCCGGGAATTCTTCAAATGAGAGGTGTTCAGATGGGCTCGAACGTCACGATCCGAGATATCCCGCCCAACGAGGACGACAAGGGTGAAGAAACCCTCATCTCCGAATTGGACCACGTCATACACTCGATGGAACAAGGCATCAATAGGGTCGGCCAGGAAAACCGCGCGTCGCCGATCACCCAATTTTTACTGAGAGCTATGTTTTACGGATCATTACTCGGTATTTATGTTTCTGTAAACCCAGACGTACACTGGAAAATTCTGAACGATCGAACAGGCATTGTATCAGTGTTCGTGCTGATATCGGTTCTTGCCATTTACGCCTATGAGTTGTCCAGGACATTGTCGGACAGACGGAGAAGGTTGAGGATGTTCACATACCAAGTGAGAACTGCCGAGGAGACAGCGGGTTCGGTTCGGTCTTGGGTCGACAGATCGAATCTGTCATCACGTCTCAAGCACCTCATGCGAGTCAGGGCCGAGTACCTGGAAGCCTTGCTGTCCGAAGCCAAGTCAATGGTTTCGGGAAGCTCACGCTGGCTGTATTGATTGCCGGCCGCCGCGGCTCGAAAGACAGGCTCGGCATACGGCCACCCCGGACGCGGCCTAGCCTGCGCCGTTCACCTCATGACGCCGCCCATTATAGGATGGAATCCTACTTAACGATGATTTCGATTTGAACATGCGCGAATCTTGACCCCTCTCAGCTCGGCACTCAGTTCCTTGTGAGAACTCATAGATGCGCTATTCGGGGGGAGGTCACGGTCGCCGCCGATCGTGCCCTCATTCCAACGTGGATTTCTCCGGCAATTGCAGCGGCTTGGCCTGGGTAGAGAGCGGGGTCAAAGCTCGGCGCTTGTTCACATTTGGGTTCTGGACATGGTGCGAAGTCCTGTGTCGCGGTCCGCCGATGTCCTCACCGATCCACCGCCGGGTGAGCGGGCAAGAGCGTCCTGACGTCAAGCCCTCCAAAGCGCGACGACCCGTGCGCAGGAACGTGGGCCCACTTCTGGCCACAGCTTGGATGACAGTTTCCCTGCAAACGCGTCAGCTTCTGATTGTTTCGGCGAACCTCCGAAGTAGATGCACCAGGCGGTCGAGATCCTCGATGGTCCATGAGCCGAGGGCCGCGGTGGCAAGTCGCTCGCGCGCGGCATCGATGGCGTCATTCATCGCCTTGCCGGCCGGCGTCACGGAAGCCTCCCTGACCCGCCTATCGGTCGCGCCAAGTCGTCGCTCAACGAGCCCGAGGCTTTCGAGCTTGGCCACTTGGCGACTGACCGTCGTGTGGTCCCGTCCCACCCGGTCGGCGAGGTCGACGATGCCGATCGGGCCATGGCAGTCCAAGATGACGACCAGGGGAAACAGCGCCCTGTCGAGCTTGATGCCGGCCTCGTCGATGATCGCCTGATCCCTCTGTGGCCGATTCATCACGGCGACGATGTCAAGCAACGCGCTATGCAGGTCCCTGAGTTGGGAAGAGATACCTGTATTATGCACGTTTTTCCCTTGCCGCTTCGCACCGCCTGATGCGTGCACCATACATGCGTTCGATCGCGATGCACCTGCGGTGTCGGCCACCACGGGTCCCGATCCGCACCGGCGCAGCACGCTTCACCTCGGCCCTCCACCGCGGCGAGGCTGTTCCATTTCGATCCGTGAGCCGCGTACGGAGCCTCCGACCGAAATCTGGGTCGCGTGGTCGGCGTCGGGGTTACACCGCATCCCGACCGGACCGGTGACGTCGCTCTCACAAGTCTCCGGCCGGCCAAGGCGGAGGTGGCGCAGCGTCACCGACGCGCCAAATGGGTTGGACCGTCTCGATCCACGGTGCATCGTCGAGCGATGCCTTCTCAAAAATCACACGTCCCGCCCCGTGGGCGGTTCCGGTCCGGGAAGGAGGTAAGCGGTCGCCGACCGAGCTGTCCACACGATCGGCGACCTGACCATGTCGCCCCCACTGTCCATGAGGCAACGAATGGCTATGCATATCGATACACTGCCAGGAGATCCGCGCAACGCGAGCTTTCTGGCGACCACGGAGGGGACGCAGCCACTCGCGCCTTCTCCATCGAGAATGGCGCCTTGCGAACCACGAAGGTCCCTGGATCGAGGTTTGTTCACTTAACGTCAGACACAGCCTGGGGTGTCGCTCAGACCGGACTGCCGAAGCCGCCACACCGGGTGGAAGTGGCACGTACGGCGTGAGCAACTCACATACGGCCATCCGGCGAACACCTCAGCACGAGCTTCGGTAGCCTGAGACCAAGTTGACGAGGGGAGCCGACGGAAGGCCGCCCGCCGCGCGACTATCGAGAAGCCCGCACAGGAAAGGGGCCTTCCCCGACATCCCAACTCCGCGGCGAAGACCCCGATGAAGCACGGCCGACACGGAGCATTAATCCTGTCGAAGAAACGCGAATGACAGCCCTTCCATAATCGCCGGAAAAGCTCTATCTCATGAACGCGTGAATTATACACGCGATCGCCGAAAGGGCTGTCCCCCGATCAGCGATCCCCACCCCGCTTCCCTACTGTCCAAGGGTCAGCACATGTCCGTCAGCATCCATACACCGCCCGCCGGGCGGCGCAACGCCTTTTCCGTCGTCCCCCGGGCCGACGGCATCATCCCCCAGATGGGCACGGCCCCGCGCGGGACGACCTCGGTGCCTCAGTGCCCGACTCCCCACCTGAACGTCGACGAGTACATCCGGCTGCTCGCCTGCATCGAGGACGAGGGCGGCATCGCCACGCTCGATGAGATCTCGCGTGCCCTCCCCGCCGTGTCGCGCCCCATCAGCGCTGTGTTCGACCTCTGCGACGCGGGGATCCTCGGCCTCGACCTCTCTGCCGGGTTCGACGGCGACATGCGCGTCTGGCGCATCGAGGGATGACGCACTTCCTTCGACGAACCTGATGTCGCCTCGGTCCACCCATCGCGTGGGTGGGCCGGGGACGACCGACGCACGCGCTCCCGAGCGCCCCGTGGGCTGACCGCGGCTTTCCCGGCGCACCGAGCCGGGATCGCCGCGATGCCTGGGCGTGCGGGCGCGCCGTCCCCTTCCCTTCGCCGAAAGGCTTCCCGATGTTCTCCGATACCGTGCCGCCCTGCTGGGGTGGCGACGGCGCGAGCGCTCGCGCCCAGACGCCGACAAGCCATCCCCCGCTCCGCATCCAGGTTCTCTCGGACCTGAACGTCGACTCCTTCGACATGCCCCTGCCCCGCCTGGCACCCGGCACCGACGCCGTGGTCGTCGCCGGCGACACATGCGAAGGGGCCGAGAAGGCCTTTGCGTACCTGCGGGCGGCGTTCCCGCCGCCCACCACCATCCTGGTGGTGCTCGGCAACCACGCCTTCCACGGGCGCACCATCATCGGTGAGCTGAACCGCGCGCGTGAACTCGCGCCCGGCTACGGCATCAAGCTCTTGGAGAACGGGACCGCCCTGGTCGGCGGCGTCCGGTTCGTGGGGGCGACCATGTGGTCCGGCTACGACATCCGTGGCGAGCGGAACATGCTGGACGCCATGGCCGCAGCGGCCCGAGGCTCGGCAGACCACCAACGCATCAAACTCGTGGACAAGACCTCCCTTTGGTTCACGCCGAAGCATGCCCGCGCCCTGTTCGAGACCTCGACGGCGTACCTCACGCGGATCTTCGGCGAGCCATGGGACGGCCCGACCGTCGTCGTCACGCACCATGCGCCGAGCGCCAGGAGCCTCCAGCCAGGCTGGGATGACGACCCCCTCGCCCCGACGCTTGCAAGCAACCTCGACCGCATGGTCGAGGCGAGCGGTGCCGCGCTCTGGATCCATGGCCACCCGTACGCCGCCTGTGAGTACCGCATCGGCGCCACGCGGGTGATCTGCAACCCGCGCGGCTCGGGCGAGGGCAATCCCGCCTTCGACCCGGCCCTCGTCGTCGAGGTTCCGCGCTGATGGCCGACGACATCATCTCCGGTGCGATCAGGGTGGTGGCCTTGGCGGCAGCCGGTCGGGACGCATCCCTTTCGGACCTCCCGCGCCTCCTCAGGCACGCCCTGCGGCCGATCGACAACGCCGCCAGGGCGTTGATCGCGGCCGAGATCGCGGTCGTCGCCCCCACCCTGGGACAAGAGGCAACCTCGTGGTCGCTCCACCCGGGCACGCCATCATGGCGGCCGCTCGCGACCTCGCTGGACGAACTCGCCGTCAAGGAGGACACCCCCACGCTCCACGGTCTCGCGGACGCGGTACGCCTCACGTCCATGACCGTGGCCGAAGTCTGCGAGTTGCCGGACCAGGCGCTTCGCCTCGCCCGCTCGCTGCATGCCGCCAAGCGCGTTGCCGGCCGCGCCGGGGTCGACGCCTCGACGCTCGCGGACGTCGAGCGCTGCAGCATTGGCTGGATGGCTCTCGCCACGCGCTGCGTCGAACCGGGTCCGACGCAGCTTCGGTCCGGACACAGCCTCGCGTTCGAGATCGGCTCGGATCTCACCGAGGCCATCGAGACGGTCCTGGAGATCGGGGCTCAAGGTGAGGCGAAAGCCGGTACGCCCTGCCTCACCGACGCCGCGACGCCGGATCCCGCACGGGCGGCGGTTCAGCACGCACACGTCATGGTCTGCCCTCCCATAGCCGGGCGGGACAGGTCGCTGACCGAGGTGGTGAGGGCGCACGCGCACGTGGTCGGCGTCGGCCTGCCGCTCACGGCCGCGCCGGACATGGCATCGGTCCTTCGGACGCTTTCCGAGGAGTACCCCTATGCCCTCGCCGCCATCGATAGGCTGCTCGTCCCCCTGACCGGAGCCTGCTCCGTCCGCCTTCCCCCGACGCTGCTCGTCGGCCCGCCCGGCTCCGGGAAGAGCCGACTCGCGCGTCGGCTCGCCGAGTTGCTCGGCACATGCCTCTGGCGGACGGATGCCGCCCGGTCGGACAACTCGTCCTTCGGCGGCACCGACCGACGCTGGGCGACTGCGGAGTCCTGCCACCCGTTCCTTGCCGTGTCTCGCAGCAGGACCGCAAATCCCTTTGTCCTCATCGACGAGGTGGATAAGGCGGGTGTTGGTCGGCACAACGGCAGGCTCTGGGACGCCCTCCTCGGGTTCCTCGAACCCGAGACGTCCCGCGCTTATCCGGATCCCCAGCTCCAGGTCGAGCTGGACCTCTCGCATGTCGCGTTCGTCATGACATGCAACGAGGTCGGCGGCCTGCCCTCCCCGCTGCTGGATCGCTGCAGGGTTGTGCAGGTCCCCGCCCCTCTCCCCTGCCATCTCGACGCGCTCCTGCCCTCCGTCATGTGCGGGATCGCCGCCGACGACGGACTGGACGAGAGGTGGGTGGAACCGCTGACGTCCGCCGAGCGGAGCATGGTCGCGAGGCACTGGCGCGGCGGCAGCGTGCGCCATCTCAGCCGCCTCGTGGCGGCCGTGGTCCGGGCACGCGCCCGCAGCCAACCCATCCACTGAGATCAGGACATCCACCGCCGGTGCCAGCGCCATGCCGGCATCGCCGCCCGCCCCCGCCTTGAACGGATTCGAAGCCATGAACGAGCAACCGCAGCCCGAGCGGCAGACAGCGCATGTCGAGTCGGCGGAAGTCATTCGGCTGACCCAGCCGGAAACGAACACGTCGGACGTCTCGGCAATAGCCCTGCAACAGGATGAGGACGGGGAGGAACCGCTCCCCCTGCCGGCGAGACCGCGGGAGCGCAGCATGCTGTCCTTGCTCGCCTCCGCCGCTTTCGAGGGCGCCATGGGTGCGGCGCTGATGCACCGGCTCAGGACCCCGGGCGATGGTCTCTGCATTTGTGTAGGGGTCCCGGACGCATCCTGGGAAGGGCCGCTCCGGGAGATGGCGGCGGAGGTCGGCCGACCCGTGAGGATTATGTTCCGCGACGCGGCCGCTCGTCCCTCGAGCGATTACGAATCCACCGTCTCCGCGATCCGGTGGCTGCAAGGCGGCGCGGCCGTGCTGTGCGTCTCCCAGGATGTCCGGACCGGCGTGCGACCGGAGTTCCACTCGGTCGCGGACGCGACGATCCGCGTGCAGGCCCCGAATCCTGCGATGATCGCGGGCGTCATCTCCGCCCTGCATGACGGCCGTAAGCTGCGCAGGATCCCGTCCGACCTCGGACAGGGCCTGACCTTGCACGAGATCGCGGCCTGCCTGCGCCTGGACGAGGCTGGCAGACGAACCGTCGCACGGCTGCAGCGTGCCCAGCGCGCGAAGGGGTCGTCGGCGGTCGACGCCGACGGCCCGCGCTTGGAGGACCTCGCCGGTTACGGGACGGCGGCCGACTGGGGCAAGGGCCTTCGGGAAGGCATCGCGGAATATCGTGCCGGACGGGTCCCCTGGCGCCAGCTCGACGCGCAGGCGCTCCTGTATGGTCCACCCGGCACCGGGAAGAGCTGGTTCGCGCCCGCGTTGGCCAGAAGCCTGGACGTCCGCTGCATTCGGACGAGCGTGGGTGGCTGGTTCAACTCGAACGCCGGCGACCTGGGCGGGACGATCAAGGCCGCGGCTTCCGTCTTCGCCGAGGCCCGCACCGAGGCGCGTGCCCGCGGCGCCGTCGTCCTGTTCCTCGACGAGATTGACGGGCTGCCCAACCGCGGCGCGCTCGATGCCAGGGAGGGCTCCTGGTGGCGCCCGGTGGTGAACTATGTCTTGGCCACTCTCGACGGCGGGGGGAGCGACATGGAAGGCATCGTGCTCGTGGCCGCGACCAACGACATCGACGCCGTCGATCCCGCCCTGCTGCGACCGGGACGGTTCGGCACCCACCACCACGTGGGTCCGCCGGGTCTCCGGGATCTCGCCTCCATCATGGTCCATCACCTCGGCGGACCGTCCTGCCCCCTGCCCCGCAACGCCTTGGAAGGCGTCCTGCGGACGTGTGTCGGCACGGCTCAGGCGCAGGTCGCCTCCTGGGCCAGGACCGCCCTGCGCAGGGCGAGGGCGGAAGGGCGCGAGGTCTGGCTAGCAGGCCGCTGAAAAAGGCTTCGGGGTCTGGCCAGTTCGTGATTCACTCCGCCTTGCTCATGGGGGGAGTATCGAGTGCGCGGACAGGACAGCCGGAGCGGCTCGCTGTTTTCCTACGTGGACCTGGAGCAGCGGGTCCGTTCGGATCATCCCCTGCGTACGATCCGGGCTTTGGTGAACGAAGCTCTGGCGTCGCTCGACGGGCGCTTCGGCGAGATCTACTCGGAGATCGGCCGTCCCTCGATCCCGCCCGAGCAGCTGCTGCGGGCGATGCTGCTGCAGGTCTTCTATTCGGTGCGGTCCGAGCGCCAGCTGATGGAGCAGCTCGACTTCAACCTTCTGTTCCGCTGGTTCGTGGGCTTGGGCATCGACGATCCCGTGTGGGACGCCTCGACCTTCTCCAAGAACCGCGACCGCCTGCTCGACGGCAGCGTGGCGGCGGCGTTCCTGAGTGCGGTGCTGGCCATCCCGCGGGTGAAGCGGCTGCTGTCGCAGGACCACTTCAGCGTGGACGGCACGCTGATCCAGGCCTGGGCCTCGATGAAGAGCTTCAGGCCCAGGCACGGCGACACGCCGCCGAACCCGCCCGCTTCTGCCGAGCCGCCCGCGGGCGGGCGCGGTGGACGCGGTGGACGCAATGCCGAGGCGGACTTCCACGGGGAGCGCCTGAGCAACGACACGCATCGGAGCGTCACGGATCCCGAGGCGCGGCTTTACCGCAAGGGACGGGGCCGGGAAGCCAGGCTGTGCTTCATGGGGCATGCGCTGATGGAGAACCGCCATGGGCTGATCGTGGACGGCTGCGTGACCGAGGCCAACGGCCACGCCGAGCGCACCGCGGCCCTCGCCATGATCGAGAAACGCGCCGATCGGCCGGGCCGCATCACGCTCGGGGCCGACAAGGGGTATGACGCCGAGGACTTCGTCAACGAGCTGCGGAGCATGAACGTCACGCCGCACATCGCCCGCAACACGGCCAAGCGCCGCTCGGCCGTCGACGGGCGCACGACGCGTCACCCCGGCTACGCCGTGAGCCAGCGCATCCGCAAGCGCATCGAGGAGGGGTTCGGCTGGGGCAAGGAGTTCGGGCTGCTGCGCCGCATCCGGATGCGCGGCCGCGAGCGGGTCGACATGGCCTTCGCCGTCTCGGCCGCGGCCTGCAACCTCATACGCCTGCCAAAGCTGCTGGCCGAACCAGCGGTGGCGTGAGGTGGCGTGACATGGGGCCCTGTCCCGTCGCGACGAGCGCCAGCCCCGTCGCGGCGGCAAAGGAGCGGACAGCAAAAAGACCGACCCTCACGCTTTCCATCGTCCACCCGCCAAAAACGACGCCGGATGAAGCTCAGGGGCTGAACGTCGACCTTTTTCAGCGACCTGCTAGAGGACGTAGCGGCGGTGGTCCTGCCGGTCGACGGGCGTCCGGACCGGGACAGGCGCAGGGTTGCCACGCACGAGGCCGGCCATGCCGTCGCGGCAACATTGCTGGGCGACGGGAGGCTGGTCTCGACTTCGATCACGCCGACGCACGCCTCGAACGGCGGGACCGCCCTCGTCCACCGGGACGAGGCGTTGCTCACCCGCGACGAGATCGAGGTCGGCATCGTCATGCTGCTCGCCGGCCGCGCCGCCGAGATGGTCGTCCTCAAGGAGTCCACGGCCGCCGCAGGCGGCGTCGGCGACTTGGCAACCACCTCCGACCTCGCCCAGGCCACCTCACGCCTGACGGCCGTGCATGCCTCGTACGGATTGGGGCAGGGCCTGCGATACCGTGGGGACGCCCTGCGATCGGCGTCGGTGCGGGAAGACCGCGAGATCGGTCAACTGGTCGAGGCGGACCTGCGCAGGCTGATGGTCAGGGCTGAGCGCTTCCTGGCCGGCAAGGTCGACGCCATCCGGGCCGTCGCCGACGCACTCCTGGAACGCGGCTTCCTGGACGCGGCCGAGGTTGAACGCATCGTCGCGGCCGCCGGTGCGGGCGGTGGCTCACCGAACTGAGCCCGAGGCAGGATCCCCGACTTCACGCCGGCTGCTTCATGCCCACGCCTGCCTCCTCCGACGGATCACGCCCACGCCGCCGGAGGCGCTGACTGGTCGACTGTCCGAGACCAGCGGACCGCATGCGGCCCTTCCGAACTTTTCCTCCAATCGCGAGCCACGGATCGACATGCTCGACTTCCCGACGAACGACAGGACCGGACCGCGCGTGCGGAAGCCCCGCGAGCGGAAGGCCGGGCCGGACTCGGCCACCACTCCGAGCGTCGCCCGGTTGCAGGTGGTCAGCGATTTGCACCTCGACTCAGGACCGCACGCCCTCCCTACGCTCGTGCCCGGCGTCGATGCAGTGGTGGTGGCCGGGGACACCGCCTCCGGGGCCGCGAAGGCCTACGCGTTCCTGAGGGCGGCCTTCCCGCGCCCCACGCCGCTGGTCGTCGTGCTCGGCAACGGGGAATTTCATGGACGTCCCATAGGTCGTGAAAGACATGCTGCGCGTTCGCTGGCGACAATCCATGACATAACGCTGCTCGACGACAGCGTGGCCGAGGTCGCCGGGTTGCGCTTCGTCGGTGCCACGCTGTGGACCGACTACCTGTTGCGCGGGACCTCCGGGCAGCCGGACACCATGTTCGCGGCCACGACCGGCATCGAGGACCACAAGCGCATCTCCCTCTTCCCGGAGCCCTGGATCCGGTTCAGGCCCTACGACGCGCTCGCGCAGCACCACGCGAGCCGCAGGTTCCTGGCGGGCCAACTCGACCGGCGGGACGCGCGCCCGACCGTCGTGGTGAGTCACCACGCCCCGAGCCGGCGCAGCCTGGGGCGGGCAGCCGTCGGCATACTGGACGGTTGCTTCGCCAGCGACCTCGACGACATCGTCGCCGCGAGCGGGGCGTCGCTCTGGATACATGGGCACGTCCACGCATGCTGCGACTACATGCTCGGCCGCACGCGTGTGCTCTCCAACCCGAGAGGTCGCCATCCGAGCGTCGACTTCGATCCCTCGCTCGTGGTCGAGGTGACGCTCGATGATCGGGAACGGCATCAGACGGGTCCGATGCGCCGCGCGGACGAGCGATGGGCATGAGCCGGATTTCCGAGCCCCTCGGACACGCCGTCGGGCCGGCTTTCGAACCCGTCCCACGCCCATCTGCGGCGGAAGGCATTGCAGCCCACTCGCGCCTCGAACAAGGCCCTTTCCACGCCATCGCCCTGGAAGGAATGCCGTGCCGACGGCTGAACGCGGTCCCACACCATTTCCAGGCACGCCGTGCATGCGAGAAACCTCCCGAGTGTCCGGGCGGCTCGACCAGGAGGATTGCAGGATGGATGCATGTTCCGGCACGATGGCCACGACCATCGACGGGGGGAGGCCTGCGTCGGACTCAACCCGGACGGGCCTGGCCCAGGCCGACCTATTTGGCGGTGAGAGGCACGGTATCGCACCTCGGGCGGCTTGGCAGGGCGTCGCGTCGCCGAAGCGCCGGCATACGCCCGCCGCGCCGAATCCGGAAGGAGCAGCACGCCTCCTGGACGCTCACGACGACTACCGTGTGCTCAGACGCCTTAAGCCGCGTCCCGTCGACAGCGCCTATCGGCGTGTGCCGGGCCAGGGCATCGCATTGCTGGTCGACGTCGAGACCACTGGTCTCGACCACCGCCAGCACGAGGTGATCGAGATCGGCATGGTGGCATTCGCGCACGACGCCGAGGGGCGCATCGGCCCCGTGGTGGGCGTGCTCGGCATGCTGCACGAGCCGAAGGGCGAGATCTCGGCCGAGATCACCCGCCTCACCGGCATCACGGCCGAGATGGTGACGGGACAGGCCATCGACATGTCCGCCGTGCGGGCCCTGGTCGAGCCGGCCGACCTCGTCATCGCCCACAACGCCAAGTTCGACCGCGCCTTCTGCGAGCGGCTCGACGACAGCTTTCGCCACAAGGCTTGGGCCTGCTCGGTGGCCGAGGTGCCGTGGCGCGACATCGGCTTCGAGGGCGCCAAGCTCGGCTACCTCGTCCACGGCTGCGGCCTGTTCCACAACGGGCACCGGGCGGTCGACGACTGCCACGCCCTGTTGGAGGTGCTGGCCCGCGATGCCGCCGGCGCGACACCCTTCTCCCACCTCCTGCGATCCTCAGGCCGCACGCGGGTGCGGGTGTGGGCCGAGCGAGCACCCTTCGAAATGAAGGACGTGCTGAAGGCCCGCGGTTATCGCTGGAGTGGGGGTGACGACGGCCGGCCGAAGGCTTGGTGGACGGAGATCGACGAGGACGACTTCAGAGCGGAAGTACGCTTCCTCGAACGCGAGGTTTATATGCGCGAGGTGGAACTGCGGCGCGATGTTCTGACCGCCTACGAGCGTTACAGGGCAGTTTAGCTTCGGCCACCGACGTGACGCCTTCCAGGTAATCCGTACCGGATAATCCAGCGTAGCCAGCCGCACCGGTAGATGAACGCCGGCGGCGGTAGGCGCCCATTTACGCCGCTGCATCACCGGATTCAGGTTCAGCGCGCTGTAGCTATACCTTTCGTCATAGCGCAGGTAGGGCGTCTCGAAGAACCGCTCCACCCGCAGCGGGCTCGACTTGGTCGGATAGTCCTCGATCACGCTCACGGCCGCTATTCCGACCGGATCGACGACGGCCATCGCCACAGCCTCATACCGGCTCACGTCGTCGCTGATCCCGCGCCGCCCCGTAAGCTCGCGCAGCGCATTGTGGAAGCGTATCACGGCCTCGACCGGTTCACCCCCTTCCTCGATGGCCATGACGTTATGGCCGATCGCCCGGCCAGTTGTCGGCAGGTTCGCAATCCGGCTCGGTCGCGAGCGCCGCCACCATGGCGTCACGGCGATGGGCACGCATCACCATGAAGGCTGCGGCCCGACTGTGCCCCATGAGGACGCCATCGCACGCCCGGCCTCGTAGTGGCAGGCCGTCGCCACCCGCGCGTCGTTCGGTTTGGTCCACTGATTGGAGGTCGCCGGCTCGCATTCCAGTCGCGGCGATCATCTCCGCCCGACGCACACGGATATAAGCCAGCAATCGTGGCCTTGGACTGCCGGCAATGGTGAATGCGCGTTTCCGGCGGCCGTGCGGCGTCGTCCGCCATCGTCGAGTCGCCGCCGATAAAGGCTGGTATGGAGATCCGGCAAATGACTGCCGATCAAAGGAGACGGAACCTCCCATGCCGAATCTTGCGGCAGACCTCGCGCGCCTCCTCGACGGGATCGAGCGGCCGGGCGACTTCAGCGTCGGCGGCCTCTGTGACCTGCTGGCCCCACATCTGGAGATCGACGGCGTCGGCACCGTCGCGCTGCCGCTGCTGCCGATCCAGGCCGAGCAGATCGTCGCGGTCGCGGAGCGCGCCCCGTTCGGCCGCGGCGAGCAGACCCTGGTGGACACAAGCGTGCGCCGCACGTGGCAGATCGGCACCGGCTTGGTTTCCATCGCGGGCGCCGGATGGGCGAGGACGCTAGCCGGCATCGTCGAGAGCGCCGCGGAGGGGCTCGGGGTCGACGGTCCCGTCAGGGCGGAGTTCTACAAACTCCTTGTCTACGACGTCGGCGGCTTCTTCGCCGGGCATCGCGACACCGAGAAGGTTCCCGGCATGTTCGCGACACTGGTCATCGTCTTGCCCTCGCCGGGCAGCGGCGGCGAACTCGTGGTCCGGCATGCGGGACAGGAGGTCAGCTATGTCATGCGACCGCCCGAGCCGTCCCAGGCCGCGTTCGCGGCATTCTACGCCGACTGCTTGCACGAAGTCCTACCGGTCACGTCAGGCTGGCGCCTGACGCTGGTGTACAACCTCGTTCGCGCCGCGCCGGGTGGCACGCTGCGGGCACCCGACCACGGCCCCGAACGCCTCGGATTGACAAAACGGCTCGGGCGTTGGGACGGCGACGCTCCCGCCAAACTCGTGGTTCCCCTGGCTCACGCCTACACGCCCGCCGGCCTCTCGTTCGACGCTCTCAAAGGCATCGATGCCGCCAGGGCGGCCGTGCTCGCCGAAGCCGCAGCGACCGCGGACTGCGACCTGTACCTGGGCCTGCTGACAATCAAGGAAAGCGGGAGCGCGGAGGAGATGGGCGGTTGGGGCTACGGTCGCCGTGGCAGCTATGACGAGGACGCGTTCGAAGTCGTCGAGGTGCTCGACCGCGAGGTGGTCCTGTCCGACTGGCAGCGGCTCGACGGCACGCCGGCGTCGCTCGGCCCCTTGCCGGTCGAGGACGGCGAGGTCACGCCTGCCGATGCCCTGGACAACCTGGCACCCGACGACCAGAGCTTCCGCGAGGCGACTGGCAACGAGGGTGCCTCCTTCGAGCGAACCTACCGCCACGTGGCGCTCGTGGTCTGGCCGAAGGCGAATCGCCTGGCGGTCATCAACCAGGGCGGTCTCGCGGCCACACTCCCCTTGTTGGCGGATTATGCCGAACGCTGGGTCGCCGAGGCGGGCGGCGATCGCGCCTCGCCGGCATGGGGCGAGGCACATGCCCTGTCGGGCCACATGCTGGCTTCATGGTCGCTGGGACGTCGAGGCTACGGACCCGCGTCGGACAAGGCGGTGACTCTGCTCGGATCGCTGTGCCACCTCCGCGACGTCGAGCGAGTCGAGCAGGCCCTCGGCCAAATTGTGGCGAGCGGCTTCTACTTCGCGGGACAGGCGCCGGAGATCCTCGCGTCGCTGCGCTTGCTGCCGCGGGAACGCATCGCCTCTGTCCTGGAGGCCGTCGTGGCCGGCAATGCCGGGATCGCCTTCGCGGATGCGGCGGACCTCCTGAAGGCGGCGGCCAAGCCGGGAGTGCTCGACATCGAACCCGGCGCCCTCCGGCCTGCCGCCCATGCACTGTTGGCCGCCATGCCCGATCCCTCGATGGCCACAGCGGAGCATTCCTGGAGCGGCGGCCCTCGCAAGGTCGGCTCTGGGGCGGTGGCGGACGGATTGGCTGCCATCGAACGCATCGATGTCGGCCTCGCGCGAAAGGCCGTCGACATCATGCTGACCCATCCGATCCTTTACGGGCTCGATGACGCCGTGATCCCTGCACTGCTCGAGTTGGGCGACGAGGGCGCCACCGATGCACGGGAGCGCCTGCGGTCCGTCAGCTTGGCCCACCTCGAGAGGCGCATCGCGGAGCCCCTCGTGGAGCCCGTCGACTGGAGGCGCGATGCGACGCTGATATGCGACTGCCGGCTCTGCGCCGATCTCGGCCGTTTCCTCGCCGACCCAAAACGCGAGGCCTGGACCCTGAAAGCGTCCGAGCACGATCGCTCGCACGTGGAGAACACAGTCCGCAACAGCGGCAGCGACCTAGCCTGCAAGACGCTGAAGCAGGGCCGGCCCTACACGCTCGTCTGTGTCAAAACAGACGCCAGCTACCGCCTTCGGGTCGGGCAGCGCGAGCGGGACCTCGCCGCCCGTGCCCGCCTGTCGGGCACGTCGGCTTAGCTCGACTTTACGCATTTCAGGCAGCGCGGCACAGTGTGTCGATCCACCGGTCGAGGAGGTCGGGGTGAATTTTGACGGGGTCTCGGCTGGGCGGGGACGTTGATGAAATCTGCGGCCACCATAACGCGCGGCGGACGTCGGCGAGCGCGTCGCTGAAGGTTGGCAGGCGTTTGTCGTACCAAGCTGCGGTCTGTGGGCGGATCGGTCCGGCCCGGGTGTGCAGCTCGTGTGCCCAGAGCGTGACGAGGGAGTACAAGGCGAGCAAGGCAGGTGTGGTGCGCAGGATGGCCTTGTCGGACCATTGGCGCTGGGTCTCGACGCCGAGGTGCCGGCGGACCTCCTGGAAGGTGGTCTCGATGCGCCAGCGCATGACGAACCGCGTGAGGATCGCCTCGGCGGTGAGGTCGGCGTCGGTGCACAGGAACGCCTGCGCGTCACGGGTGCCGGACGGATCGCGCACCAGCACCCAGCGGATCGGCTGGGGCGGCAGGCCGGCCTTGGACCAGAGCGCCGTGGCCGAGGTGTATTCGAGCCTGCAGGTTTGGCCGCCGTACCATTCGGTCAGCGTCACCTTTGTCCAGACGGTGGCCGGGTCGCGCAGCACGGCATCGAGCTTGGGCACTCGCTTTCCTTTCAGGGCGGGGCGGCCGCGCCGGCCTGGAACGCGCGCGGGGGCGGGTTCGAACAGGTTGGCGTCGAGGCGCAACCGCGTGATCAGGGTGACGTGGCGGCGCACGGCGGCGATGAGGTCGAGCGCGGCGAAGCTGCTGTCGGCCACCACGGTGACGCGGCGGCTCCCAGCCAGCGACTGCTCTGCAGGATGGCCTGACGCGCCCAGTCGGTCAGGGTCTTGTGGCGCTGGCGATGCGCCCGCTCCAGCGCTCCGAGGGGCCAGCACGGTGAGAAAGGGCAGCGCCCAGCGCCGGCCCGCGAAGGGGACCGGGAGCATGACGGCCAGCACGAGCCAGCGCAGGCCGCTGGTCTTGACGAAATGGCCTTTGGACGAACGGACGGGGTCACGATAGATGCCGCGCGCCGCGATCTTCGGCCCCCATCGTCGCTCCACGGTGTCGTCGATGCCGATGATCACCTCGCCGTCCGGCGACAGCACGGCGACGAGGTGCCCGAGCAGCCTGCGCGCCACGTCGCGCGCATCCCACCGCGCCCGGCTCAGGACGTCGTGGTATCGACCGAAGCCGGGTTTTCCGGCCAGTCCCATCACGCGCAGGGCTTGCGTCACGGTTCGTCCGCCGGGCGACAACACCGCACCGGCCACCAGCACGAGGACTCGGGTCCAGACTGGTGCAGTGAAGCACGGGCGCAGTACGGTCAGCCATGTCGACAAGATCGCTGGCACAGCGGAAAGGTCGGAAGGGGGGCGTTGGCGATGGGGTCTCATCCCGGCCGTAGAATCGCATCGCCGTTGTTCAGCAAGCCCTGCATCCAGCCCATCAGAGCGCAAACGGTCCGTGACGGGACCAGTCCCTCGGAATATCCTGCGCCGCCATGGACGACGACGTCATCATGCGCATCGCGCAGTTTCGAAGCCCGCGTGGTTCTCTCGTGGCCGAGCGGCGCAACCGGGGCTACACGCTCTACGATGCGCGGTCGGGCACACCCGTCGCCCGCCTGCGACCGGCAAAACCCGACGGCCACTTCGAAGTTCTATACTGGTCCCTGTGGAAGGAGCGCTGGTCCTCGACCGGCCCCTTCGGCAGCACTATCCTCGCCCTCGACGACGCCCTCACCTGCATCGCAGCCGAGGACATCTTCTGGGTCAGCACCTGATGCGCCTCCAAAAATGCGGAAAGTCGAGCTTAGAGCACCTGACGAAACCGGCGTGAGCCTGTTCGAGAGTGATGAGCGATCCTCTCGTCACCGACGCCCTTTGGTCAGCCGCTTCAAATCCGACGAGTGCCGAAACCACCTCGTAAATGCCGGCTACGACGCCTACGACTTAGCCTGAGCGGCAACAACTCTACTTCTGCCACGACTCGTTCCTACCTGGGTCCGGGTCGAAGTGTCGGCAAGGTTACAACACCAAGGCCAGAACCTTGAGACATCGATCAGCCGCTCGGCCCTGCCGGTATGGCCCTTCCCCGAAGCGAACGGTATCAGCCACGTAGACCGCCGGATGCCGCGCCTTGGGTCTCGTCCGCGCTCGCCCGATCTGGTGCAGCCAATCCCGCGTAAGCGTCGGACCGCACCAGGGCATAGCTCACACCCGAAAGGGCCGCGATCACGGCGGCGACCAGGAATGCGGGTATGAACGACCCGGTCCGCTCGACGATCAACCCAGTCAGGAGCGGCGCCAGGGCGCCCCCTAGCGAGCCCCCGACGTTCTGCACCGCCTCGAGCGAGGCGATGGCGTCCGCCGGCGCGAGTGTCGCTCCCAAAGCCCAACTGCAGGATCCCGCCCCGTACGCGCAGAACAGGGCGGCGGACATGAGGCCGAGACCGGTCGCGATATCTGGCGCGAAGGCGCTCCCAGCCGTGAATACCGCAGCGAGTAGGAGGCCGGCGACCGTCGGGATCCGGCGCGAGGCGACCGGGGCAATCCCGCGCCGTGCGAGCGCGTCCGACAGCAGTCCACCGAGGCACGCCCCCGCGAAGCCGGCGGCCTGCGGGATGGCCGCAAGCCACCCCGTGCGGGTCACGCTGACTTGGCGCGCCTCTTCGAGGTAAGCCGGGAGCCAACTCACGTAGAGCCAAGTCACGTAGACGATGCCGAACAGGCCGCCCACCATGGCCCATGTAGTGGGTACGCGGAACAGCCCGGCCCACACCCGCCATCCGACCGGCCCGGCCCGCACGGTCTCCCCGGCCCGGAGGGCGGCCAGGTCGGGCTCGGGTACCCCGCTCCGTTCGGGCGTCCCGTAGAGGAGAATCCAGGCGAGCGACACGCCGGCTCCGAGCAGGCCCATCAGGACGAACATCGCGCGCCACCCAAAGGCAAGCATCAGCGCCGTCAGCAACGGCGGCGCGACCGCCGGACCGAACGAGGAGGCCCCGTTGAACAGCCCGAGCGGCAAGCCTCGCGCGTTGACTGGGAACCAGTCCACGACCGCGCGGGCGCCGGCCGTGAACATCGGCGACTCCCCAATGCCGAGCGCCCCTCGGGCGATGAGGAATTGGCCGAATGAGCGGACGAAGCCGCTCGCAACCTGCGCGACCGACCAAGCGGTCATGCCGGCGAACAACATGACGCGCGGCCCGAGCAAATCCGCCAAGGCGCCGGCCGGCAACTGCAGCAGCGCGTAGGTCCAGGCGAAAACGGACAGCAGCGCGCCCATCTGCCCCGGCGAGAGGTGCATCTCGGACGCGATGTCGTGGTTGGCGATCGAGAGCGTGGACCGGTCGAGGTAGTTCACGAACCCGGCCGCGAAGAGAAGTCCGACGACGAGCCACGCCCTGCGCCGCGTCGCGGTGGAGGGCCGTACGTCATTCCGATGCCAAGCCATGCCGCCGCACCGTCCTTTGCTTCCACACCAGTGTGGCCCCGCGCCTGAGCCCGGGCAAGCCAGCCCTACCTTCGCGGGCCGTCCCTTCAGAACGGCAGCCACCGTGGTGGGTGGCGGTCGAGGAGCATCCACAGCGCGCGTACGAGCCATGACTTGCGGCGGCGCTCGGACGGCTCTCCCGCCAATCGATCCTGTTCGGCTCTGATCTCCGCCGACCGGGCACGCTCCGCCTCGATCGCCGCCAGGGCTCGGCCATTGCCTGCACCGACGCGCGAGGTCTCGACTTCATGGCGTATGCCGCACTTTTCCGTACGCGCCGCGACCAACCTTTTGGTCGAAGCCTGACCCAAAAGCCTACGATCGCGCGGGTCGCCGGATGCCGAACTGGATAGCGGCCAGCGTGACGAAGGCTAGCAGGGTGGAGGCGACGTTCTCGAAGTCCTTGGCCAAGCGCCGGTTCCGGCCCAGCCAGGAGAATGTCCGCTCCACAACCCAACGTCGCTTGATCACCTCGAAGCCGATCGCATGGGGGTTGCGGCGGACGACCTCCAACCGCAGCCCGTTGCCCGCTGCCGCCCCATAAGTCTGCTGCGCATTGTAGCCCGTGTCGGCGAACACGCAGTCCAGCCCCGGAGAGCAAAGTTTGCGCACGCGCGGCGGCGACTATGCGGCGGGCGAGCTGGCCGAGGCCATGTCGGACGGCGCGCTGGTGGGCAACGCGGTGGAGCACTACGGGCGCTTGTGCCGCGGCGTGACGGCGGTGGCGTTCTGCGCCGGGGTCGCGCATAGCTGGGCCGTGGCGGAGCGGTTCAACGCCGCCAGGTTTAGGGTCGCGCACGTGGGCGGCGACGCCGAGAAGGACGAGCAGCGGCGGCGCATCGAGGCGCTGGGCACGGGCGACCTCGACGTGCTGACGAATGCCGGGCTGATCTTCGAGGACGTGGACGTGCCGGCGATCGGCGCCGCCGTCCTGCTCCGGCCGACGAAGTCGCTCGGTCTCTACCTGCAGCAGGTCGGCCGCGCGCTCGGGCCGGCGACGGGCAAGGACCGGGCGATCGTCCTCCACCACGCCGGCAACAGCCTCGCCCATGGTCTGCCCGACGAGGCGCGGTCATGGTCGCTCGACGACAAGCCACGCCGTCAGCGCAAGGGCGTGCCGGCGAAACCCCGGCTCTGTCCGGCGTGCGGAACCGTGAACCGGCCCGGCGCCCCGACGTACAAGGGATGTTGGCTCCCTGCTCGCGCCGATCCCGGAGGAACAGCGGGAGATCGACGCCGAGCTGCTGGTCGCCTCACAGGCAGAAACGAGTCGGGGCATCCGCAGTATGCGCTACGGCGAGGCGATCGAATGGGCCGACACGGAGGACAAGCTGCGGCAGGTCGAGAAGGCCTGCGGGTTTCACCACAAGTGGGTGCGGCATGTCATGGCAGAGAGGAGAGCGAGCCAGCCGCTGGGCTCTCAGGTTTCGGCGCCGTTCCGTAGCTCCGCACACCTTTGAGGGTCAGGCTGGCGGTGTAGATAACGTTGCCGTCCTCGTCGCGGGCCGTCGCCGTGAAGATGCGGTTGTCACCGTCCGGTATCTTGTCCCGCGCCATGTCGGGCAGCGCGTCGAGTGTCGCCTTGCGCGCTGCTTCGGTGTCGGACAGATCGTGCCCTTCGAGGTCGCGATGCGGGAAGTCTCCATCGTCGGCGTCAATGAAATAGCGTGGCATGTTAATCTCACCTGATACTTGACGAGCGAGAGTGCATGGATCTCTCAGTCGTCAGCGCTCAAGTTCTGCCGACGATATTGCTATGACACACGTTCGACTAACGGAGTTCGCGAAGCTGAGGATATTTTCTTCGCCCCACTCGCGGCTTGGCCGTCGAGCAGGCGTGGCTGCGGGAATGCCTGACCATCCCCGCCCCGAGATCGAGATCGGCCCGTTGCTGGCGTGACGCCTTACGCCGCCTTCTTCGCCCGACCGCGCTTCTTCGGCGCTTCGGGCTCGGGCTGCAGGGCGGGCTGCTCTACCGCCGGAGCCGGGGCGATCGCTCCTACGCGCTTTCTTCCGAACCCCATGCCTCTCGCCATCTCCGACCGGGCTTTGGCGTAGGCAGGCGCTATCATCGGGTAATCCCTGGGGAGCCCCCACTTGGCCCGGTACTCGTCCGGCGTCATGCCGAGGCCGGCGAGGTATCTCCTCATCGACTTGAACTTCCGGCCGTCCTCAAGGCTGACGATGTAGTCTTCCGTGACGGATTTGCGGATCGGCACGGCCGGCTTGAGTTCCACCGGAACCGGAAGCTGCTCCGGCTTGCCGAGGCTCGACAAGGTGTCGTGCACCGACCTGATGAGGTCGGGCAGATCGGCGGCAGGAACCGAGTTCTTGGACACATAGGCGGCGATGATCTCCGACGTCGTCTCGGTGAAGTCGGGACTGGTGGCAGGTTCTTCCGTCATCGACACGTCTCTTCCTCCAAAGGCGCGCACAGCGCCCCCTCGCTTCGCTTATGATGAGGTAGCACCCGTGAAGCAACGCATAAGTATGTAACAGACAGCGATCCGAGGCCATCATGCCCGTTGTCCGCCAAGTCGTCGCCTATCTTCGCGTCTCGACCGACAGACAGGGCAGGTCGGGGCTGGGGCTCGATGCCCAGCGCGTCGCGGTGCTGGCCTTCGCCGAGGCCAACGGGCTCGACGTCGTGGCCGAGCATGTCGAGGTCGAGACGGGCAAGGGGTCCGACGCGCTGGAGCGTCGCCCGCAGTTCGCCGCAGAGCTGGCGATGGCTCGCAAGGTGAAGGGCGCCGTGGGGTCACCAAGCTCGACAGGCTCAGCCGCGACGTGGCCTTCATCGCCAACCTGATGGCGCAGCGCGTGCCCTTCATCGTCGCCGAGTTGGGCTCGGATGCGGACCCGTTCATTTTGCACATTTGAGCCGCCCTGGCCGAGAAGGAGTGGGCGATGATTTCGTCCCGCACTCGGGCGGCGCTGGCGCAGAAAAAGGCGGCCGGCGCCAAGCTCGGCAACCGCACGAACCTTGCCGAAGCGCAGCGGCTCGGGTGTGTCCTGCAGGCCGCTCGGGCCGACAATTTTGCCGGAAACGTGCTGCAGATCATCCGTGAGGTGCAGGCCGGTGGCGCCATCTCGCTGCGGGCCGTCGCGGAGGCGCTGAACGCCCGCAAGGTACGCAGGGCGCGGGGCGGCGAGTGGTCGGCCGTCCAGGTATCGTGCATCCTCGGCCGAGCAGCCTGAACCACCCTTCCACCCCAGCTTACAAGGTGCTTAGCTGCGGCACACGTCGGGAGATCACGCTCTTCGACCACGTGACGAACGCCGTGTTCATGGCCGTGCTTTCAGGGGATCGTGCTGGCCGATATCCGGGGCCGCGTGCCCGTCGAGCGATGGGACCGCTTCCGATGACCCCGGCCGAGCGCAAGTTCAGCGAATCGGAGGCTGGCCTTCTACGCGCGCAGTGTCTCGCTCGCGTCCTGCGGCACGCCACGGACGGCAGTGTCGATGTCGTCGACGACGTCCTGTGGAGCGGCGCCTATTTCACCGTCTGCGAGATAGAGACGGCCCTCGACGCCGCGACGGCTCCCTGAAGCAACGCCCGCAAGATCGTCGCCCCCGGCCCCTGACACGCCCCGGCCCGGCCCGTCCGCACCCCCGCGGACGGGCCTTTTCGCCAAGTAAAGACGACCGCGACGTCCTGTGGGCACGGGATCTCGCCGCGGTCGCCTGAGCCGGGCCGAAGCGATCCGGCTCGGGTAGAGGCTGGCCGATGGGCGCGAACGTTCAAGGGAACGGCACGCTCAAGGTTAAGACATCCGCGTCCAATCCGAAATGTCGCGAACAAGCCTTCCGTGTTGGCGCCCCACCACGGAGCGAATTCTACTCTCACCGCCCCGCAGCGGGGCGAAGCTGGAGCCCCACCATGGGCAGCACCATCAACGTAGACTTCCACGGCGACCCGCTCGCCGCCATCCTCGACGAAGATCGTATCCTCGTGCCGCTCCGCCCTCTCGTGGTCGGAATGGGGCTCGACTGACCGCGGACCTCGACCACCCTGCGGGTGCTGAGCCGCCGCCGGACGGCCCGCGAACCTGAGAACGAGTTCACGGGCCACAGCGACGTATGTACCGGAGATGCGGCTGTCGGCCGGCGATTCACCCAGGGAACAGAGGTGCATCCGTCGAGATCAGCCCGAGAGTTCGACCTCGAAGTCGGTACCGCGGGTCACGTCCTCCCAGGCGTCAGTCTCGCGGCGCATGTCGTCGAGCCTGGTGCGGAACTGGTCGAGCGCGTCCCTGCCGATCAGCAGGTGCACCGGCGGCCGCTCGGCTTCGACGGCCGCGATGATGGCGCGTGCACCACGGGCGGGGTCGCCCTGCTGCTTGCCATGGCCGGCCTGCGTACCGGCACGCGACATGCCCGCCGTCTCGGCATAGTCGTCGATCCGCGTCGCCGACTGCTTGATCGAAGCGGGACCGCGGAAGTCGGTGCGGAATGCGCCAGGCGCCACCGCCGTGACGCCGATGCCGAGTGGCCCCACCTCCTTGGCCAGCGCATCCGACAGCGCCTCCACGCCGAATTTGACCATGTGGTAGTAGCCGACGCCCGGGTAGGTCACGAGGCCCCCGATCGAACTGACGTTGACGACGTGTCCGTGCCGCCGAGCGCGCATGCCGGGCAGCACCGCCTTGATCAGGGCCACGGGCCCGAACAGGTCGGCCTCGAACAGCGCCCGCATATCAGCCTCGCTGCCCTCCTCGATCGCGGCGAGGTAGCCATAGCCGGCGTTGTTGACCAGCACGTCGACACCACCGAAGCGCTGTTCCGCCGCCGCGACCGCGGCCGCCACCTGTTCCCGATCCGTGACGTCGAGGGGGATGGCGAGCGCCGCGTCGCCGTGCTCGGCCGCGAGATCGGCGACGTCCTCGACGCGACGCGCGGTGACGACGGCACGGTAGCCGGCAGCGAGCACTTCACGAGCCAGGGCGCGGCCGAGTCCCTTCGAGCAGCCGGTGACGAGCCAGACGGCATCCTTCGTGATCATGGGCCTTCTCCATCGCGTGATGACGTAGACGTAGCGGCCGAGACAGCGTTCGATTAGCTGCTCACCATCACAAGGGCCGTTGAACGAGGTCACACGATGGACCGGGCCAGCTTGGACGACCTCGCCGCCTTCGCGACGGTCGCGCGCCTGGGCAGCTTCACCCGTGCGGCGGGCCAGATCGGGACGTCGGTGTCCAACCTCAGCCACACGATCCGGCGATTGGAGGCGCGGGTCGGCACGCGTCTGCTCGCGCGCAACAGCCGAAGCGTGGCGGCGACCGAAGCGGGCGAGGATCTGCTCGCGACGCTCGGCCCGGCGCTGGACAACATCGAGGGCGCGCTCGACGCGCTCGACCGTGGGCGCGACCGGATCTCGGGCACCCTGCGCTTGACAATGACGCGGCAGGCCTACGAGGCAGTGGTCAGGCCGGTGCTTCCCGCCTTCGTCGCCGCGCACCCGGATGCGACCGTCGAGGTTCTGATCGACTACGCCTATCGAGATATACATCTACGACGCGACGACCCGAGAATCCTTTGGGTCTCGGATGCGGAAGTTATCGGTGATTCGGGATGAGAAGCGACTGAAGTGCTTCGGGACCGTTTCCTTGAGGAATGTCAGGATCGCCTCCGCGAAGTCCTTGAATGTGGCATAGTACCGGTTGTGGGTGATGTTCTGGTGCATCACGCCCCAGAGCCGCTCGATCGGGTTGAGGTGAGGGCAGTAACTCGGGATGAAGTGAAGCACGATGCGCCGTCCCGGTTGCCTCATCCAATCCTGAACAGCACGGGCATGATGATAGCGGGCGTTGTCCAGATAGACATGGATCCGACGCATCGTCGTGTAGGCGTTCTCGATGGAGGTCAGAAGCTCGATCGTGCTTTGCGCATCGACCGAAAGCACTTCCTTCATCCGCGTCGCGCCGGTCTCCAGGTCGATCACACCATGGATGTTCATGCGATCACGGCCCGACGCCGCAGGAACCGCGACGTCGGCGCCACGCGGCATCCACACGCCCGCCGGTCGCGTCTGATGGGTCGGGTGAACGGCATCGCCGTAGACGATCGCTTCGTCGGCCCCAAGGCCGTTGCGGAGCCGCTCATGCTGCTCGATGAACGCTTCCTGCGCCGCAAGGTCGAGATGCGAGGGCACAAGGTCAGGCTTGCGCCAGACAAAATCCAGCGCCGCCATCAGCTTGATCAAACCGGATCGCGTGTACGACATGCCATACGTCGTCCGGATGTGATGACCGATCGCGCGTGTCGACGCCGGAAGCGCCTCCGTGGCCCAGGCTTTCAGGGCCGTGAGCTGCTCCACCGTCAAGGCGCGGTGCCCGCCCGCCAAGTCGAAGCGCGCCAGAGCCGGTACGCCGCCCTCGCGATAAACCTTGAACCAGCTCCGGATCGTGTCGTCGTCCAGGAGGAGAGCCTCCGAAACCTGCTCGCAACTCCAGCCCTTGTCCAACAAAAGGATCGCGTTGGCGCGCCGGGCGACCCGATGCTCCTCAAGCCCATCCCGCGCGATGCCCGTCAGCCGCGCACGATCGTCCTTGCTCAGGAAATGGCGCTTGATCATCGACACAAAACCGAATCGAAAGCGACCCCGTCGTCAACCCCGCATCCTCACGGAATCGGGCTATATCGTCGCCGATAGGTTCGACGCGGGAATTCGGCTCGGCGAGAAGATCGAGCGCGACATGATCGTGCGGAAGGTCGGGTCCGACCTGAGCATGGCGGTCGTGGCGGCGCCATCTTATCTGACGATGGCTGAGCCGATCATGGTGCCGGGCGACCTCATCCGCCACCGCTGCATCAACTACCGCCTGACCGGGGCGGGATCGCTGTATGCGTGGGAGTTCGAGCGCGGCGGCCAAGTGCTTGCCGTTCGTGTCGCGGGGGCGCTCGCCTTCAACGAGCCTGAGTTGATGCTCGGGGCGGCGCTGGACGGCCTCGGCGTGGCCTACCTCCTCGACCACGAGGTGGCCCCGCATGTCGCGAGCGGGCGGCTGGTGCGCCTGCTCGCGGACTGGACGCCGCCGTTCCCGGGCTTTCACGTCTACTACCCATCCCGGCGGCAGATGCGCCCCGTGCTGACGACTTTCCTTGACGCCCTGCGTGCAGGCCGGTGAAGCTTGGGTGTGCCCAGGACGTCGACGCCTCCGCAAACCACACCCGGTCGGTGAAAGGTGGGTCTGGAGGTGGACAGCGGGGCAAGGTCGATGGCGCATCACCCCCGGCCGTCGGCGCCGATCCGCGCTCTGGGCGGCTTGCCGAGTATGACCAGGATCGACGAACGCTACGGCTTCAGCACCGTGAGCCGGAATGGGCCTGCGTTGGCGGCAGCATGCGCGACGGCATCGTTCACGTCGTCGAGCGCGAACTCAGTGACGGCGAAATGGGACAGACTGAGCAGCCCTGCCCGAACCAGGCCCACCATCCCGGCCACGGCCTCGCGTGGGTACATCCACTGTCCCCTCACGGTGACGAGGTTTCGCATGATCCAGGGATAGGGAAGGGCGAGATCCTCGCCGCCCAGCATGCCGACGCCGCCCATCAGCACCGCCCGGCCATAGGGCCGGACGGCCATGATCGCGGTCCGCGCCACGGACGCCCCGACGGACGGGGGGAGGAAGTCCAGCACGGCATCGATGGCGCCCGGCGCGGCCGCCCGCATGGCCTCGCCGTCGCGCGCCGCGTCGCCGGTGAGGACCACGGGCGCGACGCGCCTGCCGAAGCGGCGGTCGAGGTCGGCCAGGACCGCCTCGTTTCGGCCCGGGGCCACGACGCAGCGTGCCCCCATGGCCAGGGCGGTCAGCGTCGCGGCGCTGCCGAAGTTGCCCGTGGCCCCGCTCACCAGGAGGTTCTCGCCGGCCCTGAGTTCCATGGCCAGCAGCCCGCCGTAGGCGATCAGCAGCGTGTTGACCGCGCACCAGAGGCCGGCATCGGCCGGGTCGATGTCGCCGATCGGCACCGCGTTCTCGGTCGGCACGCGGACGCGTTCGGCGAAGGGGCCGTCGCGGTGATAGCCCTGCAGCTTCTGGCCGCCTTCGCCCCGCGCGCTCCAGCCCTGGAGCACGATGTCGGGCATGAGGGCGTCGTCCCGCGACCGCACGGTCGGGTCGCAGAACACCCAGTCGCCGGGCTTCAGCCGTGTCGCGTCCGGTCCGACCTCGCGCACACGGCCGATCGCGCCGCAGCCCGGCACGACGGGCGTGGGCAGCAGGTACCTGCGGGCGCCGCTAAACACCTCGTCGGCGTAGGACAGGACGGGGGCGGCCGCGACGTCGACGATCACCTCTCCGGTCCCGAGGATCGGATCAGGCACGTCCTCGATTTCGAGGGGACGTCCGAAGTCCTTCAACACGACAGCTCTCACAAGGGCTCTCCCGATTGGTCGATCACACTTGAGGGATAAGGCCTTGCCGGTCACCGGTGGAGGGATGGTACTGTCCTGGTATCCATCGTGCCAGGATGCCACGCGTGCCCGGAAACCGTCCCCTCGGAGCCTTCCTCCGCTCCCGCCGCGCCAAGCTGCAGCCTGGGGACGTGGGCCTCGGCGCAGGCCGCGCCCGGCGCACGCCCGGCCTGCTCCGCGAGGAGGTCGCCGGGCTCGCGAACATCAGCACGGAATGGTACGTCCGGCTGGAGCAGGGGCGCGCCGTGTCGCCCTCCGGCGCGACGGTCGAAGCCCTCGCCGGGGCGCTGCGGCTCGACGCGGGGGAGCGCCGCCACCTCCACGCCCTGGCGCGCGGCTCCGCGCGCGCGCCGTTCGTGCGCGAGACGGTCCCCGACGCGCTGCGGCGCGTCGTCGAGGGGTTGCCCGGACCGGCCTACGTCACGGGGCAGCGTTGGGACGTCCTCGCCTGGAATGCGGCGTCGTCGGACCTCCTGACGGACTTCGGGCTGCGCACCACGGGGGAGCGCAACATCCTGCACTTCATGTTCACGGACGGAGAGGCGCGCCGGCTGTTCGGCGCCGGATGGGCCGAGGAGGCCCGGCGCATGCTGTCGCTGTTCCGCGCGACGCACGACCTTTGGCCGGGTGACCCCGCGTTCGACGGGCTTGTCGAGCGCCTGCGCGTCGAAAGCGCGGAATTCGAGTCGTGGTGGGCCGACCACGACATTGCGGTTTCCCGGTCCGGGTCCAAGAGGCTACACCTCCGAACGGGCGGAACCGCCGCCTACGAGTACGCGACATTCCAGGCCAACGACGACCCGGCCCTCAAGCTCGCGCTCTACATCGAGCAAGGGTAGCGAAGTCGCCCCCGTTTCCGGGTCAGCACGCTGTCCCCCGATCTCGACCGGCGATGTCTGCCTCGAGGTGACGCCATCGGATGGCGCTACGCGCAAGGTTGGCTCGAATCCGGCCGTCACCGCTCGGAAGGCGAGATCGGTTGGCGAACGCTGGATTCGCCACCAGAAGATCGCCTCGAATGGGTGGACGACTACGAACGTCATAAGAAATCAGTGGATCAACGGAACACCTGCGGCGCCGGGCAGTGACGATGTGGGCTCTGTTGACGATCGGCGATCCTGGTTAAGGACCGTATGGGCGAACAATCGGTGCTCCCGATGTTCAAAACGTCATCGACATTCTGTCCGGCTCGACTACATTCCTATCAACTCTTGGGAGAGACGCCGTGACGAATCGCACGTGGAACGGTGGCTCGGGAGATTGGGCCGACCCGAGCCGGTGGGCCGCGGCGAACACGGGGGCGCCAGGCGCGCCCATTCCGGGCGACACCGCAACGGTCGGGAGCGGCACCGCCGACCTCATCGGGGCGGAGGGGCTCGACGGCTCGATCTACGACGGCCTCGGCATAACCCTGGGTGACGCCGCGAACGACCCCGCCACGCTGCAGTTGTCGGGCGTCTATCTCGAGTCGTTCTCTTCGATCACGCTTGCAGGCTCGGCGACGATCGCCTCGGACGGCGTATCGGCGATCGCCTGCCCTGTGACGGACGCGGGCGCCGGCACGGTGCTGACGCTGTCGGGCGACCCGTCGGTCCAGAACGGGTTGCTGATCACCCGAGGCGCGTCCGTCACGGTCGGGCCGAGCGCCACGTTGGACCTCGAAGGCCGCATAACCGACGAGGCGGGCGCAGGCATCACGGCGGCCGCGGGCTCGACGGTGGTCAACAACGCCTCCGTCACAGCGGTGGGGCCCCTCATTGACGTCGGCGGCGCGCTGACCGGGACGGGTACGATCACCTTGGAGGACGCCACCACGGTGGAACTCGAAGGCAGCGTGTCGTCGGGCCAGACCATCGCTTTCGGAAGCGTCGACGGCCGGCTGGAGATCGCGGCGCCGGACGCCTTCGCGGGCGCCGTCACGGGCTTCGCCTCGGGCGACCTCATCGACTTCACCGCCGTCGCGGCGAGCAGCGCCGCCTACGATGCCGCCACGCAGACGCTGTCGCTCTACGGCGCGTCGGGCCAGGTGCTCTCGGCGCTGCACGACGTGGAGGCCGCGGCCGGCGCGCTGAACGTCGCCGACGACGGACAGGGCGGCACCACGGTCAGCTACGCCGGATCGCTCCCACGCAAGAAGTATCAGATCACCGACGGCGACCGCGCCATGGGGGCGGACATCGCGCGGGCGACGGAGATCGCGCCCGCGACAGGCGCGCCGATCACCGGGGCCGGGGTCAAGGTCGGCATCATCTCCAACAGCTTCGACACGGTGGCGCCCGGCTCGGCGAACGCCGACGCCGCAGCGGGCTACCTGCCCGCCAACCCCGACGGCACCTCGGCCGTCACGGTGCTGCGGGACGACGACGCGCAGGGCGACGACGAGGGTCGCGCCATGGCCGAGGAAGTGCATCAAGTCGCCCCGGGAGCGCAGCTCTACTTCGCGGCGCAGGGCAACTCGCAGGCTGACTTCGCGGCCTCGGTCAGGGCGTTGCAGGCGGCGGGCTGCCAAGTCATCGTCGACGACGACGCCTTCACGCATGGGCCCGGTTACCAGATCGACGCCAGCGTCGCGACGACCGAGGCGGCCGCGGTGGCGGCCGGCGTGAACGTCTTCACCTCCGCCGGCAATTTCGGTCAAGCCTTCCTGGAACAGCCCTTCACCCCGCAGCAGACCGTGCTCAGCGACGGCACGGCCGCGAATGCCGAGGTGTTCGACAACGGCACGCCATACGAGACGGTCACCATTCCAGCAGGGGAAACCACCCACGTCGATCTGCAATGGACGGCGCCCTACGAAGGCGTGAACAACAAGGGCGCTCCGGACGCACTCGGTCTCAAGGTCTTCGAGGCATCGGGCAAGCTCGTCGGCACCGGGACGGTCGAGACAGTGGCGGGGGTGAACACCGCCGACGTCTACTATTACTTCCCGGTCGAGACCGCGGCGACCGACTATCGCTTGGCGGTGACCCTCAACGGGCAGCAGGTCAGCCCCTCGGCCTTCAAGCTGGTCCTTTCGGGAGGCGGAACGAGCGGGACGAGCCCGGGCGGCATCTTCCACGACGCGGCGAGCGGCCAGGGCTCGGGCGACGAGCGCGCCCAGCAACTCGTGCCGGGCGTCAACACGGTCGGCGAGAGCTACTTCGCCAACAGCGCCGCCTTCGGCCTCGCGCCGACCTACGACGTTGCGGCCAGCGACGTGGGGCCGGGGACGCTGCTCTACGACGGCTCGGTGTTGAATTCCGCTGAGAAGTGACCCAGGGGGCACGAACTTTTCCACTGAGATTTGACCCATGTTTTCACCTCCTCCCACGCGGCTGTGTGGGGGGCATCGGAGTGATCGACATGGAGTTATTGAGCGTCATCCGACGCTGGCACTACCGGGACCAGCTTTCGATCCGTGAGATCGCCCGACGCACCGGGCTATCGCGAAACACGGTCCGCAAGTATCTGCGCTCAGAAAACGTCGAACCCCGCTTCAAAGCTTCCAAGCGGTCGAGTAAACTCGACGCATATGCTGACAAACTTTCGGCGATGCTGCGCATCGAGTCGGCCAAGACGCGCAAACAGAAGCGGACGATCGGGCAGCTGCACGTCGATCTCGTCGGGCTCGGCTATGAGGGCTCTTACAATCGGGTGGCCGCCTATGCCCGTGATTGGAAGGCTGCCCGACAGCGTGAGCAACTGAGCAGTGGTCGCGGCACCTTCGTGCCCCTGGCGTTCACGCCGGGCGAAGCGTTCCAGTTCGACTGGTCAGAAGACTGGGCTCTGATTGCCGATGAGCGAACCAAGTTGCAGGTCGCTCATGTTAAACTGTCCTATAGTCGTGCCTTTACCCTCCGGGCCTACCTACTACAAACCCACGAGATGCTGTTCGACGCTCATGTCCACGCGTTCCGCGTCCTGGGTGGAGTGCCGCAACGCGGCATCTACGACAACATGAAGACTGCCGTCGACAAGGTCGGCCGCGGCAAGCAACGACAAGTCAACATCCGTTTCTCGGCCATGGTCAGCCATTATCTTTTCCAGGCTGAGTTCTGCAATCCAGCCTCCGGTTGGGAGAAGGGGCAGATCGAGAAGAACGTGCAGGACGCCCGTCATCGGCTTTGGCAGCCCATGCCGAGCTTCCCTTCCCTGGATGCGCTCAACGACTGGCTGGAGAAACGATGCAGGGAGTTGTGGGCTGTGACGCCGCACGGATCGCAGCCCGGCACGATCGCCGAAATTTGGGCCGAGGAAGTCCGGCATCTGATGGCTGTGCCTCGACCGTTCGACGGCTTCGTCGAGTACACCAAACGCGTTTCTCCGACTTGCCTCGTCCATCTGGAGCGCAACCGCTACAGCGTGCCTGCGTCCTTCGCCAACCGCCCAGTCAGTCTGCGCGTTTATCCCGACCGCATCCTCCTCGTCGCCGACGGACAAGCCATCGGTGAGCACCGTCGCGTCTTCGCTCGGTCCCATGATCGTCGGAGCGAGACGGTTTACGACTGGCGTCATTACTTGGCGGTCGTGCAACGCAAACCTGGTGCACTGCGGAACGGCGCGCCCTTCGCCAAGATGCCGGACGCTTTCAGGGCCCTGCAGCAGCACCTGCTCAAGACGCCGTGGCGACCGCGAGATGGTCGAGATCCTGGCCCTGGTCCTCCAGCATGACGAGGAAGCCGTGCTCACGGCCGTCGAACTGGCCTTGAAGGCCGGCGTGCCGGCCAAGACCCACATCATCAACCTGCTGCACCGACTGATCGACGGCACACCGCCGACTGCGCCGACGGTCGACACTCCCAGGCGCTCACGCTGGTCACCGAACCGCGGGCCAACGTCGAACGCTACGACGCTTTGCGTCGGGCCAGGGAGGTGCGTCATGCGCCATAACCCGGCCAGCGGAGCCATCGTCATCATGCTGCGGAGCCTGAAGATGCACGGCATGGCCCAAGCCGTCGAGGAGCTGACCCAACAGGGCGCGCCGGCGTTCGAGGCGGCCATGCCGATCCTGTCGCAGCTCCTGAAGGCAGAAACAGCCGAGCGGGAAGTCCGTTCAACAGCCTACCAGCTCAAGGCTGCCCGCTTCCCGAGCTACCGCGATCTCAACGGCTTCGACTTCACCAGCAGCGAGATCAACGAAGCTCTCGTCCGCCAGCTCCATCGTTGCGAGTTCCTGGACGATGCTCACAACATCGTTCTGGTCGGAGGTCCTGGCACTGGCAAGACTCACATCGCCACAGCCCTCGGCATCCAAGCCATCGAGCAACATCGCAAGCGAGTCCGTTTCTTCTCCACCGTGGAACTCGTCAACGCCCTTGAACAGGAGAAAGCTCAAGGAAAGGGCGGACAGATCGCCGGCCGACTTGTCCATTCGGATGTCGTTATCCTCGATGAACTGGGATACTTGCCGTTCAGCGCCTCGGGTGGTGCCTTGCTGTTCCATCTGCTAAGCAGACTGTATGAACGTACCAGCGTCGTGATCACCACTAATCTGAGTTTTTCGGAGTGGGCCACAGTCTTCGGAGATGCCAAGATGACCACGGCCTTGCTCGACCGCCTCACTCACCACTGCCATATCCTGGAAACCGGAAACGACAGCTTCCGTTTCAGGAACAGTTCGGCAAAGGCCTCCAAACCCACCAAGGAGAAAGCAAAGGACTTGACCGCTCGCTGACCAACCAGCCACCATCAGGACGGGTCAGTTCTCAGTGGAAAGCCTGGGTCAGATCTTGGTGGAAATTAACACCCACGGCTCGGAGCGGGGTGAACGTGCTCAAGCTTGTCTGAGGTGCTCGACCAAGCGAGCGGCATGGGCGGGTAGGTCGCCCATGGAACGCACGCAGATGGTCAGTCGGCGCAACGCCCAGGCATCCTCAAGCGGGATGATCTTGATCGCCATGATGCGACGCAGGCGTTTCGCGGCCGAGGCGGGCACGACCGCGACTCCCGTCCGGCTCTCGACCATCCGGCACACGCCGTCGAAGCTGCGCAATTGAACTCGCAGGCGCAGGCGACGCCCGACCCGCATGGCATGGCCCGCCAGGAAGTCCTGGAGCGCCGCCCCATCGGATAGTCCGATGAAGTCGTAGTCGAGCATCAGGCTGAAAGAGATCCGCCGCCGGCCGGCGAGGGCGTGATCGCGCGGGACGACAGCGACGAGCCGGTCCTCGCGGAACGGGAATGTCTCGAGCGAGGCGACGTCGACCGAACCCGCGACGATCCCGATGTCAGCGACACCTTCGGCGACGCTCCTGACAATGTGGTCGCTCAAGTGCTCCTGCAAATCGACGTTCACGCCGGGATTCTTCATCAGGTATTCGCTCAGCGCTGCCGGAAGGAACTCGACAAGCGCATTGGTGTTCGAGAACAGGCGTACTTGGCCCCTGAGCCCGTGTGCGAACTCATCGAGTTCGCTGCGCATCCTCCCGAGCTGCTGCAGCACGATGCGGCTGTGCTGCAGCAATGCGCGTCCCGCCGGAGTCAGGGGCACGCCCAGGCGTTCCCGGTCGAGCAGCGCCACGCCCGCGACCTCTTCCATGCCGCGGATTCTGGCGCTCGCCGCACCAAGCGCCATGTTCGCCGCCGCCGCGCCGTGCGTGATGCTGGCCGCCTCCGCCACGGAGACGAACAGCCTCAGGTCCGTGACGTCGAAGCGCATGCGGCCTCCCGCGGCCAGCCTACAGAATCCGCGAAGGCTGGCCTCGAAAGATGCGCATGGTCTCCCGAGTGGTGTCCAGTCCCTATGCGCCCGAACACGCGACGAGTGTTTCGGGAGGGTTTACAGCGATGGATCTGGATTTGGGGAGTCTGCGGTCCTGGATCGGTCGCCAGGAGATCCGCGAGGATGTCGTTACAGGCTTCCCGGCCGCCGCGCTCGCGGCGACGCTCGACGAGGCCGAGGGCTCGCCGAAGCCCGGCGATCCCCTGCCTCCGCTTTGGCATTGGCTCTATTTCCTGCCCCTGCACCGCCGATCCGAACTAGGCGGTGTGGACGAATTTGACCAAGCACAGTCCTGCGGCGAAAGCGACGATGGATCGGAAGTTTCTTGCGGTCTTCTCGCATCGGAGGGCGACGCGCTTGAAGCGCTTCAGCCGACCGATGCCCTGCTCGATGCGGGCCCGGGCCTTGTAAAGGGTGCGAGCGAAGAAGGCCGGCTTGTTCTTCTCGTTCGCTTTGTGGGGGATCACAGGGGCGATACCGCGCGTCCTCGCGGCGTCTCGGTTGGCTTTGCTGGCATAGCCCTTGTCGCAGATCACGGCACGGGGCTGAAGATCGGGGCCGATGTCGAGCAGGGTTTCGAAGTGTCGCCCGTCGGAAGCTTCACCGCCGGTCAGATCAAAGGCGATGATGTCGCCGGAAGCGTCGGACTTGGCATGGATCTTCGTGGTGAAGCCGCCGCGAGAGCGACCGAGGGCTTGTCCGTGCTGCCCCCTTTTGCGCCGGCTGCCGACACATGGGCGCGCACGATAGTCGAGTCGAACATCTGAACGAGATGAGCGGTGTCGCTCATCGACGCGAGCGTGTCGAAGAAGGCTTCGAACACGCCGGCCTGGCTTAACCGATCAAACCGCTTCCACACGCTGTTCCACAAACCGAAGCGCTCGGGCAAAGCGCGCCAGCGAACATTTTCGACGCTGAAAAAATGAAGCGCTTCAAGAAAAAGCCGATCATCTGTTGCCTTCCGTCCCCGCCGGGGAAGGCAGGCGCGGAACACCGCGAGTGTATGCGTCCAGTCTTGCTCCGTCATTCGCGTCGACATCGATCTCACCCCCCGAATGCCTCGGGGCATGAGAATCAGACCTGAGCCAGCAAGGGAATCCCCAAAAGCGTTGCTGCTCTAAATTCGTCCACACGGCCTAGGGTCCGACGGACATGCGAAGCGCGGCGGCTTCCTCCCGCCCGTCCCACTCCCCCGCCGCATGTGGGCCGGCGGACGCTTCGCGTTCACCTCGCCCATCCGGATTGGAGACGTCCTACGGCGCGTCTCGACCGTCGAGGACGTTACGTCCAAGGACGGACGCACGGGGCCGTTGGTCTTCGTGGTGGTGCGCCACGACATCTCCGGGCCGCGGGGCCACGTGCTGACGGAGTGGCACGATATCGTCTACCGCGGGCTCCCCGCTCCCGGGACGCCGGCCGCCCCTCCGGCCCGTGCCCCGGCGAGTCCCGAATGGACGCGCGCCGTCGTGCCCGACGACGTCCTGCTGTTCCGCTACTCGGCGCTGACCTTCAACGGCCACCGCATTCACTACGATCGTCGCTATGTTACCGAGATCGAAGGGTATCCGGGCCTGATCGTGCACGGGCCGCTGCTCGCCACCTTGCTGGCCCGCCTCGCCCAGGCCTCCATGCCCGGGTCGGAAATGACTGCCTTCGCGTTCCGCGCGGTCGGGACGGTATTCGACCTCGCCCCCTTCCAGGTCTGCTGCCGACGGGGCGAGGGAGACGGCGAACTGCGGCTGTGGGTCGAGGGCGGTGATGGCTCTCTAGCCATGCAGGCGAACGCCACGATGCGGACGAGCTGAGGTCGAGGGCCGGCCAAGCCGGAGGACTCCACGAGCAGCCCGAGACCCACGCCCTGCCGCGAGCCAGCGGCGGTCACCAAGAACAAGAACAAGAACAAAAAAGACGACATCCTCGCTCCACCAATGGGAGGTATTCACATTTCCACGTCCACACTAACGTACGAGTCCGCGGTTTTCGGAGAAATGCCGACCGGTCGACGTGCCCGCGCGGTCGCCGGAGCCTGCGCCGGCAATCTCATCGAGTGGTACGATTTCTTCATCTACGCATACACAGCGATCTACTTCTCATCGTCGTTCTTTCCGACAGACGACTCGGCGAGCCAGCTGCTCGCCTCGGCGGGGGTGCTGGCCGTGGGCTACTTCATGCGCCCCCTCGGCGGCTGGCTGTTCGGATGGATAGCCGACACCCGTGGCCGCAAGTCGTCCATGATCCTGTCCGTGTCCATGATGTGCGCTGGTTCGCTGATGATCGCGTGCCTGCCGACCCATGCGACCATCGGGATCGGGGCGCCGATCCTGTTGCTGGTCGCGCGCCTGGTGCAGGGGCTCTCGATCGGCGGCGAATACGGAGCCGGCGCTACCTACCTCAGCGAGATCGCCACGAAGGGTCGGCGCGGGTTCTACTCTTCCTTCCAGTACTTCACCTTGATCGCCGGCCAACTCGTCGCGCTGACGGTCCTGCTGATCCTTCAATCGCTCCTCCCAGTCGTGGAGTTGAAGGCCTGGGGCTGGCGCGTCCCCTTCCTCATCGGCGCCGCCCTCGCGATCGCCGTGCTTTACCTGCGCCGGACCATGCAGGAGACCGCCTCGCCTGAGGCTATGCACCGTGAGGAGGCCGGCTCACTCGCCGCGCTGTGGCGGCACAGGCGCGCGGTGATGCTGGTGGTCGCCTTCACCATGGGCGGCTCGCTCTATTTCTACGTCTTCACCTCTTACATGCAGAAACTCCTCATCAACACCGCCGGGATGGACGCCACCACGACGAGTATCGTCATGACGGTCGCGCTCGCGACATTCATGGCCCTGCAGCCGATCTTCGGCAGCCTGTCGGACCGGATCGGCATCAGGAACAACATGCTGCTGTTCACCGGACTCGCCACGCTCGCCGTCGTGCCGCTGCTGTCGGCGCTGGCGACCGTGTCAAATCCCTACGCGGCCTTCGCACTGGTAATGACCGCTCTCGTGATTGCGGCCTTCTATACGCCCATTGCCGGCACCGTTAAGGCCGACCTGTTCCCGACGGAGGTCCGCTGCCTCGGCGTGGGCCTTCCTTACGCAATCGCCAACGCCGTTTTCGGGGGCACGGCGGAGTTCGTCGCGCTCTCCTTCAAGAACGCCGGCGTCGAGAGCTACTTCTACTACTACGTCGCGGCCGTCGTCTCAGTGTCCTTGATCGGCGCCGTGCTGATGCCGGACCTGCGGACCCGGGGCTACCTCGACGGGCTCGGCGCGGTCGCTGAGATCCCCTCCCCCCAGCGGTCCACGCGGCCGGGCGCCCCTTCCCTCTGAAAATCACTGTTCCCCAAACCAACCCTGGAGCATCGCGCGCCATGAACGCCCCTGTCCTGCCCCAATCGCTGAATGACTCCGTCCGCCCCCTCGATGGGATCACGGTCGTCTCCCTCGAGCACGCCATAGCGGCCCCCTTCGCCACACGCCAACTCGCCGACCTCGGCGCGCGCGTCATCAAGGTCGAGAGGCCCGGGGTCGGCGACTTCGCCCGCGCCTACGACGACCGCGTCCAGGGCATGGCCTCCCACTTCGTCTGGTGCAACCGTTCGAAGGAAAGCCTGGCACTCGACCTGAAGCACCCGGATGCGAGGTCCATCCTCCGCGACCTCGTCTCAAGGGCGGACGTCCTCGTCCAGAACCTCGCACCGGGCGCGGCGGCGCGGCTCGGCCTGTCCGAGGAAGCGCTGCGGGCGGACTGCCCGAGCCTCATCGTGTGTGACATCTCGGGTTACGGGCCGGACGGCCCATATCGCGACCGGAAGGCCTATGACCTGCTGATCCAGAGCGAGGCCGGCTTCCTATCGGTGACGGGAACCCCCGACGAGCAGGTCAAGGCCGGCCTGTCCATCGCCGACATCGCCGCCGGCATGTACGCCTACACCGGCATCCTGTCCGCCTTGCTGAAGCGTGGGCGCACGGGGCGCGGCAGCCACGTCGAGGTCTCGATGCTCGAAGCGCTCGGCGAATGGATGGGCTTCCCCCTGTATTACACCTTTGAAGGCCAGGAGGCGCCTCCGCGCACGGGAGCCAGCCACGCCACCATCTTCCCTTACGGCCCTTTCCCGAGCGGGGATGGGAGAACCGTCATGCTGGGGCTTCAGAACGAGCGCGAGTGGGCGACCTTCTGCGACAAGGTCCTTTTTCGGCCCGACCTCGTCCACGACGGGCGTTTCGCCTCGAACGTCTCGCGCGTCCGTAACCGCGTCTCACTGACCGAGATCATCGTCGCCGTCTTTGCCGGGAGCACGGCCGAGGCGATCACCGGTCGCCTCGACATGGCCGGCATCGCGAACGCGCGCGTCCGGACCATGACCGAGGTATGGGATCACCCGCAACTGCGCGCCCGAAGCCGTTGGACGGAAGTCGCGACCCCGAACGGTGCGGTCCCCGCCCTCCTGCCGCCGGGAGCGCCGAAGGGCTCGCAGCCTCGGATGGATCCCGTCCCGGCACTCGGGGCCCACAGCGTCGCCATCCTGGCGGAACTCGGCCTGGACGATGCAAAAATCGCGGCGCTGCGCGAGGCGCACGCGATCTGACCGAGTCGCCTTTCCACGGACCGTCGCCTGTTTGCAGCGAGGTCGTGCCCCAGAGCGTGGTATAGGTCCTGGCAGGGCCACCACGGTCTTCGGCTTGGGCAAGGACGGTCAGGCTACCGTGCTGGGCAGGCTGACAATGGCAGCAGCACCTTCCGTGCAGGCTTTCATTGCGCCCATCATCTGAAGCCCATCATGCTCGCACCTCGAGGTTTCGCAGTACGTCCTCGACGCCGGGCGACGGAGAGGAGGCGACCGTAAGCCGCTCCGGTATCTGTCCGACTCCGATCAGGGTGACGACGACATGATAATCGGGGATGTCGAATTCCCTACGGAGCGCCTGATCCTGTTCGAGCGCGGCGGACCAGTTGAGCATGCAAGTCCCAAGACCTTGGGCGTGGAACGCGAAGACCAGCGACACCGCGAACATTCCGCCGTCGATCCAGCATTGGTTGCGCTCGCCGGCCATGTCGAATTGGCGGAGGTCGACGGTGACGACGAGGACCGCCCCGAGTTTGTGCCCGAAGCCGAGGTTCCCCCGATGAAGGGTCAACAGGTGGTCGCGCATCGCCTGCGAGTAGGCCACGAAGACGTGCCGCGTCTCCCTGTTGCGAGTGCGCGGCGATCTGATGGCCCGGCTTACCGCTCTCCTGACTTCCTCCTCCGAAACGGCTTCGCCGGTGAACTGTCGGACACTGCGCCGTGTACGGAGGAACGCATCGTAGTCAATTGCGGTGGCCGCCAGCACCTCTGCCCTCGTGATCTCGATCGAACCACCGGGCAGTTCCTTCTCGACGTCCTCGGACGCGAACTCACGCAATCGAGCTTCAACCTCTCCCGGCAAAGGGAAGCTGTGCTCATCGTGGAACGCCACGTATGCCCTCAGCACTCCACGGGCGCTGCGGGTCGCGAATCCTGTGGCCCCCGCGTGTTCCAGGTCAGCTATCCGATCCATCATCAATCGAATCTTCGGCGCCGCGAAGCCCGCGCGGGTATCCGCCATCGCGAGCCCTTTCTCGACGGCGTGGGCGGCCGAGACGAGTTCGGCGCCCACCGCCGTGGAATCAAGGTTCGGCTCGACCGCACTCGAGTGCTCCGCGAATCTCATGAAGTCATAGTCATAGTTGTTGTAGAGTTCAGTCCTCTTGTCGCTTACGTTCGTCGTGTCGGTCATGTCGGATCCTCCATGTGCGTCGTTTGGCCAAGGCTGCGAAGTCTGAGCTATTCGGCGAGCGGGCGATCGGCAGGCGGGATGGGTGAACTTCGAAGGCGAGCCTCAGCGTCGCCGAGCCCTGCACGAGTCATGCGTCGCGCGTGCCTCGTCCCGGTGGTGTCCTTCCCGGTCCTTGGAAACGTGAGCGACATCGAACTAACTATCCCTCCAATCCGCTCGCGGCTCGCGGACGAACACGCCGATCGAGGATTGGTGGTCAGTACGGAGTGGGCGCGCGGTTCCGCTGACTGCGTGCCGCCTCCGTCCACCAAGCCAAGTCGTCGGCGAAGCGCGGAAAGTCGCGGGCCAGCGCCGCCCCGCCGTCGCCGACGATGCCGCCGTCCTCATCCAAGGCCTGCCCGACGTTGCCGACCGCCAGGGTACTAGCCCGCTTTATTCGTCCCGGCAGCGCCGTGGTGGGCTACACTCGTCTCGAATGCTACTGACAGGTGAGCGGGCAAGCGCCGACGCTGCCGGGGGTCAACGGCGGTGGGGTCGGGCTGGTTTCGGACGGTGAGGGGTTGGCGGGAGGGGTTCGATGACGGGGGCGTGGTGCCCCGTCGGTCACGTCGCCAAGCTTGGAATGCGGATGAGGACGAGGCGCAGGATGGCCTGAACCGGGCAGGCGGTCGGCAGATGGACGCGGATCTGCGTCTTCATCTCGACGACGCGGGCCGCGATCTTGATCAGGCGCAGGCGCAAGGTGTCGAACTGGACGACGCGCCATTCGGAGCGCTTGGGCATGGCGGCGCGCAGCCCCCACAGCAGCCAGTAGGCCCCGGCGTGGAGAAACAGCCGGAACTGGTTGGCGACGGCCTTTGTGCAGGACGTGCGATCGGCGGCGAGGTGTGTCTTCCAGGCCTTGATGTGGTTTTCGGCCCTGCCGCGTCGGCAGTAGATCTTTTCGTAGAGCGCCTTGGACCGGCCGACGAGGTCGGTGACGACGAAGCGCGTGTCGGTGCCCTGATCCCCCGTCTCCACGCGGGCGATGATGCGTTCCGTCCGGCTCCAGGAGGCGGCGCCGTCGTAGAAGTCGGTGAAGCGCCGCACCTTGTCGATGCCGCCCTTGGCGGCGAAGCGGGGACGCCGCCTGGACCTCCAGCCCGACGACGTGCCTGCGCAGTGTCGCGCTGGTGGGCACGCCCAGCATGAAGCGCACGTCCATGGCCCGGCACAGGTCGATCACCTCCGGCACGCCATAGTGGCCGTCGGCGCGCACCAGGATCTCGGTGCGAGGCCAGTGGGAGCGGATGGCGTGGATGAGCCGGCGCAGGTGGCCGCGGATCTCGACGCCCTTGGGCCGTTTGGCCGGACGCAGCACGGCCGCCACGAACCGGCCTTCGCCATCGAAAACCACGATGGGCTGGAAGCCGTACTCGTCGTGGTGGGCATTGAACAGACGGAGTTGCTGACCGCCGTGTACCGCATCGAACGTGTCGTCGATGTCCAGCACGATCCGTTGGGGCACCTGCCGGAACGAAGTGCAGTACAGGTCCACCATGGCGCGTCCCATGCGCAGCAGGGCACGCACGTCGGCCATGTTCTCCAGCCGCGAGATCGTCGGCTGCGAGGCGAGATCGCGTCCCGAAGGCGCGATTGCAGATTCCGACGAAGCCGGCCGGGTATTCCGATTTTCAAGCCGGCCAGCATTCCAACATGAAGCCGGCCACCGTTCCGATCTGAAGCCGGCCACGGCGATGGCGCCCCGCTGGTCGGGTTCGTAGATCGGTCGAGGAGTGTTTCGGGTCAAGCCAGCTGGTCGGCAGGGCGGTGCTTGCGCAGGCTGTCGCCGGACAACGCGATCCGGTAGGCGTTGTGGATCAGGCGGTCCAGCACGGCATCGGCCAGGGTCGGGATGGCGATCATCTCGTACCAGCGGTCGACCGGCACCTGGCTGGTGATCAGCACCGAGCCGGCGTCGTAGCGGTCCTCCACGATCTCCAGAAGGTCGCGCGCCTGCTCGGCGCTGAGGGGCTCAGGGCCCCAATCGTCGAGGATCAGCAGCCTGGCGCGGGCGAGCTGCTTGAGCAGTTTGGCATAGCGGCCGTCGCCGCGCGCCAGACCGAGCGCCGCGAACAGGCGCGGCACACGGTAGTACAGGACCGACAGGTCCTCCCGGCAGGCCTTCTGGCCGAGCGCGCAGGCGAGCCAGCTTTTGCCGACACCGCACGGCCCGGTGATCACCAGGTTGCGCCGGCTTCGGATCCAGTCGCAGCCGGACAGCTTGAGGAACAGGGCACGGTCGAGGCCGCGATGGGCGCGGTAGTCGACATCCTCGACGCTGGCCGGATGGCGCAGGTGGGCGGCGCGGGCGCGGGTTTCGAAGCGCTTCTGCTCGCGCAGGGTCTTCTCGTGCTCCAGGATGATGCCGAGCCACTCGGCGTGCGTCAGCGCCTGCGCTTCCGGGTTCCCGTCCAGGGTCTTGTAGCCCTGCGCCATGCCGTGCAGGCCGAGGCCGTGCAGAAGTTCGAGTGTGGGATGAGCAAGCATCGTCAAGTCTCCTATCAGTGGAAGTAGCCTGCGCCGCGCAGGTTCGGATGATCGATGATCTTCGTCGTTTCTGTTATTCGAGACTTTCGGTCGAGGTTGTTGGCAATGATGGAGGCGATGCTCTTGTAGGTGAGCGCACCGATGGCCGTGGCCCGGGCGGAGATGGCCTCGGCCCGAGCTGGGGCGAGGCCGCGAAACAGGCGCAGCACGCCCAGGCAGGTGCGGAAGCCCTGCTCGGGATGGGGACGCCCGCGCAGGATGGCGATGACGAGGCCCTCGGTTTCGGGGCCGATCTCCCGGCCCCAGCGCTCGAAGCGGGCCGGCGTCCATTCCGCGTAGCGCCGGTGAGCGCTCGGCATGTGCTCGACGTCGGTGCCGTGCCGGGCGCCGCCATAACGCCGGTCGTGGGCGGCGACGCGCTGGCCGCGGTGGAACACCTCCACGGTGCGCTCCGTCAGGCGCACGTCCACCTGCTCGCGGATCAGCGCATGGGGCACCGAGTACAGGAAGCCGGCAGCCTCGACGTGGTAGTCGAGGTTGACCCGTGCCAGCCGCCACTCGGCAAAGACGTAGGGTGCCGACGGCAGGGGTAGCAGGGCGGCCCGCTCCACGGCCTCGAACAGCGCCCGGCGCGTGGTGCCGAGGCGGCGCATGGGGTGGGCGTTGATGCGCTCCACCATGGCCGCGATGGCGGCGTTGCACTCGGCCAGCGAGAAGAACGTCTGGGCCCGCAGGCGTCCCAGGATGTAGCTCTGGGCGAAGCGGACGCCGTTCTCCACCTTGGCCTTGTCGCGCGGCTTCCTCGGCCGGGCCGGCAGCACGCCGATGCCGTAGTGCTCGGCCATGGTGCCGTAGGAGCGATTGATCTCCGGATCGTAGAAGGACGCCTTGTTGATCCCGCTCTTGAGGTTGTCGGGCACCACCAGGCGCGGCACGCCGCCCAGAAAGTCGAACAGGCGCACGTGGGCGCCGATCCAGTCCGGCAGCGCCTGGGTCCACGTCGCCTCGGCGTAGGTGAGGTTGGAGGCGCCCAGCACCGCCACGAAGATCTCGGCCTGTCTCACCACGCCGGTGGCGGGATCGACGATGGGCACGCGCTTGCCGGAATAGTCGACGAACACCTTGTCGCCGGCGGCATGGTGTTGGCGCATCACCGGCGTGACACGGCGTTCGAACTCCTGTAAAGATCACAGAAGCGCGAGTAACCGTAGCCGCCGGTCTCAGATACACGATACTCTTCCCAGAGAACCATCAGGTTGACGCCGGGCCTGCGCATCTCGCGCACCATCGACGGCCAGTCTGGCTCGACGCGTCGTCTGACGCCTTGCTTCACGCCGACGCGGTCGAACAGCCGCTGTTCGAGGACGGCGTCGGTGATCTCTTCATCGATCGGCCAAGCCAAGCCCGCCGCTGACGCACGGGCGAGGTTGTCCTGGACGGTGGACCGCGCGATGCCGAGCGTTCGGCCGATCTCGCGGGCGCTCACCCCGTCGCGGGCGAGCCGGAGCATGTGTCGGATCTGTCGCATCGTCAGCTCTCTCCTGGCCGGCATCCCGATCTCCTCGCGTGGGGGGGCGAGGCAGGGTGCCGCGGTTGCTGACCTGCGGGGACGCTATTGCCGGATCAGGGTGGCCGGCTTCATCTCGGAACGGTGGCCGGCATCAAATCGGAATGGCGGCCGGCTTCATCTCGGAATCAGTGGCCGGCTTCGATCGGAATCCGCACGCGATCCCCTGCGCCATCTTGAACACGGGATCGTGACGCAAGCTCGTGGCATCATTGCCGTCCTCGTAGCCGGCCGCGATCATCAGCATGCGGAAGCGGATCATGTCGGCCAGGGAATGGGAGACCAGCGCCGGATCGCGCGGGTCGACCAGGCACCCGGCCAAGCGCTCCGCCACGCCAAGCCGGCTCTCGACCTCGCGCAGCACCAGCACGCCCGCGTCCGACGACAACGCGCCCCCGTCGAAGAAGGCCTTCACGGCGCGGCCTGCGACAGGTGACAAGCCGGGCAACGGCAACGTAGGATCGTCCATGGCGGGTGCGGCTTCCGTGATGCGGATCGGACTGGTTTCAGCACCCAAATCCTAAACTGCACCAACGCGTTGGGCTACACCCGCCACCTCACAAACGAATTTTTCGGGCTAGAAACAACGACCATGCCCATCTCCGACAAGATGCCGTGCCAAGCCAGCCCCGACCGGACGCCGGCAGAACGGCCCGCCGAGTAGCTGGCGACTGCGGCCGGGCGCCAGAACCACTCCTCGAGGAAATGGTCCGTCAAGTTCTTGAGGCCGGGCTGGACGCTCCAGTTGTACTCGCCCGTCACGAAGACGAAGGCGTCGGCCGCTCGAATCCGGCTTGCCAGCGCCTGCAGCGCGCCCGGCGCCGTTCCGGGAGGATATTCCTTGTACATGCGATCGAGCATCGGCAAACCGATCTCCCTGGCATCGACCAGTTCCGGATGCGCGCCGCGCTCAGTGAACGCACGCACCAAGTGCTTGGCGAGGCGAATACCCTGTCTGTCCGTTCTGTAGGAACCATAGAAGACCAGGATGGTGTCTGGCATGGACGATCTCCTTGTTCGAGAATAACGGCATTCTGCTCGCCCCGCGATCCGCGTCAGATTGGGGACAAACGCGAGGGGGCCACGTGTCACGTCGGGACCGAGCCTGCCCACGCGCATCGTAGAGCCGGCCTAGCCAACGCGATCGAAAACCAGCGACGCCTTCGTGATCCGGAACGATGATGCGTCCCTTGCGGACGCCGGCGGGGTGCAACGCCGGCATCGGCTCCATAACTCGCTCGAGGGCGCCGAAGGTCCTGATGGCCGGCGGGTTCCGGTCGCGCCACGAAGCGAGGCGGCAACTCGTTCCAGTGGTTAGGCCGGCGGGGGTCGGCATACCGGTGCCTCCGCCAAGTCATCGCACGACGTCGATGGATCATCCGAGGCGACCTGCTTCGCCAGGCAACCTCCTCCGCCGCGAAGGAACGGTCGTTGGAGACCGGCGTCCGTGGTCGGAAGGGCATGGCTCCACGTTTCCTTCGGACGTAGCCGGTTCAAGCGCATGAGCCGAGGTTGCCCTTTTGGGCATCGACGCAGGTAGGGCAGCGTCGTCCCGCAGCGCGGAAAGCCGTCCGCTTTCGGTGGGAGGAGTCATGCAGGACCTCGATGGTCGTCATGCCGACGAGATGGCGGCCTTCCTCGCCGTCGCAGGCTCGTTGTCGTTCGTCGGCGCCGGTGGACGGCTCGGGCGCCATCCAACGGTCATCTCGAAGCGCGTGGCCGCGTTCGAACGCAGGTTGGGTGTGCGCCTCATCGAAAGGACGACGCGGACCGTGCGCCTCACCGAAGCAGGTGCGCGCCTCGCCGAGCGCTTGACGGCGGCGGGGGCTCTGGTCCGCGAGGCCGAGCAGGAGGTCTCGGCCGGAGCGACCGCGGTACAGGGAAGGCTGCGGATAGCCTTCCCGGAATCGATGGGTCGCATGTGGCTCGCGCCACGGCTCCCGACCTTCCTGCGGCGCCATCCGGCGTTGGAGGTCGAGGCTTTCTACAGCGAACGCTACGTGGACCTCGTGGCGGAGGGATTCGACGCCGCGGTCCGGATCGGGGTGCTCAAGGACAGTCGCCTCATCGCTCGGCGCCTGGGGCGGCTGCGGCGTATCCTCGGTGCCTCGCCCGAGTACGTTCGACGCCATGGTGAGCCGGCGACCCCGCTTGAACTCGCCGACCATAACTGCCTCGAGTTCACGCGTCTCGCATCCTACCCGGAATGGCGCCTGTCTGACGGCGTCAGGACCGAAGTCGTGGTCGCCCGAGGCTCGCTGCGTTCCAACGACAGCGGCGCTCTGCTGGATGCGGCGAGGGCCGGCACCGGCATTCTCGGGGCGGGCGAGTGGCTCATGGTCCGGGATTTCACGGCCGGCACGCTCGTACCGATCCTGCCCGGCTGGACGTTCGACGTGGACGGTGGTGTCTACCTGGTCCGGCCCTCGCTCCGCCTTGCGCCCGCGCGGACCGAGGCCTTCGCTGCTTGGTTGGGCGAGCAGTTCCGCCATGGCATGCCCTGGGACGACGTCGGTGCACACTGAGGTCACCGCATCCACGCCGCGAACGCCACTCCGCCCACGGTCCGCAACGCGATGCCAAGGACGGCCCCTCCGACGGCGGGGAGCAAGGTCCGACCCAGGCGCGGTCCCGCGGAGATGAGGATGGCCACTCCGGGCAGATCCAGTGGATGGAGGAGGAACCCAGCCCCCTCGTTCACCATCGCCGCCCCGAACCGCCCTTCTCTGGCCAATCCGTCGACCACACCGAGCAGGGCCGTGCTTCCGGCGAGGTACTTCGTCAAGGTGGGCAGCACGAACCCCGGGTCCACACCGAGCGCGGCGAGCACCGGGGCGAGGAGACGCGTGAGTTCCCCGACGACGCCGGCGCGCTCCAATCCGAAGACGACAGCCAACGAAAGGAGCAACGTCGGGACGATGTTGACAACGATCTGAATGGCTTCCGCACCGCCCAGGTTGATGGTCCGGAGAAACGACGGCTTGGTCGCGGCCACCCTCTCGTAGAAGCTGGCGGCCACCAGCGCACCCGAGAGATGCCGACCGGACAGCCAGTACGTCGCCGCGGCCGCGACCAGGCCACCGAGCGCGGAGAAGGCGAGCGTGACGCCCGGCAGCAGGCCGCGCGCGGCCAGCGGGAAGGTGGCGTTGGCGGGCGCCATGGCGAGTACGGCGGCCAAGGCCGCCGCGAGGTGACGGTCCGAGGTGCCCTGGTCCTCCATCAAGGTGAGCGTCGGCAAGGGCGCGACGAAGCTGACGAAGCTGATCTGCAGCATGGCCAGGACCGCGAGTCCCGTCAGTCCGAACGGACGCGCGACCGGGGCGCACCACGCGACCAACCGATCCAGGATGCCGTGCACTTCCAGCAGGCGAAGGACGACCATCGTCACCACCATGATCGGCATCAGGGTGTAGAGGGCCAGTTCGATCGCACTGCGACCAGCTTGGAGGACGACGTCGACGAACGTGCCCATCATGGTTTGAGCACGATTGCGCCGGCCGACCTTCCACCTTCGAGCGCCGCGTGCGCCGCCGCCGCCTCGGCAAGGGGGTAGGCTCTCCAGATCGCCGGTCGGATGGTGCCGTCCGACGCGGCGGCGAAGACGTCCCCGGCACGCCGACGATACTCGCCGAGTTCGGTGGCGTGCGCCGCGAGGCCAGGTCGCGTCAGGAACAGTGATCCCTTGGCGTTCAGGGTGCCGACCGCGACGGGGTCGGGCGTTCCGCTCGAAGCGCCGAGCGAGACCATCAGCCCGCGAGGGCGAACGCTGTCGATCGAGGCGGAGAAGGTGAGCTTGCCGATCCCGTCGTAGACCACGTCCGCCTTCCGGCCAGCCGTGAGGCGGGCCACCTCCGCGGGAAGGTCGCAAGTCCCCCAAACGAGCACGGCATCGCAGCCCGCCGCCCGCGCGCGATCCAGACTGGCTTCCCTGGACACCACCCCGATCACGGTCGCACCCAGGGCTTTCGCCCAGGTAGCCATGATCCGGCCGAGCGCGCCCCCGACGCCGTAGAGCAGCACGACGGTACCCTGGACGACCGGGTAGGTATCGTGCAGGAGATAATGAGCGGTCACCCCTTTGAAGAGCACCGCCGCCGCTTCGTCGGCGGTCAACGCATCCGGGACCCGGATGAGGCGCTCCGCCGGATAGAGTCGACCGGTGGCGTAGCTTCCGACCGGCCCGAGAATGTAGGCGACGCGGTCACCGACCGCGACGTTCCGCACATCGTGCCCGACCGCCGCCACGCGACCCGCCGCCTCCAGACCAAGACCGTTGGGGAGCGCCAACGGGACAGCGCCGTTCCGTTGCGTGACGTCGAGGTAATTGACCCCGATCGCTTCCTGCTCGATCCAAACTTCGCCGGATCCCGGCTGGCGTTCTTCGACGGTCTCAGCCCTGAGCACGTCGGGCCCGCCCGTCTCTGTCATTCGGATAGCAGTCGCCATGTCCCGACCTCCAATCGATGTGCCAAGGATCTGATGCCATCCCACGTCGCGACAATTTGGAGATGGTGCAGGGGACAACTGCACGACAGGCAGCAATCGTATGTCCTCGACTGGCTTGCGCGGAAGGAGCGCTCACCCGCATCCGCCCAAGAACAGCGATCGCGCAGTGCGCCTGATCCCCGGCAAACGACGAGCGGCCGACTGCTCACTTGCAGGCGGGACCGAATCGCCCGGCGACGGATCTCGCCGAGGCGGGGTAGCGTCCACGGAAGTGGTGGGGATTGTGGAGTTGGGGCGGCGGGCGGAGCTCCGCACATAGCGGAGCCCGCCGCCCCCGGGTGGCCACCGTGCCTCTGGCTAGGATCGGGTTGCGACGTTCGAAACCGACCGGAGAACACGATGACCGACGACACCATGCCACTGTTGGACGCGCTGCTGAAGCGCGGCGGGGGCGACTTCATGAAGAGCCTGGCCGAGGAGGTGCTGGCACGGCTGATGGCCTTCGATGTGGAGGGTCAGATCGGGGCGGCGCGCTTCGAGCGCAGCGAGGCGCGCACCACGCAGCGCAACGGCTACCGGCCGCGCGCCTTCGACACGCGTCTGGGCACGCTGGAGCTGAAGATCCCGAAGCTGCGCAAGGGGTCGTACTTCCCAGCATTCCTTGAGCCGCGCCGCACGACCGAGCAGGCGCTCGTGGCCGTGATCCAGGAGGCGTGGATCAAGGGCGTGTCGACCCGCAAGGTGGACGATCTCGTGCAGGCGATGGGCATCGAGGGCATCTCGAAGAGCCAAGTGTCGGAGCTGTGCGCCGGCATCGACGGGCGGGTGAACTCCTTCCTGGAGCGGCCGATCGAGGGCGAATGGACGTATCTCTGGCTCGACGCGACCTACCTGAAGGTGCGCGAGGACGGGCGCGTGGTGTCGATCGCGGCCATAATCGCCACGGCGGTGAACACCGACGGCCGGCGCGAGATTTTGGGCCTCGGCCTGGGTCCGTCCGAGGCCGCGGTGTTCTGGCTCGACTTTCTCAGGAGCCTGGAGCGGCGCGGCCTCAAGGGCGTCAAGCTGGTGATCTCGGACGCGCACGAGGGGCTGAAGGCGGCCATCGCCCAGGTGTTCAAGGCGACGTGGCAGAGGTGCCGCGTGCACTTCATGAGGAACGCCTTGGCTTATGTACCGAAGGCACAGCACCAGATGGTGGCGGCGGCGATCCGGACAGTGTTCATGCAGGCCGACCATGGCATGGCCTCCACCGTTTGGAGGCAAGTCGCCGATCAACTGCGGGCGAGACTACCGAAGCTGGCTGCATTGATGGACGAAGCCGAGGCGGACGTGATCGCCTTCATGGCCTATCCCAAGTCACACTGGCCGAAGCTGCACAGCACAAATCCGATCGAGCGGCTGAACAAGGAGGTGAAGCGCCGCGCCGACGTCGTCGGCATCTTCCCCAACGAGGCCTCGATCCGGCGCCTCGTCGGTGCGATCTTGCTGGAGCAGAACGACGAGTGGCAGCTCCAGCACCGTTATATGACCCTGGAAACCATGGCGGGCCGCGGCGACGAGCCAACGACCGCTCTTCTCAAGGCAGCCTGAGCCCGGCCGGGCACGGCGGCACACCCAACCAATTTCCACCACCTTGACGGACGTGATCCGAGGCACCTTCTGCCGCGGATATTGGGTCAACCAGGACGAAGGATTTCAAAACCCGCAAACAGCGGCATCGAGTTGCCGCAGCGATGCTCTCCGGCCTATGGTCGGATGGGGATCATGCCTGTACACTGCACAGCCTCTTCGCCTGTCTGAACGGAACCGAGGTCGTCAGCTTGTCAAGAGGATCATTTTATGTGAGCCTTCGCTCGATTGGAGGCTGAATTTTAGCGCTTGGGAGACTCCGAATGGCTTTCCACGCAACGAAACACCGAGTCCTGAACCGGGGAATCGCACCGGATAGCTTCCTTGATGAATTGATCGATTGGGGGACGCAGGCATCGGACGATATATTCGCGCCTAATAAGAATGTTGATATCTATTCCGCCATCGCGGCGGTCCTTGGTCCCTGGCAAGGTATATTACACCGCAAAGCGGTCATGCTTGAAGTGATGAGAGTGTTAGCCGGTTTCGAGTCTTCCTGGGATTGGAATGCTGGGCCAGATAAATCAAATCCGGCATCGATAGCGGAAGTCACGATGGAAGCAGGTGCCTGGCAAGTCAGTGCCGACTCCCTGAAGTTCGGACAAGACCTAAAGGACCTTGTCAATGAACGGGCTGGAACATTGAACGGGAATATTTTTCAAAAGGCTATGAAGCAAGATCATCAACTTGCCATGGAATATATCGCTCGATTGTTACGTCATACAGTCGATCATAACGGTCCTGTCGAAAGACACGAGATAGACCCGTGGTTGCGCCGAGACGCAGTAGCCGAGTTTCAGAGCGCCCTTCTGGCGTGATTGTCTTACGATAGAGTATTTCTTCGAACGAAGGATATCGAAATGGCTTCCTTGTCGGATGTCGTGGACATCCCCTCAAATTTGAATGTCGGCCTTACGGCCTGTCCCGCCTCGCATCTGCTGCAGAAGTTCGGATCGCCTGGCAGCCTGACACCGAAATGCTCACCATTTACAGGCCCAAGTAAAAATCTAATTAGAACCGACTCTGTAGGCCCTTTCAGGGTGACAGGAATGGGTTTCGCTATCGATTCCCTTTCGGATGTTTTCGATCAAGTCAATTCTTTCCATCCAGAGGTGTATGCCGCGATACATACAGCAGGGATGCTGTGTGTCCGGGCCAATAAGGCATCCACCTCAGCATATTCAAATCACAGTTGGGGATGCGCCATCGATTTGTATTTTGGAAGCGATGTCGTACCGTTCGGCGCTCCAAAAACGCAGCTGGGATTTCTCTACATATACGAATTTTTTCGGCAGGCGGGATGGTACTGGGGAGCTGGTTTTTCAGGTAAGAAAGACGCTATGCACTTCGAGCTTAGCCGGGAAGCCATAGACAGCGTTGCGATAGCGCCTTCCCCTGGAGCAGAGCTAGTAGCTGCCGCCGATTATGCCCGACAAATGGGTTACGACGATGTAGAGGAGCCTGCGTAAGTGTCCTGGAGCAACTCCGCCACGAGCGCGACCAGCCTCCTGTTCATCAGCATCACCTGGGCGAAGCGCGCGAGGTATTCGGGAAGGAGGACCGCCCTTCCCGGACGCCACGGCCGACAGGGCAGGTCCCACCGTGGCCAGACCCCGGCGCCTGCAGTCTGTCTCTTCCCAGCCGAGCCAGCTATTTCTATCGCGGACACATGACGACCTGACCGTTCGGTAGCGGCGCATCACTATCCCACAACTTCCCGAACTCCTATCGCCGTGAGTTCTTCTCCTAAGAGACATGCAGGCGTCGCCCCGGAGCCGGATGCCCGGCACCGGGGTCGCGCTCTAGCCTTGGCGGGCCGAAGCCGTGCCGTCTCCGCCAAACGTTGACTGGCAATGGGCTTTGAATTTTGGTTCTCCCGCACTTCCCGTGCTGTTTTGGCGTCATGCGGTGTGCAGAACGCGGGCGCGCAGGAGCGGGAAGCCGGCTCGGCCGTACATGGATCGCTTGATGGCCTTCACGCGGTTGGTCTGCCCCTCGGCGGGGCTGGAGGTCCAGGGCGTATCGATGGCGGCCTGCACGGCGGCGCGGTCCCGCCCGAGCCCGGCCGCGAAGTCGGCGAGCGGCGTGCCGACCGCGTCGGCGAGAAACCGGTTGAGGCCCTCGCCGCCCTCGCGGCGCAACAGGCGACCTGCTCTTACCCTACAGCCCGATCGGCCGAAGTCGAGCTGAGATCCCCGCGCGATGCAGTATCGGCGAGTATGCTCACCCCTGCACATCTCCGTTATCCCCTTCAATCCATGCAATCGGTGATTTTCATTGACCGCACGTTGGTGCTACAATCGAGAACCGACAGTGTGTCTCCCCAGGAGATGCGCTTCCGCAATCGACGCGATAGATTCGCTGCGCAGCAAAATGGAGCGACTTGTATGAGCTACGGCGTATTCATCTCCTATAATCATGACGATAAGAAGATAGCGGATACTCTATTCGAGGCCTTGACCTCTCTATCCGCCGAACTGAAAGTCTTCATTGATCACTCCGGCCTCGAAGGAGGAGATGATTATGAAGACAAAATATCTCGATCTATCCGCGAGTCACAATGGTTCATCATCGTTTGCAGCGGAACGGATCGTTTCGAGAAGGACATGGCTTGGTGCTTCTACGAAGCAGGGCAGTTCCGGGCCAAGCTTCAAGCGGCGGATCAAGTTCACGCAATTCGCGATCGCATATGTTTCATCTACGATGAGGAGAAGCCAAGCCAACTTCGTCGTTATCAAGGTTACAAAGTCACATACGTCGACCAAGACAGGACACCTCTCTCGTTCCGAGTGGAAAATGATGACTCTCTTTCCTACGAACGAACCAGCCTCTTCAGCCTTATCGAGACGATTCTGAGAAGGTCAGCGGCGGAGCCTCTGAGAGATCTCAATGACGCCGCCGTCCGCAAACTGATGCGTGGAGGTGTGAGGAAGCTGACGCTTGCGTTCGCTGAAAATACAATCGACAAGGTCGTCAACGAGGAAGTCTTCCAGCCAAGAATCAACTTCCTTGTTTCACCTCTGGAAACCCAAGGTGTAAAGTCGGCAATGTCTGTCTTGGGAGAATTCAATGCCCTCCCTAACATCTTCAGCATAGCTGGATCAAGCACCACCTGGGGAGAGATAAAAGCTAAAGCCGTGACCTCCAACGGAGGAAATGCGGTTCCGATGTGGGTCACCGATCTAGAGAGAGCTATCAGCGAGGTGGCCGCCGGGGGGATACCGCAGCAGACGGATTTTCTCTGTATCGGCAACGACCGCCGCTTCTACCGACCGATTGTTGGTCGCTACGAGCTTTTCAAAAGCGGCATGAAGAGATGTTATGTGATCTTCATACCATCGCGGGAACGGAGGTTCAATGTATCGCAGCGTTCGTCACTGCTTTTGAGCGCGTTGATTCTCTCGATTCGATTTCGTCAGCGCGTCCTTCCTCTGGTCAACGACCTCGGCAAGGAGACAAATCCAGACAAGAAGAAGGCAGAAATACTGCAACGGCTCATCTCTGAAATAACCCTCGTGGAGTCTGAGTCAGCAGAGTTCGGCCTTGAAGCGCCGAAGGACGAACATGACGATCCAGTGTTGCTCAATGCCTTTCATGCGGATGAGGACAAGGAATTCATACGCAACGAGATGACTGAGTGGTCAAAATCAAGGAACGTCGTCTTCAATATCATAGCTGAAGCACAAAGTCCATCGAAAGAAACTTCTTGGGCGCAAGCAGCGAATACAGCCTTGAAGGTATTCGAAAATCTCCGAAAAGTTAATGGCTTATTTATTGATCGGTTAACACTGGAATTGCGCTATGCAGAAAAACTGTGATTGATTGAAAATATATTATCCTTGGAAAACCTAAGTGGAATTCTTTTGGGAAGGCTATGATGAAAAATCTGGCTTGGGATGAGTATAGGGGCTGGGCGAAGCGAGCCCGCACTCTTCAAGCATCTTCTATGTTTTGGAACAGATCTGCCTTGATTTGCATTTGCGCCTCCGCCCTCTGTGCCGCTTGTTCGGCGACGCTTGGGGAGAGCAACGGTTTGGGCAGTATCTTGTCCGCTTCGGCGGCCTTGCTGGCCGCCGTTGGCGCCTTCGTCGGGCGCAACATCTTAGCTCAGGGCGATGAACCCAACTGGCTCCAGGCCAGAGCGACTGCTGAGGGACTGCGGTCCGAATGCTACAAGTATGCTGCGCAGGTCGGGGCTTACGGCGGAGCCGAAGCGTTGCTGGCCTTCCAAGCCGCGCGCACGGCATTGCAGGAAAAAGCTTCGGAGAAGGGATTGTCATCCCTGCCCGATGACGTGCGGGGTGACGATCCGCGTGCTCCACCCGATGGTATGACGATGGATTGGTACTTGACCAATCGCATCGGCGAGCAACGGATCTACTACGATGAGCACCGCGCGAGAAACGAGTCCGGCATGCATGTCCTGCAAGCAGTCACAATCATGTCCGGTTTGATCGCTGTCCTGTTCGGCGTACTGATCAAGACCTCCGGTTACGCGCTTGCACCCTGGATCACTACGGTGACGACCGTATCAACTGCTATCATCGCTTACGGGCTTCTCGACCGCCGCAAATATCTCATTGCCAGCTATGCGGCCACCGCGTCGTGCCTTCGACGATTGGAGGAGCTTGCGAGATCGGGCGCCGCTTCCCTGCCCGACCTTGTGACCCGGACCGAAGACATGCTCCAGGGCGAGCACAGGGCGTGGCTGGACCACACGATGCAGATGGTTGCCAAATCTCCGGTGATTGCCGCGAACCCGAAAGGGGAATAATCGCCACGCTGAAAACAGCCGGCCCAGGAGCCGTGCGTCTGAATGGGAACGTGATCCGCTGCACCTCCTACAGCGCCCCACCATCCGGACGGGGACGAGGTGCCGACCGACGGTCAGCTGGTGGCTGGGGCGGCGCAGGAACCGCTCCGGTCCGCCCCGGCGGTCATGCCCGGGAGGTCAGCGTGCTGCACCGGAGCCTGTCGGAGAACGTCCGCACTGCGTAGCTGAAGGCGAGCGACGAGGAAGTGCAGGCGGCGGCCTGAGCGAGGGTGCGGCTCCGCGGCTGGGGTGACGCGGGGACGCGAGGCGGCTCTGAATCCCGTCGCGTTCAACACCATAGGCCAGCCTGCAACGTGGGCGCCTCGGGAAATCCGGTTCGCATGAACCGACGTCGGCCCACGCGCCGACATCTCGTGCCAAGCTTCGAAGGTGCCGGCGCAGTTCCGACAGGTGACGCCGCATGGACGGCGGCTCGCATCGGCGCTCGCCAGCTATCGAGACCATCGAACGCTGGTGACATATGGTTTCGACGGAATCGGCTCGGTCATACCAAGTCCGCGACCTTCACCGACCTGCGCGCGGCTCCCTCCTCCGCTCCCGAGGAGCTACACCACCCGCCGGGACACGACCCCGATCACTGGCCGATCGCAGCTCAGAACATGCCGGAACCCCGCCGGTGGCGGTCGTCGATGAGCGTGGCAGCCAGGGCCGTCCAGCCGGTCTGGTGGCTGGCGCCGATGCCGCGGCCGGTGTCGCCGCAGAAGAACTCATTGAAGAGCACGAGGTGTCAATCGGCGTTGAAATTTGACCCCCTATCGGCGTCCAATGTTGACCCCCTTGCTGCAATCTGAGGCGGTAGCGGCCGCCCGGCGAAGCGGGTCAGGGTTGCGCAGCCGGGCGGCTGCGGTGGCGTGATGCTCAGGCCGAGGCGCGGTTTTTGAAGCGCCAACTCTCGTTGCCGGTCTCGACGATCTCGCAATGGTGGGTGAGCCGGTCCAGCAGTGCGGTCGTCATCTTGGCATCGCCGAACACGTTCGGCCATTCACCGAAGGCCAGGTTGGTCGTCACGATGACGGAGGTCTGCTCGTAGAGGCGGCTGATGAGATGGAAGAGGAGTTGCCCGCCAGACTGGGCAAAGGGCAGATAGCCGAGTTCGTCGAGCACGATGAAGTCCATGCGCGACAGGTAGTCGGCCATGCGGCCGTGGCGGCCGGCGCGGCCTTCGGCTTCGAGCCGGTTCACGAGGTCGACGACGTTGAAATAGCGGCCACGGGCGCCGTTGCGGATGCAGGCTCGGGCGATCCCGATGGCGAGGTGAGTCTTGCCGGTCCCGGTGCCGCCCACCAGGACAGCGTTGCGCTGGTGAGCAAGGAACTCGCCGCCGGCGAGATCGCGCACCAGCATCTCGTTGATGAGCGTGCCTTCGAACCGGAAATCCTCGATGTCCTTGGCTAAAGGCAGCTTGGAGATGGTGATCTGATACTTGATCGAGCGCGCCTGTTTCTCGGCGATCTCGGCCTGCAGCAGATCACCGACGATGCGTTGCGGCTCGTGCTGGCGCTTCAACGCCGTGGTGATGATCTCGTCGTAGCCGGCCTTCATGCCGTAAAGCTTCAGGTCCACCATCGTGGCCAGGATTTCGGAACGTTCCATCACATGATGCTCCTCAGAGTGTCATAGCGCGCGCAGTCGGCGACGGGCTCGTGCTGCAGGCGCAGCGCGTCAGGGGTATCGATGGTGATGACGCGCGCGGGTTCGCGGCGTCGGGCCAGGATGTTGAGGATGATGTCGGCCGAGTGGACGCCGGCTTCGAGCGCCTCCAGGCAGGCAGCCTCGACGGCCTCCAGCCCGTCGTCCATGGCGGCCGTCAGCAGGCCCACCATCTGGCGATCGCCATCGTCGGCGCCGGCGAGCTTGCGCCGGACGCGCTCGAAGGCGGGCGGCAGCACCCAATCCTGAACGGCGCCCCGTTACGCAGGGCGCCGGGCTTGCGGGCCAGCACCGGCACATAATGCCAGGGCTCGAATACGGTCTCGTTGCGGCCGAACCTGCGAACATGCTCGCCCACGACATGGCCGCCCTGGCGCAACTCGATCCGCTCCGCATAGGCCCGCACTTCGACGGGGCGGCCGACGGCGCTCGCCATCACCGAGTAACGGTTGTTGTCGAAGCGGATCAGGCACGTCTTGGACACCGAGACCGGCACGGCGTGGAAACCGTCGAAGGCGCTGACATAGGGCACGAGGCTCGGCCGCTCCGCCTCGAACGCCTGCCAGACCGTGATCTCCTTGTTCTCGGGATGGGGATGGCCCTTGGCGTAAGCGACGCACTGATCGAGGAGCCACCTGTTCAGCTCCTCGATGCTCTTCACGCGCAGGCGGGGCGTGAAGAAGCGCTCGCGCACCAGCCGACTCGGTTCTCGACTTGGCCCTTCTCCCATCCCGACGCCGGCGTGCAGGCGACGGGATCGACGAGATAGTGAGCGCACATCTGCTGAAAACGGCGGTTATATTGTCGTTCCTTGCCGACGAGGATCGTTTCGACTGCCGTCTTCATGTTGTCGTAGATGCCGCGGCGGCAGGCGCCTCGAAGAAGGCGAAGGCCTTGTCGTGGGCGTCGAACACCATCTCCTGGCTTTCGCGCGGATAGGCCCGCGCAAACAGCATGCGGCTGTGGCAGAGCCGGACGTGGGCCACCTTGATGGTGACGGTGGTGCCGTTGATCAGCACGATCTCGTGGCTCCAGTCGAACTGGTAGGCCTCGCCCGGATCAAAGCTCAGCGGCACGTGGGCGGCGGCCGTCACCGCGACCCGCTCGCGCCGCCAGCCCCGGGCGTAGCGCCGGACAGCGTCGTAGCCGCCCGCATAGCCGCGGCCGCGCAGATCCTCGAACACGCGGATCATGGTGAGCCGCTCGCGGGCCGCCTTGCTGTCGTTGGCGGCCAGCATCTCGTCCAGATCAGCCCGCCACTGCCCGAGCTTGGGCATCGGCTGGACCTCACGCTCGTACTCGAACGCGGTGCGGCCGGTGCGCACCACCTTGCGCACGGTGTTCCGGGACACGTGCAGATCCCGGACGATCTCCTTGATGGACCGGCCTCGAATGAAGAACTCGCGCCTGATGCGCGCAATCGTGTCCACGCCTTTCATCCCCCCCACCGCCCGTCCCGCAACAAGGACGTGCAGCTTGCTCGAATTGCACTCGAGGGGGTCAAAGTTGGACGCCGATCCCCCTCACATGGGGGTCAAAATTCCACGCCTAATCACACCTCTCACCGTGCGACGGAAGCAGAATCGGGGAAAGGACGAAGCATGCCTCCCACGCGTCGATGGACACGTACGGCAGGCTTGTCCACCACATGGCGAAGAGGCGACCTGCCTCGTAGTGGCAGGACATCATCATGCGTGCGTCATCCACGTAGGGCATCCCGATCACTCCCATCACCCGCGGCTTGGTCGGCGCGGAAAACGAATCACGTTTCCCCGACCAGTCTAGGACCAGCACGCGCCTTCCGGAGCCGGAAACGTCGGCCTCGGCGACGCCCGCATCGGAACGGCGAGGCCGACGGGCCGCACGAGTTCGTCCGGTCGGCGGGAGGGACGACGTGCAGACGATTCGCTTCTTCCCGTGGGACGGGCCTCGGGCGAGGGCGACCTGATCTCACCGCGCTCTCGCCATGGCTGGGCAGGGCGCCCCGGCTCGCTTGTTTGGCCGAGATCCATTTCCCTGTCGCGCGACAGTGGAACTGCCCGGCATGTCCAGCATGCCAGGTTCGATTCTGGGAACGCCGGGCGTCCTGGGACCAGTCGCGTTAGGCCGGGTCACCGAATTCCCGACCGACGTCGGCACATTTGAAACTCCGTCCAGGCGCGAGGTCCCTTCCCGGCCCGGGGAAGGCTCGACCACTCGGTGTCGGGCCTGGCATGCTGATGCCCCCTCCCCTACACGTCGTCGATGACCGCATAGGGGGAGTGATCGCCGACCTGTTCCGATGAGGGTCGACCGTTCGCGGTTGGGCTGTCGCAGGCCGACCTGACGATCGCCAGGGAGGGGCCTCGCCTATCCAGGTTCTCCCGCGGTGGGCAATTCGATTCTAACGTCCGGTGTCGGATCTCTGTCGCGGATCCCCCACCAGTGGTCGAGTTGGAGTCCGGGCGGACCACGATCCACCTCCTCAATTGAGGCGGAAGCTCAATCCACTTGAAGTAGATCTCTATCCTCACCACTACTTAAAGATGCAGCGCGGCCACGTTCATCGCATCCAGCGGCCAAAAGTGATCGCTTTTGACAGCTCTCATCCCGCCACCGCCCCCCGGCACTCCCAGAACACCGATCCGTCGAACTCGCAGACCGTCACCCCGTCCTGGTTGACCCCCGCGTTGCGATGGAAGATCAGCCCCCAGCCCGCCATCTGCGACGCGTGCTTGGCGGTGAGCGTCGAGCTGTAGCTGATCGTGTCGCCGGGGTGGACGGGCCGGCGCCACTTCAGGCTGCGGAAGCCCGGCGACGGGCCGGGGCGGGACGCGGCCTCGCCGCGGGCCTCCAGCGCCGCCGCCATGGCCCGGCGGTGCTCGACGTAGAGCCTCATCCACACCGCGACCGTGTGCCAGCCGGAGGCGGCGAGCCGGCCGAAGGGCGTCGAAGCCGCGGCGGCCTCGTCGAGGTGGAAGGGTTGAGGGTCGTAGCGCCGCGCGAAGTCGACGATCTCCTCCGCCGTGAAGGTGTGGTGGCCGAGGTCGAGCCGCGTGCCCACCACCAGGTCCTCGAAGAAGTCGCTCACGCCCGCGCCTCCGCATCGCCCCGTCGGCTGCCGTGATACCGCCGCGCCACCATCACGGAGTTCTCCTGCGTCATCACGCAGGCGGAATCTTGATTGAAGATCGCGATGGCCAGCGTCACGATCCCCATGTCGGGGCGCGACGCCGAGCCGCGCGCGCCCGTCACCGCGGCGGTGAAGCGCAGCCGGTCGCCGGCCCGCACGGGGTGGGGCCACGTCACGCGCTCGACGCCGGGGCGGCCGAGCCCCGCCGTGCCCCCCAGGACGGCGTCGAACAGCAGGCGTATGCCGAGCGCGGCGACGTGCCAGCCGGACAGGGGAACCTGCCCGTCGGCCATGCCGGGCCAGGGCGCGCCGGGGCCGAAGGCGTCGGCGAAGAAGGCGGCATCCTCGGCCGAGACCGTCAGGCTCGCCTCGGGCAGGGCCGCGCCGACGATGAAGTCCTCGAAATGCAGGTTCGGCATGGGGTCCGGCCGCCGCGGTGTCGGCCGGACAAGCGCCCGGGCCGTGGGGCGGTTCCCGCCGTCAGGAGCGCGTCACGCTGGGGGCGCGGCGGACGGCCGGGACCTCGTCCCGCGGCTCGCCCCGCTCCGACGCGATCGCGCCCGCCCGCTCCACCGCCGCCGCGAGGCTCGCGACGGCGTCGCGCCCGTCGGCGGCGTCGCCCTCCGCGGCCCCGGACCGGCGCCACCACGCCCCGACGAGCAGCGGCACCTCGGGGCGGCGGCGATGCAGGCGGCGCAGCGCGAAGCGGAGATAGGCGGGGCTGCCGCCGTCGAGGCAGGACAGGACGACGAGCCGGGCGCCGTCGAGCGGCAGCGCCGCGATCCGGCCCTTGCCGAGCATGTCGTGGGGCGCGGCCGCGGCGCCGAAGCCCCGCTTCTCCAGGAGTTGCACCAGCGCCGCCGCCACGGCGTCGTCGAGGGGCCCCCGCCCGCCGACGCAGACCACCGCGCCGGGCTGGCGCCAACCCTCGGGGAGGTCCTCGCCGCCGGAACCGTCGGACGGCGGCGCGGCCTCGTGGTCGGCCAGGTTCTCGACGACCTCGGCGGCCGAGGCCGCGATGCGCTCCTGCCGGCCGTGGTCGAGGCGCCCCGCCGCGACGTCGTCCTGCGCGAGCAGCAGGCCCGGCAGCAGCACGTCGTCGTAATAGGCGCCGAGCGTGCCCTCCTTGAGTTGGCTTTCCGCGCGGTCGGACGCTTCCACGGGGTCGTCGGCGAGCAGGCGCTGGTAGAAGACCTCCTGCGGCTCCAGGGCGGGGCGGTCGCCCAGCATGACGTCCAGGAAGGCGAGCGGCTCGACGTGGCGGCCCAGCACCACGAGGCACACGGTGACGGGGGTGGACAGCACGAGCCCGACCGGCCCCCACAGCACCGTCCAGAACGTGGCGGCGATCACCACGGCCAGCGGCGACAGGCCGGTGTTGTGCCCGTAGAGCATCGGCTCGACCGCCTGGCTCACGACGGCCTCGACGCCGACGAACAGCGCGGCCGTCCAGATGGCGGTGGACCAGCCCGGCGCCACGGCGGCGGCCAGCGCGATCGGCGCCGCCGCGGCGAGCGGCGGCCCGAGGTAGGGCACGAAGCGCAGGCAGCCGAAGACCGCGCCCCACAGCGGCGCGCTCGGCACGCCGATCAGCCACAGGCCGAAGCCCACCAGCAGGCCCGCCACCGTGTTCACGGTGAGCTGGGTCAGGAGATAGCGGCTGACGCGCCGCGCCGCGTCGTCGATGGCGGCCGTGGAGCGGTGGAGGTCGCCGGCGCCGAACAGGCGGATGGCCCGGTTGCGCAGGTCCTCGCGGGCCAGGAGGATGAAGATCGCGTAGACGGCCACGAGCCCCGCGACGGCGAGCGGATGCAGCGCCGGCTTGAGGTAGGTGCCGAGCTTCTCCAGCGGCATCTCCGGCGCGGGCGCCAGCGTGACCGGCACGGGGGCGGGCGAGCCGGGCGCCAGCCCGGACGCCGCGGGCTGTCCGGCGCCGGACTGCAGGTGCTGGCCGAGGCTCGACAGGAACTCCGAGAAGCGGGACGTGCCCTGCCCCGACACCACGCTGCGCAGCGCCTCCACCTTGTCGAGCACGGTGGTCTGGTACTGCGGCATGGCGTCGGCGAGGCCGCGGAGCTGCAGGGCCAGCAGGGCCCCCAGCGCGGCGATGAGCAGGAAGGCCAGCAGCGTCATCAGCAGCACGGGCAGCACGCGGCCGATGCCGCAGCGGCGCAGCACGCGCACCCCCGGCGCCAGCACGAAGCTCAGCAGGATCGCGAGGGCGATCGGCACGAAGATCTCGGAGCCGACATACAGCCCTGCGATCACGAGGGCGGCGGACAGGAGATAGCGCAGGCTGTCCCGGGGAGCGGTGTCGAGCGACGGGACGATGCGGGGCATGCTGCGGCGGTCTCCGGACGCGGTCGGCGCAGCTGACGTAACGGCACCCCTCTTTGCGGAACGTCCGGTGCGACAATCCGGTTCGGCGGGGCGCGGCGGAGGCGCGCGGGGCGCACCGGTCCCCTTGCCCCACCAGGCGCTTGGGTTAGAATTCCTTTAATTGAAAAAAGGCTCGGGAAGGGACGCCATGTGCAGCCTGTTCGCCCACCAACCGGAGAGCGATTACGAGGGGCAGACGCGCTCGCTTCGCATCGGCGGCCACTGCACGTCGATCCGGCTCGAGGCCGCGTTCTGGGCCGTTCTGGAGGAGATGGCCGCGAGCGAAGGGACGACGCTCGGCAAGTTCCTCACCACGCTCTACGGTGAGGTGCTGGCCCACCACGGCGAGGTGCGGAACTTCTCGTCCCTGCTGCGCTGTTCGTGCCTGGTGTACCTGTCGCGCGCCGCGGGGCGGGACGCCATCGCGCGGCCGCCCTTCCTGGTGGCGGCGGAGTAGGACGCTCCGCCGTCCTCGAGCCGCGTCACCCAGGACCCGGTCCGGCGTCCGCCGGTCCGTCGGGGTGAAGCTCCGGCAGGTGGGAAGCCGGTCGGCCCGACCGGTTCCCGGCCCTCCGATGACGACGTCGGGAAAGCCCCCCGTTCAGGAAGCCCGACCTCTCACCCCTTCTTGGCGGGCTCCGTGGACACCGGCAGGGCCTTCTCCGGCGCGGCGTCGGTCACCGCCGGCAGCGGCTGCGGGTTGTCGGACAGCGTGTGGAGATAGTCGAGGATGTCGGCGCGCTTCTGCGGATCTTCCTCGCCCGCGTAGGTCATCTTGGTGCCGGGGGCGTAGCCCTTGGGCGAGGTGATGAAGGCGTTGATCTTCTCCAGCGTCCAGTCGCCGCCCTTGCCTTTCAGCGCCTCGGAATAGCCGAAGCCGCCCACGCTGGCGACCGGGCGTCCGAGCACGCCCCACAGCGGCGGCCCGACCTTCGCGGCGCCGCCCTTCTCGAAATTGTGGCAGGCCCCGCAGGCCTTGGCGAGCGAAGCGCCCTTCTCGACGCTGGCGGAGGCGAGCAGCACGGGGAGCGGCTTGGCGGGCGCGGCGGTCTTGCTGTCGCCCGTGCCGGCCGTCTCGGCGGCGGCGAGCGGGAGGTCGTAGCCGGGTTTGGCGGGCTCGCCGGGGGAATAGATCCAGCCGGCGAAGAGGCCCAGCCCCATGGTCGCCAGGAGGGTGCCGAGCACGCCGCCGGCCACCTTGTTGACCTCGAACGAATCCATGGCCGCGTCGTCCCCCGGATCACGTGGCGATGGCGCGTCGCGGACGGCCCCGCCTTTGGAGCCATTCAACACTTTGACGGGAGCTTGGCAACTCGTATGAGCAAGGCCCCGCGCGTCCTTTCGACCCCGAATGGTCCGCGTCCGGAGCCCCGCCGAGCCGTGAACCCCGCCCCGTGAACCCCATCGTGCTGATCCCCGCCCGCATGGCGGCGACCCGCCTGCCCGGCAAGCCGCTGCTGCCCATCGCGGGCGCGCCGATGATCGTGCAGGTGTGGCGGCGCGCCGTCGAGGCCGACGTCGGCCCCGTGGTGGTGGCCACCGACGAGCCCCGCATCGCCGCGGCCGTCGAGGCCGAGGGCGGCCGCGCGGTCCTGACGCGTGCCGACCACCCGTCCGGCACCGACCGGGTGCACGAGGCGCTGGAGGCCATCGACCCCGACGGGCGCCACGACGCCGTGGTCAACCTGCAGGGCGACCTGCCGACCGTCGACCCGCGCATCGTCGGCGCGGCGCTCGCCCCCCTCGGCGACCCCGCGGTGGCGCTGGCCACGCTGGCGGCCGTCATCGCGCGCGACGAGGAGCGGGCGGACCCGAACGTCGTCAAGCTCGTGGGCAGCGAGGTGGCCCCCCGGCGCCTGCGCGCGCTCTACTTCACCCGCGCCACCGCGCCCTGGGGCGACGGGCCGCTCCACCACCACATCGGGCTCTACGCCTTCCGGCGCGACGCGCTGCGGCGCTTCGTGGCGCTGCCGCCCTCGCCCCTGGAGCGCCGCGAGAAGCTGGAACAGCTCCGCGCGCTCGAAGCCGGGATGCGGATCGATGCGGCGATAGTGGACACGGTGCCGCTCGGCGTGGACAACCCCGCCGAACTCGAACGCGCCCGCTCGATCCTGGAGGCCCCGTGAACCGCGTCATCAGCTACCAGGGCGAGCCCGGCGCCTTCTCGCACCAGTCCTGCCAGGCCGTGTATCCGGACTGGGAGGCCCTCGCCTGCCCGACCTTCGAGGACGCCTTCGCGGCCGTGGCCGAGGGGCGCGCCGCCCTGGCGATGATCCCCATCGACAATTCCATCGCGGGCCGCGTCGCCGACATCCACGCCCTGCTGCCGAAGTCCGACCTCCACATCGTGGGCGAGTTCTTCCTGCCCGTGCATTTCCAGTTGATGGGCGTGCCGGGCGCGCGGGTCGAGGACCTGCGCACGGTGCAGAGCCACATCCACGCGCTCGGCCAGTGCCGCAAGCTGATCCGGCGCCTGGGCCTGAAGGCGATCGTGGCGGGCGACACGGCCGGCTCGGCCCGCGAGGTCGCGGCGGCCGGCGACCCGACGCGCGGCTCGCTGTCGCCCCGCCTCGCGGCCGGCATCTACGGGCTCGACATCCTCGCCGAGGACGTCGAGGACGAGGACCACAACACGACGCGCTTCGTCGTGCTGTCGCGCGAGCCCGCCCCCCCGGCCGCGGGGGACGGGCCGGTGGTGACCACCTTCATGTTCCGGGTGAAGAACCTGCCGGCCGCGCTCTACAAGGGGCTCGGCGGCTTCGCCACCAACGGCGTCAACATGACCAAGCTCGAATCCTACATGGTGGAGGGCGAGTTCACCGCGACGCAGTTCCTGGCCGACGTCGAGGGCCATCCCGGGGACGACGCCGTGCGCCGCGCCTTCGACGAGCTCCGGTTCTTCTCGCGCGAGTTCCGCGTGCTCGGCACCTACCCGGCCCACCCGTTCCGGGTGGACAGCGCCCACGCCGAGCGGGACTGATCCTCCCCTTCTCCCCTCGCGGGAGAAGGGATCTATCCTGAGAGGATTTCCATGGCCTACCCCATCCTGTCCCGCATCGCCGCCGAACTCGGCGTGCGCGACGCGCAGGTGGCCGCCGCGGTGGCGCTGCTCGACGGGGGCGCCACCGTCCCCTTCGTGGCGCGCTACCGCAAGGAGGCCACCGGCTCGCTCGACGACGCGCAGCTCCGCAAGCTGGAGGAGCGGCTGGGCGCCCTGCGCGACCTGGAGGACCGGCGCGCCGCGGTGCTGAAGTCGCTGCGCGAGTCGGGCAAGCTCGCCCCGAAGCTCGAAGCCGCCGTGCTGGCCGCCGACAGCCGCGCCCGGCTGGAGGACGTCTACCTCCCGTACCGCCCGAAGCGCCGCACCAAGGCCGAGATCGCCCGCGAGGCCGGGCTCGCGCCCCTCGCCGATGCCCTGCTCCTCCGCCCCGACGCCGCGCCCGACGCGCTGGCGGCGCGCTTCGCCGACCCCGCGAAGGGCGTCGCCGACGCGGGAGCCGCGCTCGACGGCGCCCGCGCGATCCTGGTCGAGCGCTTCGGCGAGGACGCCGACCTCGTGGGGTCCCTGCGCGAAACGGTGTGGAAGCGCGGCCGGCTCGCCGCCAAGGTCAGGAAGGGCAAGGCCGAGGCCGGCGCCAAGTTCGCCGACTATTTCGACTTCGCCGAGGCGCCCGCGAAGCTGCCCTCGCACCGCGTGCTCGCGCTGTTCCGCGGCGAACGCGAGGAGGTGCTCGACCTCGACATCCGGCCCGAGCCGGAGCCCGAGGGGTCCAAGGGCCCGGGCGCGCCGGAGCTCGGCATCATGAGCCGCTTCGGCCTGTCGAACCGCGGCCGCCCCGGCGACGGCTGGATGGGCGAGACCGTGCGGGCGGCGTGGCGCACCAAGATCCTGCCGCGGCTCGACACCGACCTCCGCAACCGTCTCCGCGAGGCCGCCGAGGCCGAGGCGGCGCGCGTCTTCGCGGCCAACCTGCGCGACCTGCTGCTGGCGGCGCCGGCCGGCCCGCGGGCGACGCTGGGGCTCGACCCCGGCTTCCGCTCGGGCACCAAGGCCGCCGTGGTGGACCGCACCGGCAAGGTGGTGGCGACCGCCACGGTCTACCCCCACGAGCCGCAGCGCCGCTGGGACGAGGCCCTCGCGGTGCTGGGGCGCCTCGCGGCGCAGCACGGCGTCGAGCTCGTCGCGGTCGGCAACGGCACCGCCTCGCGCGAGACCGACCGGCTGGCCGCGGAGCTCCTCAGGCAGAACCCGGCCCTCGGCATGGCCAAGGTGGTCGTGTCGGAGGCGGGCGCCTCGGTCTACTCCGCCTCGGCCACGGCCACCGCCGAGCTGCCCGGGCTCGACGTGACGCTGCGCGGCGCCGTGTCGATCGCCCGCCGCCTCCAGGACCCGCTGGCGGAACTCGTCAAGATCGACCCCAAGGCGATCGGCGTCGGCCAGTACCAGCACGACATCGACGAGGCGCGCCTGTCGCGCTCGCTCGACGGCGTGGTGGAGGACTGCGTCAACGCGGTCGGGGTGGAGGTCAACATGGCTTCAGTGCCGCTGCTCGCGCGCGTCGCCGGCGTCGGCCCGGCGCTCGCCGCCAACATCGTGGCGCACCGCGACGCCAACGGGCCCTTCCCGTCGCGCAAGGCGCTGCGCAAGGTGCCCCGCATGGGGCCGAAGGCCTTCGAGCAATGCGCGGGCTTCCTGCGCATCGCGGGCGGCGAGGACCCGCTCGACGCGTCCGGCGTCCACCCCGAGGCCTACCCCGTGGTGCGCCGCATCCTCGACGCGGCGAAGACCGACGCGCGCGGCCTCATCGGCAACGCCGCCGCCCTGCGCGGCCTGCAGCCGGCGCGCTTCGCCGACGCGACCTTCGGCCTGCCCACGGTCATGGACATCCTGCGCGAGCTGGAGAAGCCGGGCCGCGACCCCCGCCCCGCCTTCCAGGCGGCGACGTTCAAGGAGGGCGTCGAGACGATCGGCGACCTCGAGCCCGGCATGGTGCTGGAGGGCGCCGTCACCAATGTTGCGGCCTTCGGCGCCTTCGTGGACGTCGGCGTGCACCAGGACGGGCTCGTGCACGTGTCCGCCATGAGCCGCAGCTTCGTGAAGGACCCGCGCGAGGTGGTGAAGCCCGGCGACGTGGTGCGCGTGAAGGTGCTGGAGGTCGACAAGGCGAGGCGCCGCATCGCGCTCACGCTGCGGCTCGACGACGAGCCCGGCGCCACGAAGCCCCCGCGGGCGCCCGCGCCGGAGGCCGGCAGGGCCCCGCAGCCGCGCGCGGCGCCGGCGAAGCCCGCCGAGGGGGCGCTGGCCGAGGCGCTGCGGCGGGCGGGCTCGCCCGGCGGCGGGCGTCGTCCCTGAGGGCTGGACGCTCCGCCTCGGCGCTCCATAACTCCCGCGTCATCGAGGGAGACACGGGTCCATGAAGATCATCCACGTCATCGCCGCAGCCGCCGTGCTCAGCCTGCCGGTCGCCGTCGTCTCGGCCCCCGCCATGGCGGCCTCCGCACACAATTCCCAGCTCGGTGCCGGCGGCAACACCACCAACTCCGCCGGACCGTCGGGCATGGTCAAGCGCCAGAAGCAGATGAAGCGCCGCATGAAGGGCATGTGATCGCCCGGGAGCGGCGTGATCTACATCCTCGTCAATCTCCGGGCGATCGCCCTGGCGACGGCGGGTGGATTGGTCGTCGGGGCTCTCTACAAGCTGATCGGCGGGGGCGCCACGGGCGCGCCCGGCTTCCCGCTCCCGTCGATCGTCACGGCCGTGGTGGCCGAGTTCTGGCTGGCGTCGATCCTCGCCGGCGCGCTGATCCTGGCGCCGCCCCGTGCCGGCCCCTGGACCATGGCGCTCGGCAGCGCCGTGGTGATCTGGATCGGTTTCGTGCTGCCGTCCCTGCTCGTCACCGCCCTGTCGCGCGGGCTGGGCTTCGGGGCCGGCCTGGCGGACTGCGCGCAGTGGCTCGTGGCCATGGTGGTCGAAGCCGTCGTCCTCCACGTGGTCGGGCTGTCGAAGCCGCCCGAGTGACGCGGCGCCCGCCCGAGCGCTCCGGTCGCGTCGGGGCCTCCCTCCCCCGCGCGTCGCGCGGCCTCGATCCCCCGCCGCCCCTGGATTTCCGGCAAAGCCGCGCCTAAGCTCGACCCGTGTCGGTCCTGTCCCGCCTCCTCGCCCGAGCCACCCCTGCGCGAGCCGTTCCGCCGCCGCGCGCCGCCGCGCCCGCCCCGCGGGTGCTGGAAGTGGTGCACGAGGGCGTGGCCCATCCCGTCCGCCTGAAGCGCGTCGCCGCCGCGCGCCGCTTCACCCTGCGGGTGCGGTCCGCCGACGGCACGGCCGTCCTCACCATGCCGCCGCGCGCCTCGCTGCGCTCCGCACGGGACTTCGCGGAGCGCAACGCGGGGTGGATCGGGGCGCGCCTCGCCGCCCTGCCGGAGCGCATCGCGATGCTGCCCGGCGCCGTCGTGCCGCTGCGGGGCGTCGACCACGGCATCGTCCTCGACCCCACGGCGCTGCGCCGCGTCCAGCCCGGCCGAGGCCCCGACGGCGGGGCCGTGCTGCGCGTGTCGCCCCGCGCGCCGGACCCCGCCGCCGCCGTGCTGCACTTCCTCGCCGCCGAGGCGCGGGCCGACCTCGCCGCCGCGGTCGCCCGCCACGCCGCGGCGGTCGGCCGTCCGGTCGCACGCATCACGCTGCGCGACACGCGCTCGCGCTGGGGCTCGTGCTCGTCGCGGGGCGCGCTGAACTTCTCCTGGCGGCTGATCCTGGCGCCGCCGCCCGTGCTCGACTACCTCGCCGCCCACGAGGTGGCGCACCTCGTCCACATGGACCATTCCGAGGATTTCTGGCGCGTGACGCGGCGTCTCGCGCCCCACACCGACGAGGCCGAAGCCTGGCTGAAGCGCCACGGCCCCGGCCTCCACCGCTACGGGCCGGGCCGATGAACCACGTGACGGGACCAGGGACGGGAGCGGAGCGGGCCGAGCCGCCGGTGGCGAGCGCCGCCGACGTCGCCGCCATCGAGGCCGCGGGCTGGCCCGACGGCCTGCCGGCCACGACCTACGACGTGTTCCTGCGCTCCGCCGAGCGCTTCGGCGACGCCACGGCGCTGTCATTCTTCCTGTCCGTCGAGGACCATCGCCGCACGCAGGACTGGAGCTACCGCGCGCTCCTCGCCGAGGTGACGCGGGCCGCGAACCTGTTCACCCGCCTCGGGGTCGGGCCGGAGGACGTCGTCGCCTACGTGCTGCCGAACCTGCCGGAGACGCATTTCGCGCTGTGGGGCGCCGAGGCGGCCGGCCGGGCTCTCGCGATCAACCCCCTGCTCGACGAGGGCACGATCGCGGAACTGCTGCGCGCCGCCGGCGCCAAAGTGCTGGTGACGCTGGCGCCCTTCCCCACCACCGACATCCCGGCCAAGGCCATGGCGGCGGCCGCGGCGGCGGGCGTCGCCGACGTCGTGCTGGTCGACCTCGCCGACCGCGTCCGCGGCTGGAAGCGCGTCCCGGCCAAGCTGATGGCGCTCCGCGCGGCGCGGCGCGCCCCCGCGCCGGGGAGCCTGCGGGTGCACCGCTGGCGCCGCCTCGCCGCCGCGGCGCCCGCGGACAGGCTGCTGCGCGGCGCCCCGCCCCGAGCGGACGACGTGGCGTCGCTGTTCCCCACCGGCGGCACCACAGGCGCGCCGAAGATCGCGGTGCGGACTCACAGCAACGAGGTGGCCGACGCCTGGATGGGCACCCGCGTGATCGGCGACGCCGCGACGCCTGGCGACACGGCCTTCTGCGGGCTGCCGCTGTTCCACGTCAACGCCACGGTGGTGACGGGCATCGCGGCCTTCCTGCGCGGCGCCCGCGTGCTGCTCGCGACGCCGCAGGGGTTCCGGGCGCCGGGGCTGGTCGACCGCTTCTGGGAGATCGTCGAGCACCACCGCGTCGGCTATTTCAGCGGCGTGCCGACCCTCTTCGCCGCGCTGCTGGCGCGCCCCACCGGCGGGCGGGACCTGTCGTCGCTGCGCTATTGCTACTGCGGGGCGGCGCCGATGCCGGCCGACAGCATCCGCGCCTTCGAGAAGCTCAGCGGCGCCCGGCTGCTCGAAGGCTACGGCCTGACCGAGGGCACCTGCGCCTCCGCCGTGAACCCCTACGGGGGCGAGCGGCGGCCGGGCTCGGTCGGCCTGCGCTTCCCCTTCGGCGAGCTGCGCCCCGTGGTGCTGGACGGATCGGGCGCATGGCTGCGCGACGCCGCTGTGGGCGAGCCGGGCGCGGTGGCGATCGCGGGGCCGCACGTGTTCCGCGGCTACCTCGACCCGGCCGCAGAGCGGGGGCTGTGGCTCGACCGCGGCGACGGCCGGCGCTGGTTCAACACCGGCGACCTCGGCCGCCTCGACGCCGAGGGCTACCTGTGGCTGACGGGCCGCGCCAAAGACATCATCATCCGCGGCGGCCACAACATCGACCCTGCGACGATCGAGGAGGCGCTCCACCGCCACCCGGCCGTGGAGCTCGCCGCCGCGGTCGGCCGGCCGGACCGCTACGCCGGGGAGCTGCCGGTCGTCTACGTCCAGCTCCACGACGGCGCGGCGGCCGCGGAGGACGAGTTGCTCGCCTTCGCGGAGGCCGAGGTCGGCGAGCGCGCCGCCCGGCCGAAGGCGGTGCGGGTGCTCGACAGGCTGCCGCAGACCGCGGTGAGCAAGATCTTCAAGCCGGCCCTGCGCGAGATGGAGACGCGGCGCTACGCCGAGGAGGCGCTGGCCGAGGCCGGCATCGCGGCGACCGTGCGGGCCGCGGTGGACCCGAAGCGCGGCATGGTGGTGACGGTGGAGGGCGCGGGCGGGCGCGGCGAGGCGGCGAGGGCGGCGCTGGGGGGGATCGCGGTCGCGGTGGACGTCGCGCCGCCCTGATCCGTTCCGCCGGGCATAATGAGACGCCATCTCGGAGATCCGATCGCTCGAACCCGTCGTTGGAGATCCCCGACTGGCGACGCATCCCGCCGTGCGCTAAATTCCACTCCGTCACTGGCGTACCCGCCTCATGTGGTCGAGCGACGATCTCAGCTTCGAGATCGAGGACGCGGGCACGCAGGACCCGGTCGTCACGGTCGAGATCACGACGCCGGATGGCAAGCTCGTCGTGATGGGTGAACCTCGCCAGGACGGGCGAACGCTGGTGGTGGAGGCCACACACATCCATGGAGTTGGCTTCCGGCCGAACGACCTCGGCTCAGCCAAGCTCCGCACCATCGCCCGGGCGTTGCTGGAGAGGATGGACTACGATGGACTCATCGTTGAGGGAGCGACTCGGACGACTGGGGCGCAAAAAGGCCGCCGACCAAAACCCCTCCGGTTTTCCCGCGGTCCTCGCCCTGCGCCCCGGCCCTGATCTCGGACGCGTTCAGACGATCCCGGCCATTCGCGCGCTCCATCGCCGCGGGCTGCCGATGATCCGCGCCAAGAGGGGTATCGAGGCGATGGTCGACAAGGGCTTGGCCGTCCTGGCGCTGCCGAAGGTCGAAGACCTTTCCGCCTTGGCCCGAGACTTGGCGGACAGCGGGGTCACCGCGACGGTCGTCGAGGTCGGGGACGTCGACGTGAGGTGCATCCGCGAGCGCAGCGGCCTCACGCAGGAGGAGTTCGCGCTCCGGTTCGGCCTCGACGTCGACACGCTCCACAACTGGGAGTCGGGCCGACGGGCGATGCCGATCGCCGTTCGGAGCTACATGAGGGTCATCGACAGGATGCCGGAGCAGGCCGGATCGGCCCTGGAGGCCGCCATCGCGCAGCCGTGAACGGCCAGGAATGCGCAGTGGCGTCGATTTCCCCCCAATCCGGGCCGCATGGAGGAAGTTCATCGTATCGGCTCCACGAGGTTAGCCGATGCCGGGTGACCTGGACGCGGCCTGCCGCCATCGCCCCGCCGGCGAAGCTCGAACGTGCCCGCCCGTCCGTCATCGCCGCACGAACGTCAGATACGCCGGAGGCCGCCCTTCCCGGATCGCTTTCTGCTCGTAGCGCGTCGAGGGCCAGCCGTCCCACGGCTTGCGCCAGTCGTCGGCCTCGCGGGCCTCCCAGGCGAAGTCGGCGGAGCGCAGCACGCGGGCCAGCACCCAGCCGGCGTAGTCGTCGATGTCGGTGGCGAAGCGCAGGGGGGCGCCCGGCTTCAGCGCCCGCGCGAGGCGGCCGAGGTTCGGCTCGGACAGGAAGCGCCGCTTGCGCTGGCGCCGCTTCGGCCAGGGGTCGGGGTAGAAGACGTCGGCGCCGTCAAGGCAGGCCGGGGGGAGCGCGTCGAGCAACTCTCCCGCGTCGCCCGCGTGGAGCCGGACGTTGTCGAGGTCCAGCGCCTCGATCCGCTCGACGAGCTTCGCGACCCCGTTGAGGAAGGGCTCGCAGCCGATGAAGCCGAGGTCGGGGAAGCGCCCGGCCTCGTGGGCCAGGTGCTCGCCGCCGCCGAAGCCCACCTCCAGCCGAAGGCCGGCGATGCCCGGCTCGAACAGCGCCGCGGGATCGACGAGTTCGGCGAGGCCCACCTCCAGCGCCGGCAGGTCGCGCGCCATGCGGGCGCGCTGGTCCTTGCGCAGCGGGCGCCCGGCCCGCCGCCCGTGCAGCACGCCCGACCGGTGCCGGCCCTGGGACGGGGCCGGCCGTTCAGCCTCAGGCGAAGTGGCCACGCAGCGTCTCGGCGAGGTCCGTGGCTTCCCAGGAAAAGCCGCCGTCGGCCTCGGGCGCGCGGCCGAAGTGGCCGTAGGACGAGGTGCGGGCGTAGATCGGCCGGTTGAGCTTGAGGTGCTCGCGGATGCCGCGCGGCGACAGGCGCATGGCGCCCATCAGCACGTCCTCGAGCTTGGCCTCGTCGATCTCGCCGGTGCCGTGGAGGTCGGCGTAGATCGACAGCGGCTCGGCCACGCCGATGGCGTAGGACAGCTGCAGGGTGCAGCGCTCGGCGAGGCCGGCCGCCACCACGTTCTTGGCGAGGTAGCGCGCCGCGTAGGCGGCCGAGCGGTCGACCTTGGTGGGGTCCTTGCCCGAGAAGGCGCCGCCGCCGTGCGGGGCCGCGCCGCCGTAGGTGTCCACGATGATCTTGCGGCCCGTGAGGCCGCAATCGCCGTCCGGCCCGCCGATGAAGAACTTGCCGGTCGGGTTGACGTGCCACACCGTGTCCTTGGTGACGAAGCCCTCGGGCAGCGCGCGTCGGATGTGCGGCTCCGCGATGGCGCGGATGTCGTTGGAGGTCAGGTGCTCGTCCACGTGCTGGTGCGACAGCACGATCTGCGTGACCCCGACCGGCACGCCGTTCTCGTAGCGGACCGTGACCTGGCTCTTGGCGTCGGGCCCGAGGCCCTTCTCGGCGCCCGAGCGGCGCGCGTCCGACAGGTTGTGCAGGATGCGGTGCGCGTAATAGATCGGCGCCGGCATCAGCTCCGGGGTCTCGCGGCAGGCGTAGCCGAACATGATGCCCTGGTCGCCGGCGCCCTCTTCCTTGTTGCCGGCCTCGTCGACGCCGACCGCGATGTCGGCCGACTGCGCGTGCAGCAGGATCTCGACCTTGGCGTTCTCGTGGTGGAAGCCGTCCTGCTCGTAGCCGATGTCCTTGATGGCCGAGCGGGCCGCGGCCTCGATGGCGGACGGGTCGATCGCGGGGCCGCGCACCTCGCCGGCGATGACGACGCGGTTGGTGGTGGCCAGCGTCTCGCAGGCGACGCGGATCTGGTAAGGGTCGAGGCCCGCCTTGGCGCCCTCGGAGAAGAACAGGTCCACCACCTCGTCCGAGATGCGGTCGCACACCTTGTCGGGGTGCCCTTCGGACACGGATTCGCTGGTGAACAGGTAGTTCTGACGGGCCACGCCGCGCCTCCTTGTCGATGTCGAACGGAGGACGGGCGGGCTCGAAGTCCTGTGCCGTCGCGCGCTCGAAGAGCTTCGGTCGCGCTGTTTGACGCGGCGCGTTCGTTTGGTCAAGCCAGAACGGCCATTTCGTTCGATAAACAGAACGTCAGTGGCGTGACGGCCACGCGAAGGGGGGCCTCGCAGGACGACGGCCGGACCGCTCCGGACGCGGACTTCGGGTCAGAGCGCGTCCTCGCCGTCGGCGTCGTCCGCCTCGGCCTCCTCGGGCGCGGCGGTCGAGGCCGCCCGGGCCGGCGCGGTGGACGAATCGTCGGCCAGCGCGGTGACGAGGTCGATGATCTTCTTGCGGACTCGTCCCTCCTTGATGCGGAGGAAGGCCTTGTTGAGCATCAAACCTTCGGGGGTCGACAGGAAGTCGGCCACGAAGCCGTTGCCGTCCTCCGCGAGGCCGGCCCCCTGGTGGCCGGAACCGGCGTGCTCGTCCGGCATCTTGTCGAAGAAGAAGGCCGGCGGGACGTTGAGGATCCCGGCGATCTGCTGCAGGCGGCTCGCGCCGATGCGGTTGGTGCCCTTCTCGTATTTCTGGACCTGCTGGAAGGTGAGCCCCAAGGCGCCGCCGAGCCGCTCCTGGCTCATCCCGATCAGGACCCGCTGCATGCGGACCCTGCTCCCGACATGCTTGTCGATGGGGTTGGGCACCTTCTTCACGGGCTGCTCTCCAGACAAGTCCACCACCATGCGCCGTCAGGGTGTCTTCGGAGCCCGCGCGCGGCGGCGTTCGCTCGCGGGCGCGGCGCCCTTCCCGCTCACAAGCTTCGCGTGCGCCGCCTCGCGTCCCCGTATCGCACGGCAAAAAGCAAGGTCAACAAAAGACAGGATGCGGCGAGCGGAATGACCTGATTCATCTCAGAAAAGGCCGTCGGGCCGAGGCTCTGCGGCAAGAAACCGTCCAGAACGCCGGCTTCGCCCAGCGGCAGTTCTTGGAGGATTCGGCCGTAAGGATCGACGATGGCCGAGACGCCGGTGTTGGCGGCGCGGATCAGCGGCAGGCCTTGCTCGACGGCGCGCAGGCGGGCCTGCGCGAGATGCTGCCAGGGGCCGGCCGTGCGGCCGAACCAGCCGTCGTCGGACACGTTCAGGATGACGCCCCGGTCGAGCCCCTCGTCGCCGGGCGGCAGCAGCCCGCCGGAGAAGATCGCCTCGTAGCAGACCGCCGGCACGACGGGCGGCAGGCCGGGCACGCGCAGCAGGCGGTGGCGCGTCCCCGGCGTGAAGCCCCCGGGGATCGGCACGAACTGCGAGATGCCGAGGCGCTCCATCAGGCCGATGAAGGGCATGTATTCGCCGAAGGGCACGAGGTGCACCTTGTCGTAGGTGTCGCCGACCGCCGCGGTGCCCGTGCCGGGATCGTGGCCCAGCACCTGGATGGCGTTGAAGTAGCGCGGCGGGTCCTTGGCGGAGGTCTGCGAGCCTTCGACGCGCGCCGCCCCGGTCACCAGCACCGTGTCCTTGGGCAGGATGCGGCCGATGGCGTCGAGCGCGTCGGGGTCGCGCGACAGGATGAAGGGGAAGGGCGATTCCGGCCAGATCAGGTGCGTGACGTCGGCGAGCCCCGTGCGGTCGGCCGCCGTGGCACGGTCGGACAGCGCGAGATATTTCGCCAGCAGCGCGTCCTTGTTCTCGTAGGTGAACTCGCCGTCGCCGAACACGTCGGGCTGCATGATGCGCAGCCTCACCCCCGCCACGTCGGGCACCGGACCGCCCGACAGCCGCCACGCGCCGAAGCCCGCGAGCCCGACCAGGGCCAGGGCCGCGAGCGCCGCCGGGGCGAGGCTGCGCCGCCCCCGGACGTCGCGGTCGGCCAGGGTCGCCGGGGCGGCGAAGACCAGGACGGACAGCGCCGTCAGCCCGTGCAGCCCGATCACGCTCGCGCCCTGCGCGAGCACAAGGTTCGTGCCCAGCGCCATCCCGATCTCGTTCCAGGGGAAGCCGGTGAACAGCCAGCCGCGCAGCAGCTCCGCCACGAGCAGGGCGAAGGCCAGGGCCGGCACGCGGGCGGGGCCGGGCCACCACAGCGCGCGGGCCAGCGCGAAGGCGCCCCCCGAATAGATCGCCAGCACGGCCGGCAGGGCGACCACGCCGAGCGGCATCAGCCAAGCGGTCTTGTCGGCATCGACCAGGAAGGCGGCGCCGAGCCAGTAGAGGCCCGCGGTGAAATAGCCGAAGCCCCACCACCACCCGGCCCCGAAGGCCGAGCGCAGCGTCGGCCAGGCGTGGCGGCGCGCGCCGGAGCGCGACGCGGCCGTGCGCTCGGAGCCGTCGATCAGCCACACCGCGGCGGTGAGCGAGACCGCCATGGCGGGCACGAAGCCCACCGGCGCCATGGCGAGCGCGCCGCAGGCGCCGGCCAGCGCCGCGATGGCGCGGCGCCCCCAGCCGGTCGCCAGAACGACGCGGTGGCTCAGGGGGACGGGTCGCCGCACGGGGCGGGGAACGGCGTCGGCGCGGCTCGTCATCGGGTCCTTGCGGTTCGAAATCCGCCCCGGCGGACCGCCGGCCGCGCGGGCGGGACGGGTTTCGCCTTACGCGATGGCGGGGCGGGGCGGCAAGCCGCAGGGCTCCGGCTTGAAGCGCGCGGGCATTTCCGGCACGGGAGCGCATCCCCGGCAGCACGCGATCGAGCCACGCCATGGACGGGCCGCACGCTCCCGAGCCGAACCTCTACGTCGCATGGTACGAGGCGTGGCGGGCCGAGCAGGAGGCCCGCCGCGAGGCGCAGGCCGCCGCCCGGCGGCAGATGCAGCGCGAGATCCGCTGGATGGTCTACGCCCTCCTGGTCTGGGCGGCCGCGGCCGGCGTCGCCGGCGCGATCGCGCTCGCGCTGTGGACGGGAGCGTGAGGCGACCCGTCAGCGGATGAAGTCCCGCGCCTCCTCCATGCTGGCGAAGACGCGGGTGCCGAGCAGGGTTTCCACCTCCACCGAGCCGTCCGGCAGGATCTGGTAGTTGCGCCCGGGCGGGGGCGCCGCGGCGAGCGGTGCCGCGCGCTCGGGCGCGGCGCGGCGCGGCGGGGCAACCTCCTCGTCGAGCGCGACGGGCGGCGCGTCCGGCATCGGGACCGGGCGCGCCGCCGTCGAGCGCTGCAGCACGGCGTCGAAGAAGCGGTTCAGCGCCCCGAAACCGTCGCGCAGCCCGCCCAGGATCGCGAGCCCGAGCCCGGTCACCACCAGCATCTCGGACAGGGTGGCGATGTCGTTCTTCAGCGCCAGCGTCGCCACGAGGCCGCCCGCCTGGAGCTGGGCGTCGGCCAGCACGAGGTCGGCCACCAGGGCGAGCCAGCCCGACACGACCAGGACGAGGCCGAGGCCGACGAGACGGTTGCGGGCCGGGGCGCCGCCCGGGATGGGGACCGACATGGGGGAGCCTTCGGAACGGGACGGAGGTGGCTTCTCAGCCCCTGGCGGCGTCCTTGTCGATGTAGGAGAAGTTCTCGATCAGCACGTCCTTGAGCACCGGCGCGCCGAGCCGGTCGTTGGTGCTCTTCACGAGGCGGCTCGTGAGCTTCTGCAGGTCGTACCGCTCGACGTGGTGGGGATCGAGCCCGGCGTCGGAGTAGATCGCCCGGAACGCCTCGTCGAGCAGGTAGGCGTCGGGCGGCACCTGCAGGGTCTTCAGCACGTTGGCGTCCTCGGTGAGGACGAACTGCGCCGCCACGAACCCCCGCAGCGCCCCCTCGACCAGCACCGGCACGTTGATCACGCGGGTCTTCTGCGTCTGCAGCACCGGCGGCACCGCCCCGGCCGCCTTGGCGTCGCCTCCCCCCGGCAGGTAGAGCGCGACCCCGTAGGCGGTGCCGAGCGCCACCGCCGTGACCCACAGCCCGGCGACGAGGAGCTTCACGCCCGCCCCGCCGCGGGCGAGTAGGTGCCGTCGGACTCGGCCTCGCGCAGGGTTTGGGCGACGATGTCGGCGATCTCGCGCACGGCGCGGAGCTGGGTGCCGAGCGCCGCGCGGTTCCGCTCGACCGCGGCGGCGAAGCGGTGCAGGCGCTCGCGGACCTCCGGGGCCGGGGGGACGGCGCGCAGCGCGCGGTCCATCTCCAGCAGGCCCTGGCGCTTGCGGTTGCCGATCTCGGCCATGTCGGCGGGCAGGCTGCGCTTCAGGGCGTCGGTCTCGGCGTCGAGCACGGCTTCGAGCCGGTCGACCACCGCGAGCAGGCCCGCGACGCCCGGAGCGGGAGCTGCCGGGGCGGCGGCGCGCCGCGACCCGGTGCCGAAGATGCTGCCCAGCGCCTGGCCCTTGCTCATGGCTCGTGTTCCCCGATCCCGGTTCCGGCGAGCCGCGCGGCCCGCATCCGGCCGCGACATTGGCGGGACGGGCTGGCCCGGGGCTGGCGGGCTCAGGCCACCTCGTCCGGCGCGGGCGTTGCGGGAGCCGGGTGGGCCGGGGACGACGGGCCGTGCGCGTGCTCGATCATCTTCGCGATGCCGATCCGGCCCGACCGCGCCAACTGGTTCGCGAGTTGCTCGGCCATCATGCCGCGATAGGCGTCCGCCGAAGCGGCGTCGCCGAACAGCTTGTCGTCCTTGGGGAGCATCTCCTGCACGAAGGTCTGCAGCAGCACGGCCTCGAACTTCTGGTAGGGCGACAGGCCGGGCAGCGTGGCGGCGGGGCCCGGGACCAGCGTCGACGCGCCGGGAGGGGACGGCGCGGCGGGCCGGGGCTTCGCGCCGGCCGCGCTGGCCAGCAGCGCGCCGAAATCGGCCGGCTCGCCGCCCGACGCCGCCGCCATGGCGTTGAGCTTGGTCGTCGCGGCCTGGAGGCGACGCGGGTCCGCGGCCTGGGCGACGTCCAGGATGATGTCTGACGGGGGGGCGATCGACACGGGGGTGGGACCTCGGGGGGACGGGACCTCGCCCGGCGCTCCGACCCTGGGCGGGGCACCTTGCCGGGGGCTTGCAGCGCGCGAGCCCGTCGCCCCGCACGCGGTCCGCTTCACGGCCATTCTTTCACGGCCATTCCCGGCCCGGCCGGGCCGCCATGATCGCCTTGAAACGAAGCCCCGCGCCCTGGCCGTTGTCGTCCAGGAACGACACGCCCTGCGCCTCGAAGGCGATGCGGACCTTCGCGTAGACGTCGAAGGACAGCGGCTGCGGGCCGGCCATCTCCATCCGTTTGACGGTGGAGACGGACACGCCGGCCTTCTCGGCCAGTTCCACGATCGACCAGTTCAGCATGCCGCGCGCCGCTCGGATCGACGCCGGTTGGAGGCGGAGCGCCATTCAAGTTCCCGTCCTTCGGGCACCGTCGGTGCCTCGGGCTGGGGCTTGTATGCAGCGAAACCCTGTCCGGCATCATCATAGATCATTTTCTTGAACCTTTTTAGATCAACCCCCGTTTGGACGCACAAGGAAGGGTGGTATCGAAGATGTGTCGATCCGCCCCATCGCACACAGGCCCCGCATGCCTCGGTACTTCTTCGACATCTGCGACAGCAAGGGCTTCCACCGCGACGCGTTCGGCAGCGAATGCGACGACTTCGAAGACGCTCGGACGACCTGCCAATGCCTGTTGCCGGACATCGCCCGCGAGGACTTGCCCGACGGGGAGCTGCATACGGTCACGTGCGACGTGCGGGACGAGGCAGGCCGGCTCGTCTACCGGGGCAGGATCACCTTCGAGGGGACGCGGGACCCATCGGCGTAGACGGGCGGATCGGCGGCGCCCTCACCCTCAGTTGAACAGCGATCGCAGCTGCCCGATCAGGAACGACCGCCGCGTTTCGGACAGCTTGGCCAGGAACGTCTCGGCCCAGCGGTCGATGTCCTGGCGCGAGATGCGCTCGAACATGGCTGTGAAGCGCGCCCGCCGCTCGTCCAGCGGCATCTCCAGCGCGGTGCGCAGCGCCTGGGCCATGCCCTCGGTCTCGTGCGGGTTGACGATCAGCGCGGCGTCGAGCTCGGCCGCGGCGCCGGCGAACTGCGACAACAGCAGCACGCCGGGATCCGCCGGGTCCTGCGACGCCACATATTCCTTGGCGACGAGGTTCATGCCGTCGCGCAGCGGGGTCACCAGCGCCGCGGCGGCGATGCGGAACACGCCCGCCAGCGCTTCGCGCGGGTAGGCGCGGTTGATGTAGCGGATGGGCGTCCAGGCGGCCTCGCCGAACTGGCCGTTCACCTCGCTGACGAGCCGGTTCACGTCGTCCGACATGTCGCCGTATTCCGGGATCTCGGAGCGGCTCTTGGGCGTGACCTGGAGGTAGGACACGCGGTTGCGCCAGCCCGGCTCGCGTTCGAGGAAGTGCCGGTAGCCCTCGACGCGGTGGACGATGCCCTTGGAATAGTCGAGCCGGTCGACGCCCACCACCAGCTTGCGGCCCTGCAGGCTGTCGCGCAGCTCGCGCGTGAACTGGGAGTCCACCGTTTCGGCCGCGATCGCGGCGAGGTCGGCGGTCTCGATGCCGACCGGGAAGGCGCCGATCCTGACCACGCGCCCGTCGAGCGCGTAGGAGGTCGCGTCGCGGCCCTTGTGGGCGCCCGTCATCGACAGGTAGCGGCCGTAGTTGTCCCGGTCGTTCTCCGTCTGGAACCCGACGAGGTCGTAGTGGCTCAGCGCCCCGATCGTCTGCTCCTGCTTGGGGATGGTGAAGAGCAGGTCGGCCGGCGGGCACGGGATGTGGAGGAAGAAGCCGATCGGGTTGTCGAAGCCGCGCGAGCGCAGCTCCCGCGCCAACGGCATCAGGTGGTAGTCGTGGACCCAGATCACGTCGTCGGGCTTGAGCAGCTTCGCCAGCCGGTCGGCGAAGAGCGCGTTGACGCGCAGGTAGCCGGACAGGTCCGAGCGGTTGAACTCCGCGAGGTCGACCCGGTAATGCAGGATCGGCCACAGCACGCGGTTGGCGAAGCCCGTGTAGTATTCGTTGTAGTCGGCCGTGGACAGGTCCGTCACCGTGTAGGTGACGTTGTCGCGCTCGACGGTCTCCGGCTCCACGGCGGGGTTGTCGTCGATCTTGCCGCTCCAGCCGAACCACAGGCCGGGCCTGGACTTCAGCGCCGCGTGGACCGCCACCGCCAAGCCGCCGGGCGGCGGGGGATGGCCGGGCTCCGGGACGGTGACGCGGTTGGAAACGATGACCAGCCGGCTCATCGACCGCCCTCCCCGCTGCATGACGGCCCGACGTCGGCGAACAGGCCGGCCGTCGACACCCTATCCGTCGAGTGCGGCCCGTCAATGCACGAGGGGTTGAACCGTCCCGTCACGCCGCGGCGGCCCCGCGCCGCACGAATGCGCCGAGCCAGGCCCGCACGGCCGCGGGGTCGGCGAAGGTGCCCCGCGCGCCCGGCAGGTCGCGGCCGACCGCGTAGGCGGCCCCGCCCCGCGCCTCGACGGCGGCGAAGCCCGGCAGGTCGGTGACGTCGTCGCCGACGAAGACCGGGCACCGCCCCGCGAAGGGCGCCCGCTCCATCAGCCGGGCTATGGCGCCGCCCTTGTCGACGCCGGGCCGCTTCAGCTCGAACACGAAGTGCCCCGGCAGGATCGCGAGGCCGAGACCGGGCCGCGCGGCGAGGAAGACCTCCAGGGCGGCGCGCAGGCGCGGCCCCGTGTCGGGCGCGGCGCGGTGATGCACCGCGAAGGAGAAGCCCTTGTCCTCCGCGAAGGACGCCGGGAAGTCGCCGAGCAGGACGGCGAGGTCGTCCCAGGCGGACCGCGGGATCGGCTCGGCCGCGCGCGCCGTCATGCCGTCGGGATGGCGGAACTCCGCCCCGTGGACCCCGCTCGCGGTGAAGCGGCGGGGGGCGAAGATGGCGTCGAGCTGGGCGATCGAGCGCCCGCTCACCAGCGCCAGCGCGCCGCCGCAGATCCGCTCGGCCGCGGCGAGGTCGTCGAGCAGGCCGGGCGCGAGCCGCACGGCGTCCGGCGTCGGCGCGATGTCGACCAGAGTGCCGTCGACGTCGAGGAACAGGCAGGCGTCGGGGGGCGGGAGTTCGGGGGGCATCCGGCGATGGCTCGCGTTCGGGACGGGTGACGCGGCAGCCGCTCCCTGGCGCAACGTCGGCGCTCCGGCGGAGTTCCGCGACACCGGGCCGGGCCGGCGGAGTCGCGGTTTTGCCGGAATCCGTGCAGATAAGCGGCCCCGATCCCGCGAAGCCCCTTCCCCATGTCCGAACCCCGCACCCGGCTGTTCCTGGTCACGCCGCCGATCGCCTCCGCGGAGGCGGCCCGGCCCGCGGTCGAGGCCGCGCTCGGCGCCGGCGACGTCGCCTGCGTGCTGCTGCGGCTGGCGCCCTCCTCCGAGCGGGACCGCAAGGAGGTCGTGCGGGGGCTGGCCCCGGCCGTGCAGGACCGCGGCGCGGCGCTGCTGCTCGAAGATCCGCGGCTCGTCGCCCACACGGGCGCCGACGGCGTCCACGCGGCGGGGGCCGACGACGCCCTCGCGGCGGCGCTCGACGGCATGAAGCCGGACCGCATCGCCGGCGCGGGCCACCTCGCCTCGCGCGACGACGCCATGCGGGCCGGCGAGGCGGGCGCCGACTACGTGATGTTCGGCGACGCAGGATTCGCGGCCGAGGGCCCCGCGCCCGACGCGGTGCGCGACGAGGTGGCCTGGTGGGCCGAGATCTTCAACGTGCCCTGCGTGGGCTTCGCCCGCTCGCTCGGCGAGGTGGAGGCGCTGGGGCTGGCGGGCGCCGAATTCGTGGGCCTCGGCCCCGCCGTGTGGGACGACCCGCGCGGGCCCGGCGCCGCCGTGGCCGAGGCCCGCGCCGCGCTCGACCGCGCCGAAGAGGCGCTCGCCGCCGAAGAGGCCGGGGCTTGATCCGCAGCGCCGCCGTCATCGCCCTGATCCTCGCCGCGGCACCCGCCTCGGCCGCGCCGCCGCTCGCGGGCGTCGCCACCCAGCCCTCCGCCGCCCAGCCCTTCGCCGCGCCGCGGGCCGGCTTCCTGCCGTCCACGACCGACGCCGGCGCGGCCTCGGCCCCCGCCGGGCCGGGCGTGACCGACGCCGACAAGCCCTACGGCGCCTTTCAGCGCGGCTTCTTCGCCACCGCGCTCGCCCAGGCCACCGAGCGCCTCGGCCAGAACCCCAAGGACGGGGCCGCCATGGAGTTGATCGGCGAGATCTATGCCCAGGGCCTCGCCGTGCGGGAGGACCCCGCCGAGGCCGCCCGCTGGTACAAGCTCGCCAGCGACAACGGCGACCGCCAGGGCAGCTTCTCCTACGGCCTCGCCCTGCTGCGGGGCGCCGGCGTGCCGAAGAGCCCGGCCGCGGCCCGGCCCTACCTGGAGAAGGCGGCGGCGGCGGGCCACGCCGGCGCGCTCTACAACCTCGGCGTCCTGACGCTCCAGGCCGACGTGGACACCCGCGACTACGTCAAGGCCGCGGACTATTTCCAGCGCGCCGCCGACCTCGGCGACGTCGACGCCGCCTACGCGCTCGGCAACCTGTACAAGGCGGGCGAGGGCGTCCCGCGCGAGCCGGCCCGGGCGGCGGCGCTGTTCAAGACGGCCGCCGAGGAGCGGAACGTCGCGGCCGAGCTCGACTACGCCATCGCGCTGTTCAACGGCGAAGGCGTGCCGCGCGACGAGGCGGCCGCCGCGCGCTGGTTCCGCCGCGCCGCGGCCTCCGGCAACCCGGTGGCGGCCAACCGGCTGGCGCGGCTCTACGCGGCCGGCCGGGGCGTGCGCAAGGACAGCGTCGCGGCGGCGCGCTGGCACCTGATGGCCCGCGCGGCCGGCGTGCCCGACCCCTGGCTCGACGGCGTGCTGGCCGGCCTCACCCCCGCCGACAAGGCCAAGGTCGAGGACGGGATGCGCAGGACGATGGCCAACTGAGGGGGCTTGCCCGAGCTTCGGGGAGGGGCGATCATCCGGCTGTCCCCTACGCGGCGGGTATCGTGCACGTGATCACGCAGAAGAGGATCTGGGACGCCAAGGCTCGTTGGCCCCGCGCCGCACAGGCCCTCGACACGTGGTACAGGCTCGCCAAAGCCGCGCAGCCCACGGACTTCTCGTCACTCAAGAGGATCTTCCCGGCGACCGACAAAGTGGGAGCGTTGCATGTCTTCGACATCGGCGGGAACAAGCTCAGGCTGATCGCGACGGTGGACTATCGGTTCGGGAAACTCTTCATCCGAGAAATCCTCGATCACGCCGAATATACGGCCGGACACTGGAAGGTGTGACGTCATGAACGCCCTCGTCGAGGAAGCTGCCCGCCACTGGCATTTCGTGTCGCCGCTCCTGACGAGGCCCGCGACGGAAGCCGACTACGACAGGCTCACGGTCCTCCTCGACGACGTCCTGTCGATGATCGCGGACGATCCCGAACATGAACTCGCCGGGCTGGCGTCGGCGATGGGGGATCTCCTTGCATCCTACGACGAAGAGCATCGGCCCATGCCGCCCGTCGCGGGCGTCGATGCCCTGCGGTACCTCATGGAGGAGCATGGGATCACCCCCGACGGCCTTCCCGAGATCGGGTCGGCGGCCGCCGTGTCCGACGTTCTGGACGGCGCGGCATCGATCGACGCGCGCCAAGCCCGCGGGCTCGGGAACCGCTTCGCCCTGGCCGCCGACGTGTTCCTGGTTCCGTGACGGGCTCCGGCCTCGCCCTCCGCGCCGAGCGCGCCTGCTACGCCGTCTGGCCGGCGCTGCGTGAGGAGACCGTGGACGGCTGGCTGCTGCGCTTCAGCGGCGGCCACACGAACCGCGCCAACTCGGTCAACGTCGCCGCGCCCGCGATGGGCGACCTCGCCGGCAGGATCGCGGCCTGCGAGGCGCTGTACCGGGCCGAGGGGCTGCCGACCGTGTTCCGCCTGTCGACGGCCCTGCCCGAACCCGGCCTGGAGGAGGCGCTCGACGCCGCCGGCTACGGCGCGCCGTTCGACAGCTCCCTGGTGCTCCACGCCGACTTCGCCGCCTCCCCGCCCAGGCCCGTGGGCGGCGCTTCCCTGCGCGAGGGCCGGCCCGACGCGCGCTGGCTCGACGCTTCGGCGGCGCTGGCGGGGCTCGACGCGACGGCCGCCGCGCTGCGGGCCAGGATGCTCGATCGCATCGCGGCGCCGGCCGCCTTCGCCTCGGTCGAGGTCGACGGCGCCGTCGCGGCCCAGGCCTGCGGCGCGGTCGCGGGCGGGCTCGTCTGCCTCAACGCAGTCGCCACCGCGCCGGAGCACCGCGGGCGCGGGCTCGCGGGCCACGCCGTCGCGGCGGTGCTGCGCTGGGCCGCCGAGCGGGAGGGCGCCACGGGCGCCTGCCTGCAGATGCTCGACGACAACCCGCCGGCGCTGGCGCTGTATCGCCGCCTCGGCTTCACGGCGGAGCTGTCGCGCTACCACTACCGGCGCGCCCCGGCGCCTGCGGCGAACGCCTGATCTGCGCCGCCGAGGGTTGCCCCTCCGGCGCTTTCGGTCCACTTGCGGGATCAGGGCGCGATGCGCCGTTTCCCCTTTCCCCGCAGGCCCCTCGATGATCCGCTCCGCCCTGATGAACGTCATGACCGCCGCCGTGCTGAAGGCCGGGCGGGGGCTCAAGCGCGACCTCGGCGAGATCGAGAACCTGCAGGTGTCGGTGAAGGGGCCGGGCGACTTCGTCACCGCCGCCGACAAGCGCGCCGAGAAGACGGTGTTCGAGGAGCTGTCGAAGGCCCGCCCCGGCTACGGCTTCGTGATGGAGGAAGGCGGCCGGATCGAGGGCACCGACCGGAGCCACACCTGGCACGTCGACCCGCTCGACGGCACCACCAACTTCCTCCACGGCGTGCCGATCTTCGCCGTGTCGGTGGGGCTGGAGCGCGAAGGCCAGCTCGTGGCCGGCGTGGTCTACAACCCCGCCACCGACGACATGTATTTCGCCGAGCGCGGCCAGGGCGCCTACCTGAACAACCGGCGCCTGCGCGTCGCGGCGCGGCGCGACATCGCGGAAGCGCTGGTGAGCTGCGGCATCCCGGCGCTCGGCCGGGCGTCGCTCCACCCGCGCTTCAAGGCCGAGATGGCCGAGGTGATGGCGCGGGCCGGCGTGCTGCGCCGCTTCGGCGCCGCGGCGCTCGACCTCGCCGCCGTGGCGGCCGGCTTCTCGGACGCCTATTGGGAGCGGGGCGTGAAGTCCTGGGACGTGGCCGCCGGGGCGCTGCTGGTGCGCGAGGCCGGCGGCTTCGTGTCGACGGCGGACGGCGCCGACGACCTGCTCGGCGCGGGCTCGATCCTGGCCGGCAACGAGCACATGCACCGCACCATGCTCGACATCCTGCGCCGGGTGCGGTGAGGCGGGAGGTTTTCGAGGGTTATCCCGCTCCGGCCTCGACCGGGAGCGGGCCCCATCAGACCGCGCGAGACCGCAACGGGATCACCGTGGACGTTTCGCCAGCCCGCTCGACGCGGCGCGCGAACTCGACCATGCGCGGCACGATCTCCTTGCGGTAGCGCGAGCCGTTGAACACGCCGTAATGGCCCACGCCGGGCTGCAGGTAGTGCAGCTTCAGCGCGTCGGGCAGGTTGCGGCACAGGCGCTGCGCCGCGTTGGTCTGGCCGACGCCGGAGATGTCGTCCTTCTCGCCCTCCACCGTCATCAGCGCGGTGCGGCGGATGTCGCCGAGGTCGATCCGGTCTCCCGCGTAGACGAACTCGCCCTTGGGCAGCGACTGCCGCACGAACACCTGCTCGATGGTCTGCATGTAGTATTCGGCCGTGAGGTCCAGCACGGCCATATACTCGTCGTAGAAGTCGCGGTGCTTCTCGGCCGAGTCGCCGTCGCCGTTGACGAGGTGGTAGAACATGTCCTGGTGGGCGCCGACGTGGCGGTCCATGTTCATCGCCATGAAGCCGGACAGCTGCAGGTAGCCGGGGTAGACTTCGCGGCCCATGCCCGGATACGGGAAGGGCACGGTCTCCAGGCAGTTCTCGCGGAACCACTCGGTGCCGCGCTCGACGGCGAGCTGGTTCACGGCGGTGGGGCTGCAGCGCGTGTCGATGGGGCCGCCCATCAGCGTCATCGAGGTCGGGTGGAGCGGGTCGCCCGTCTTCTCCATGTGGGCCGCCGCGATGATCAGCGGCACAGCCGGCTGGCAGACGCCCAGCGTGTGGACCGGCACGCCCTCCCCGCCGAGCACGCGGAGGATGTCGATCAGGTAGCCGATGTAGTCGTCGAGGTCGAACTTGCCCATCGCCAGCGGCACCATGCGGGCGTCCGCCCAGTCGGTGACGTAGACGTCGAAGTGGGGCAGCAGCGCGTCCACTGTGCCGCGCAGCAGCGTCGCGTAGTGGCCGGACAGGGGCGCCACCACCAGCATGCGCGAGCGCGGGGCCGCGCCGCCGTCGTCATGCTTCTTGAAATGCAGCAGCTTGCAGAAGGGTCGCTCCCACACGGGCGTCTCGGTGACCGCGAGGGTGCGCCCGTCGACCGTCGTGTGGTCGAGCCCGAAGACCGGCTTGCCGTAGCGGCGCGTCATGCGCTCGAACAGTTCGGCCGAGGCCGCGATGTTGCGGCCGACTGGCGTGTAGGTCCAGGGGTTCAGCGGGTTCTTGAAGAGGAGCCGCGTGTAGTCCGACAAGGCGCGGGACGGCGCCAGTGCGAGATGCATCATCTCGTACATCGGATAAGTGACCTTCATCTGACCCACGGCACACCCGACGCTGGAGTTCGACGCTCGGGCTGTCGCTTTGCCGGCAGAACCGCCCATCCCGGTCAAAAGATAGCGACTGCTCAGACGGCTCACAATCCGCCGTGCCGCGATTCGCGCCGGAACGGGGCGGAATGCCCAATCATTCACCCATCTGCAGCAGCGTGCCGGCCTCGCGCGAGCGGCGCACGAACCACAGGAAGGCGGCGGTGCCGCAGGCCATGAGGGCGAGGTTGATCGCGAAGGCTTCCGCCATGAGATCGCCGCGCACGGCGCCGTCGTTCAGCGCCGCCCGCAGCCCCTCGAAGACGTAGGTGGGCGGCAGGCACCAGGACACGGCCTGCAGCCAGCCCGGCAGCACCGCCACGGGGTAGTACACGCAGCAGAGCGGCAGCAGCAGGAACATGAAGCTCCACGCGAGCTCCTCCGCGCCGAGGCCGTTGCGCAGCAGGAAGCCCGACACGACGAGGCCGACGCTCCAGCTCGTCAGGATCAGGTTGGCGAAAAACAGGCCGAGCGCCAGGCCGAGCCCCCACAGGTTGAAGCCGAAGAACAGCACCGCGAGCCCGGTGACGGGCACGACGCCCAGCAGGAGGCGCACGAGGCTCATCACCATCATGGCGGCGACGAACTCCAGCGGGCGCAGCGGGCTCATGAACAGGTTGCCGATGTTGCGGGAGTGCATCTCCTCGAGGAAGGACAGCGTGAAGCCGAGCTGGCCGCGGAACAGCACGTCCCACAGCATCACGGCGCCGATCAGCGTGCCGGCGCCGACCGCGAGCCGGCCCTGCGCGCCCCCGGCCACCGCGGCGGAGCCGACGAAGCGCTGGATGAAGCCCCAGGTGACGAGCTGCACGGTGGGCCAGTACATGAGGTCGAGCAGCCGCGGCCAGGACCCGCGCAGCAGGTACGAATAGCGCGTCACCATGGCGGCGACGCGGGACGGCGAGAAGCTGATGGCGGTCATGGCGCACCTCGGAGGCTGTCATGAACCATGGGCGATGGCTCTGTTGCGGCGCGGCGAGCCGAGTGGCAGGAGAAGCTTGAAGCCGGTACGGCTGTACCGGCGAAAGCTTCGACGCACTAGGCGGCCGCCGCACCGCAACCCCGAACGGGCTGGGCCCTTTTCGGCCCTCGGTGCGTCGACTCGCTCGACCGTGGCTGAGCCACGCTCATCGCAAGTCTCCTGCCGATCATCCGAAAATGGCTCCAGCAGAGCCATCGTCCATGGTTCATGACACCCTCTCTGCCATGCCGTTCCGGCTCGACAGGGCCGGTCCAGGATTGACGCCCCGGCCCGCCGCGGCCGAGCATGGACGGGCGCCCACGCTCCGGGCGCGACCGGGGTTGAGCCGCCTTGCCCGACATCCATGCCGTCGTCCAGGAGATCGCCGCCGAGATGGCGCAGCGGCCCGACCGGGGCGAGGTGGCCCATTACATCCCCGAGCTCGCGCGGGTCGACCCGCACCAGTTCGGCCTCGCCGTGATCGGCGCCGACGGGCAGGCCGCGGTGGGGGGCGACGCCGACGTGCCCTTCTCGATCCAGAGCATCTCCAAGGTCTTCACCCTGACGCTGGCGCTCGGCATGGTGGGTGACCGGCTGTGGAGCCGCGTCGGGCGCGAGCCCTCCGGCAACCCGTTCAACTCCATCGTCCAGCTGGAGCGCGAGCGCGGCGTCCCCCGCAACCCCTTCATCAACGCCGGCGCCATCGCGGTGACGGACGTCATCGCGGCCGGGCACCAGCCGCGCGAGTCGCTGGGCGAGATCCTGCGCTTCATGCAGTCGCTGGCGGGCGACGCCACTGTCGCGATCGACGGCGCCGTGGCGGCCTCGGAGAAGCGCACCGGCCACCGCAACACGGCGCTGGCCAACTACATGAAGTCCTTCGGCGTAATCGAGGGGCCGGTCGACTATACGCTCGGGGTCTACTTCCACCATTGCGCCATCGCGATGACCTGCCGGCAGCTCGCCACGGCCGGGCGCTACCTCGCCTTCGGGGGGCGCGACCCCGCGACGGGCTATTCCGTGGTGCCGTCCGAGCGCGCCAAGCGCATCAACGCCCTGATGCTCACCTGCGGACACTACGACGGGTCGGGCGAGTTCGCCTACCGGGTCGGCCTGCCGGGGAAGAGCGGCGTCGGCGGCGGCATCCTGGCGGTGGCGCCCGGGCGGGCCTCCATCGCGGTCTGGGCGCCGGGGCTCGACGCGGCGGGCAACTCGCACCTCGGCCGCATCGCGCTGGAACGCCTCGCGAAGCGCATGGGCTGGTCCATCTTCGGCGACTGATTGGGCATTTCGCCTAATAAGTGTGCAAACCCTTTCCACCCCGCACGGGCGCCGATCCCGCCACCGAGCCGCGGTTCCCCGCCAGAATGAGCGCTGGCACAGGAGATGCTTAGGAGCACGCGCCCGTGAGAGGCTGAGCGCCCCGGCGCGCGGCTTCCAGCCCCGCCGCGTCGCACCGACGAGAGGAACGCGAATGACGAAATACAAGCTGGAATACCTCTGGCTCGACGGATACACCCCGGTCCCCAACCTCCGCGGCAAGACGCAGCTCAAGGACTTCGACAGCTATCCGGCGCTGGAGCAGCTCCCCCTGTGGGGCTTCGACGGCTCGTCCACCAAGCAGGCTCCGGGCGGCAGCTCCGACTGCGTGCTGAAGCCGGTCCGCCACTTCCCCGACAGCACCCGCAAGAACGGCATCCTCGTCATGTGCGAGGTCATGATGCCGGACGGCAGCCCGCACGCGTCCAACAAGCGCGCCACCATCCTCGACGACGAGGGCGCCTGGTTCGGCTTCGAGCAGGAATACTTCTTCTTCAAGAACGGCCGCCCGCTCGGCTTCCCCGACAGCGGCTATCCGGCCCCGCAGGGCCCCTACTACACGGGCGTCGGCTATTCCAACGTCGGCTCGGTGGCGCGGCAGATCGTCGAGGAGCACCTCGACCTGTGCCTCGACGCCGGCATCAACCACGAGGGCATCAACGCCGAGGTGGCGAAGGGCCAGTGGGAGTTCCAGATCTTCGGCAAGGGCTCCAAGCGCGCCGCCGACGAGATGTGGGTCGCCCGCTACCTCCTGCAGCGCCTCTGCGAGAAGTACGAGATCGACGTCGAGTACCACTGCAAGCCGCTCGGCGACACCGACTGGAACGGGTCGGGCATGCACGCCAACTTCTCGACCGAGTACATGCGCACGGTCGGCGGCAAGGACTATTTCGAGCGCCTGATGACGGCCTTCGACAAGAACCTGCACGACCACATCGCGGTCTACGGCCCCGACAACGACAAGCGCCTGACCGGCAAGCACGAGACGGCGCCCTGGAACAAGTTCTCCTACGGCGTGGCTGACCGCGGCGCCTCGATCCGCGTGCCCCACTCGTTCGTCAAGAACGACTACAAGGGCTACCTCGAGGATCGCCGCCCGAACTCCCAGGGGGACCCCTACCAGATCGCCTCGCAGATCCTGAAGACGATTTCCGAGGTGTCCACCCAGAACGAGCCGATGAAGCAGGCGGCCGAGTGATCCTCGGCTGATCCCTTCGAGGGCCACGACCGACGCCGGCGAGGGATCGCCGGCGTTTTTCGTTCGGACGGTCAAGCGCCGCGCCGACCCTCGAGCAGCGCCGCGACGGCATCGACGACGGCCTCGGGCCGGGCGTGGTGCAGCATGTGGCCGAGGCCCGGCAGCCAGTCGAGCCGGGCGCCCGGGATCAGCGCCGCAGCCGGCCCCGCGTGCAGCAGCCCGTTCACCACGACGTCGGCGGTGCCGGACAGGATCCGCACCGGGGCGCGGCAGTTCGCGTAGCCGAACGCGCTGCGGGCGAGGCCGGACCACAGGGCCACGGCGTTCTCGGCCTCGGACACGAGCTGGTCCGGGCGCCCGGCGCGCCCGAACGGGAAGCCCCGCCTGAAGGCCTCCGGCATCGGCTGGGGCAGGAACATCGCCCGCCACAGGACGGGCAGCGCCAGCGGGTCGAGCGTGGCGCCGAGGAGGCGCGACAGCCGGTCTCCCGCGACCGGCACGGCGCGCGGGCCGAGCAGCGCCTGCTCCAGCCGGGGTTCGGGGAAGCAGACCGGCGCCAGCGCCACCGCGCCGGCGATCTCGTCGGGATGCGCCATGGCGTAGGCCAGCGCGACCGCGCCCCCGAAGGAATGGCCGCAGATCACCGGACGCGCGAGCCCGAGCGCCCGCACGGCGCCGCGGATCACCTCCATCTGGCTCCACAGCGAGGCGTCGGCGCCGCGCCGGTGGTCGCTCCAGCCGTGGCCGGGGCGGTCGAAGGCGGTACAGCGGAACGCGCGCGCCAGCGCCGGCATGGGCCCGAGCCGCATGTCGTCCGCCGTGGTCAGCGTGCCGTGGATCAGCACGACGTCGGGGCCGGAGCCGTCCCGGACGTAGGCGATGCGCCGCCCATCGATCGCGGGGGCGAAGCTGCGGTCCGGCGGGATCGGGAGGGCGGCGGGAAGGGACGGCGGACGGGCGGCGTGGATCACGGGTTCACCGCCGGCGTCGCCCGAGCACCAGCGCGGCCGCCACGGAGGCGCCCGTCGCGAGCAGCGTCGTGGCGACGGGGTTCAGCCCGGCGCGGGTGTAGGCGCTGCGCAGCACGGGGCCGGGATAGTCGCCGCGCACCTGCCCGCCGTTCTTCGGCCCGTGCAGCGCGCCCTCGGGGTCGCGCGGCCGCTCGCCCCTGCGCTCGAAGGTCGAGATGGCGGGGGCGAGCAGGTCGTAGGCGTTGGGCGCCGCCGCCTTGAGGCCGGACAGCGCCGCGGCGGCGCCGCCGACATAGATCTCGCGGCGCGGGTGCACGGCGGCGTGGAGGATCGCCTCGGCGACCTCCTCCGGGCGGTAGAGCGGCGGCGGCAGGGTGGGCTCGCGATCCATGTAGTTGCGGGCGCGGTGCGGCAGCGGCGTGTCGATCGAGGCCGGCTTGACCAGCGTGACGCCGACCGGCGCGCCCTCCTGCAGCAGCTCCATCCGCAGCGCGTCCGTGAAGCCCTTCACGGCGTGTTTCGAGGCGCAGTACATGCCCTGCAGCGGGAAGGCGAGGTCGGAGGCGACGCTGCCGACGTTGACGACCGCGCCCCCCTTGTCGCGCAGGTGCTCCACGGCGGCGAGCGAGCCGTTGACCGTGCCCCAGAAGTTGGTGCGCATCAGCCGCTCGTGGTCGCGCTCCTCCACGCGCCACAGCTCGCCATAGATCGTGATGCCGGCGACGTTGACCCAGGTGTCGAAGCCGCCGAAGGCCTCCACCGCCTTCGCCACCGCGGCCTCGACGGCCGCGCGCTCGCCGACGTCCGCCACCGCGACCGCGGCCTTGCCGCCCCGCTCCGCCATGCGGGCCGCCTCGGCCTCGAGCACGGCCGCGTCGCGCGCCACCAGCACCACGCGGGCCCCGCGCTCGACCGCCATGCGGGCGGTGGCGAGGCCAATGCCCGAGGATGCGCCGGTGACGACGACCGTCTGCTCGGCGAGCGGTTTCAGGGACAGCGTCACGGGGGGCACCTCGCGGGGCGCCGCGGGGGGTGGGCACCGTCTCGGAGAACAACGGGGCGGCACGGTGGAAGGAGGCTGCGGCGGATGGGCGCGAGCGGGTCAGAGCGAAGCGCCGAGGCCTCCCCACCGATCGGCGAACAGTTCTTGCGCCGGGTTCGAGGTCGAAGATCGGATCTGTTGTCAGCATGGCACAGTCCGCACCGGGAAGCTGAACGGCCGTGCAATCCGCCATCTCCCGCCGTTCGATGCGGAAAGCTCGGGCTTCTGCAGGGTGTCACAGGTTCACGTCGAGCTTGCAGCCCACTCACCACCTCGAGTGTCGTGATTCTTTGCGATTTACCTTCACCGAGTTGCTGAGAACGCGTGGATGCAGTGCAGATTCTCGCTCTCGCGCTTCGGCGGATCGAAGTCCGTGGCGTCGGGAGCGTCGTGCCACAGGACATGGAAGCCGGCACGGCCCTGCGGTTCGCCTCGATCCCTCCTGAACGGCACGCCGCGCGGCATCAAGCCGAGCGCCCGAGCCTAAGAACCTTGTGAGCTCACCCGTAGCCGCGTCCATTGACGATGCCGTTTGGCGTAGCTACGCCAAACCCATGCGGATCATCTACGACGAGTCGAAGCGCCCTTCCAACCTCGACAAGCACGGGTCGGACATGGCCGATTTCGCCGAAGCCTTCGACTTCGACGGTGCGGCACGGTTCCCCGCCAACCCGAGCCGCACCGGTCGGGCGCGCTTCGGCCTCATCGGATGGTTCAACGGCGCCGTGGTGGTCGCCGCGATCGTGTCGCCACTCGGCAGCGAGGCCCTGTCCCTCGTCAGCCTGCGCGCGGCCAGTCAGCAGGAAAGGGATCTCTATGGCTTCTGACGGACATGCACCCGGCTTCGTGCCGGGTCGGGGCTACACCCAAGAGGACTGGGACGAGGTGTGCGACAATCCCGAGATCACGCCCGAGCAGGCCGTGGCGTCGCGCCCGCTCGCGGAAGCGATGCCGGAGCTGGTGGCCGCGATGAAGAGGGGCCGCGGCAACCCGCGTGCGGCGACCAAGGATCTCGTGTCGCTGCGGCTCGACAAGGACGTGCTGGCGACGCTGCGCGCCGGCGGTTCGGGATGGCAGAGCCGGGCAAACGACATGCTGCGGAAGGGGCTCGGGCTCGATGCGGGCACACCCTCGACCGCGGCAGAGTGAGCCACGACGGCGGACAGGTCCGACATCGATCTTCGAGGCGGCATCATCGCTCGCGCGCATCCCGGACCGTCACGCTCCGCTGGTCCGGCCTCCATGAGTGTCGCCCCGCGTGATCCCCGCTGACAGCGCGCCGCTGCCGTGCTGCAATCCTGCATCGCGACGCGCGGGCCCGCCAGGACCCGCCGGGCACCCGGGGGACACGACGCATGACCACCTTCGCCGAGGCGCGCCGCTTCCTGCTCGACCACCGCGACGACTACGAGGCGGCCGTCGCGGGCTTCCGCTGGCCCGACGCGTCCGGCTTCAACTGGGCGCTCGACTGGTTCGATGCCGAGCTCGCCGCCTCCCCCGACAGCCGGGACCGCGCGGCGCTGCGCATCGTCGACCTCGCGGCCGGCACCGACGCCTCGACCAGCTTCGCCGCGATGGCGCGCCGCTCGAACCGCGCGGCGAATCTCCTCGCCTCGCTCGGGATCGGCAAGGGCGACCACCTCGTGCTGCTGGTGGGCAGCGTCGAGCCGCTGTGGGTCGCCGTGCTGGCCGCCATGAAGCTCGGCGCCGTGGTGATCCCCGCCACGACCCTGCTCACCCCGGCCGAACTCGCCGACCGGCTGGAGCGCGGCCGGGCCCGCGCCGTGCTGGCCGCCCCCGACCAGGTGGCGAAATGCGACGCCGTGTGTCCCCCCGGCACGCTCAGGATCGTCAGCGAGGGCGCGCCGCCCGCCGGCTGGGCGAGCCTCGACGCGGCCGCGGCGCAGCCCGAGGCCTTCGCGCCGGCGGATCGCGCCGCGGGCGACGACCCGCTGCTGCTGTATTTCACCTCCGGCACCACGGCGAAGCCGAAGCTCGTGCGCCACAGCCACGCGAGCTACCCCGTGGGCGCCCTGTCGACGCTCTACTGGCTCGGGCTCAAGCCGGGCGACCTCCACCTCAACGTGTCCTCGCCCGGCTGGGCCAAGCACGCCTGGTCGTCGCTCTTCGCCCCCTGGGGCGCGGGCGCGACCGTGATGGCGATCAACCAGCCGCGCTTCGAGGCCCGCCCGCTCCTCGACGCCGTGGCGCGGTGCGGCGTGACGACCATGTGTGCGCCGCCGACCGCTTGGCGGCTCATCGTGCAGGAGGATCTCGGCGCGGTGCGGACGGGCCTGCGCGAGGTCTGCGGCGCCGGCGAGCCGCTCAACCCCGAGGTGATCGAGGCCGTGCGCCGCGCCTGGAACCTCACGATCCGCGACGGCTACGGCCAGACCGAGACCACCGCCCAGGTGGCCAACACGCCCGGCCAGCCGGTGGTGCCCGGCGCCATGGGCCGGCCCCTGCCCGGCTACAGCGTCGAACTGCTCGACCCCGACGGGCGGCCGGCGCAGGAGGGCGAGGTGTGCCTGAGGCTCGGCGCCAGCCGGCCGCTCGGCCTGATGCAGGGCTACGAGGGCGAGGACGGGCGCGTGTCCGGCGCCGAGGGCGAGAACTACCGCACCGGCGACGTGGCGTTCCGCGGGCCGGACGGCGCCCTCACCTTCGTGGGCCGGGCCGACGACGTGTTCAAGTCGTCGGACTACCGCATCAGCCCCTTCGAGCTCGAAAGCGTGCTGATCGAGCACCCGGCCGTGGTGGAGGCGGCCGTGGTGCCGAAGCCCGACGCGCTGCGGCTCGCGGTGCCGGTCGCCTACGTCATCCTCAAGGCCGGCGCGGCTCCCGACCGCGCGACGGCCCTGTCGATCTTCCGGCTGCTCGGCGAGCGGCTGTCGTCCTTCAAGCGGGTGCGCCGGATCAGCTTCGTGGAAGCGCTGCCGAAGACCATCTCGGGCAAGATCCGCCGCGTTGAGCTGCGCCGCCGCGAGCACCTCGCCCCCGGCGCCGAACAGCCGCCGCCCGAGAACAGCTTCGACCTCGCCGGCTTCACCGCCGAAGAACTCGGCCCCTGAACGCCCACCGGCCCCGATGGTAGCAAGCGCTTGCCTGTCCGGGCCGACGGAGGCTCGCCTTTCGGCGCGATTCCTGCCACAGGTCGGTGCGACGCGACCACGCCGGCCCGCCCGAGGGGGCGCTCGCGCGCGATCTCGGACCAGGGGGCCATGCCATGACGATCCAGCAGCCCGGCGCAGCGCTCGCCTCGACGATGCCCGACGACGACCTGCGCAGCGGCAACAGCGTGGACGCGCTGCGCTCCGCCGTTCTAGCCAAGCTCGCCTACGCGGTCGGCAAGGTCGAGGCCGACGCCAGCGACCGCGACTGGTTCCTGGCCACGGCGCTCGCGGTGCGCGACCGCGTGGTGCAGGGCTGGCAGAAGTCCTACCACACCACCAACACGGGCGGCACCAAGCGCGTCTACTACATGTCGCTCGAGTTCCTCATCGGGCGCCTGATGTTCGACGCGCTCACCAACCTCGGCCTGACGGAGACGATGCGGGAAGCCCTGTCGGGCCTCGGCGTCGACCTCGACCGCCTGCGCGAGGTCGAGCCGGACGCCGCGCTCGGCAACGGCGGCCTCGGCCGCCTCGCCGCCTGCTTCATGGAGTCCATGGCGACCCTCGCGGTGCCGGCCTACGGCTATGGCATCCGCTACGAGAACGGCCTGTTCCGGCAGGTCGTCAAGGACGGCTGGCAGCAGGAATATCCGGAGAACTGGCTGAGCTTCGGCAACCCCTGGGAGTTCGCCCGGCCCGAGATCGCCTACGACATCGGCTTCGGCGGCCACGTCGAGACCCATCAGGTCGACGGGGCGCAGCGTTCCGAGTGGTTCCCGGCCGAGACGGTCGAGGCCGTGGCCTACGACACGCCGGTGGTCGGCTGGCGCGGCCACCACGTCAACACGCTGCGCCTGTGGTCGGCCCGCGCCGGCGACCCCCTGCGGCTCGACGCCTTCAACGAGGGCGACCACGTCGGCGCCATGGCGGACCGCGTGCGCGCCGAGGCCATCTCCAAGGTGCTCTACCCGTCCGACGCGACGCCGGCCGGCCAGGAGCTGCGCCTGCGGCAGGAATACTTCTTCGCCGCCGCCTCGCTGCAGGACCTCGTGCGCCGGCACCTGAAGAAGTACCCGGACCTGACCAACCTCGCCGACCAGGCCGCCATCCAGCTCAACGACACCCATCCGGCCATCGCGGTGGTCGAGCTGATGCGCCTGCTCGTCGACCTGCACGGCATGGCCTGGGACGACGCGTGGCGCGTCACGCAGGCGACCTTCGGCTACACCAACCACACGCTGCTGCCGGAAGCCCTGGAAACCTGGCCGGTGCCGCTGATGGAGCGGATGCTGCCGCGCCACATGCAGATCATCTACCTCGTCAACGCCATCCACCTCGACAAGCTGCGCGCCGAGGGGCAGACGGACGTCGACGTGCTGCGCTCCGTGTCGATCATCGCGGAAGGCTGGGGCCAGCAGCGGGTCAAGATGGGCACGCTGGCTTTCATCGGCTCGCACCGGATCAACGGCGTGTCGGCGCTCCACACCGACCTCATGCGCCAGACCGTGTTCCGCGACCTCAACACGCTCTACCCGGACCGCATCAACAACAAGACCAACGGCATCACCTTCCGCCGCTGGCTGATGGAGGCCAACCCGGCGCTGACCGCGATCCTGGTCGACGTGCTGGGCAAGGGCGTGCTCGACGACCCGTCGCGGCTGGAGCGGCTCGCCGACCACGCCGACGACCGGGCCCTGCAGGCGCGGCTCAAGGCCGCCAAGCGCGACAACAAGGCGACGCTGGCGAAGATCATCGCGGCGCGCACGGGCGTGCAGGTGGAGCCGGGCGCGCTGTTCGACATCCAGATCAAGCGCATCCACGAATACAAGCGCCAGCACCTGAACCTGCTGGAGACCATCGCGCTCTACAACGCCATCCGGGCCGAGCCCTGGCGCGATTGGGCGCCGCGCGTGAAGGTCTTCGCCGGCAAGGCGGCGGCGAGCTATCACACGGCCAAGCTCATCATCAAGCTCGCCAACGACGTGGCGCGGGTGGTCAACGACGACCCCACCGTGCGGGGCAAGCTCAAGGTCGTGTTCCTGCCGAACTACAACGTCAGCCTCGCCGAGCGCATCATCCCGGCGGCCGACCTTTCCGAGCAGATCTCCACGGCCGGCATGGAGGCTTCGGGCACCGGCAACATGAAGCTGGCGCTCAACGGCGCGCTCACCATCGGCACGCTCGACGGCGCCAACGTCGAGATCAAGGAGCGGGTCGGCGACGACAACATCTTCATCTTCGGCCTGACCGCCGAGGAGGTCGCGGCGCGCCACCGCTCCGGCCTGTCGGCCCGCGACACGATCGCGGCCTCGCCGCGGCTGGCCGAGGTGATGGAGGCCGTGTCGTCCGGCGTGTTCTCGCCCGACGACACGGGGCGCTACCGCGATTTCGCGAACGCGTTGCGCGACCACGATCATTTTCTCGTCACGGCGGATTTCGACGCCTATTATGCGGCGCAGAGGCGAGTCGACGCGTTGTGGCGTGACGAAGCGGCGTGGTGGCGCGCCTCGATCATGAACACGGCCCGGGTCGGGTGGTTCTCCTCCGACCGGACCATCGGCGAATATGCCCGGGACATCTGGGACGTCCCGGTCCGAACCGCGGCGGAGTAGAGGAGACACCATGGCGGGCAGCGGCTGGCAGGCGAGCGACGGTGATGTCGCCGCCATCTTGGCCGCGCGCCACGGCGACCCCTTCGCGATCCTCGGCCGGCACGCGACGCCGGACGGCACCGTGGTGCGGGCCTTCGTGCCCTACGCGGCGACCTTGCACGCCCTCGCCCCCGACGGCCGCGCGCACGAGCTCGCCGCCCGGCCCGGCGCGGAAGGCTTCTTCGAGGGGATCGTGCCGGACGGTCCCGGCCGCCACCGCCTGCGCGCCGGCAATGCGGGCGGCGCCTGGGAGTTCGACGACCCCTACAGCTTCGGCCCCGTGCTGGGCGCGCTCGACGACCACCTCTTCGTCGAGGGCACGCACCGGGAACTGTACCGCCAGCTCGGCGCCCACCCGTGCCGCCACGAGGGCGCGGAGGGCGTCCACTTCGCCGTCTGGGCCCCCAACGCGAGCCGCGTCTCGGTGGTGGGCGACTTCAACGACTGGGACGGCCGCCGCCTCGCCATGCGCCGCCGCATCGCGAGCGGGCTGTGGGAGATCTTCGCCCCCGGCGTCGAGCCCGGCACGCGCTACAAATACGAGGTGGTGAGCCGCGACGGCGTCCTGCTGCCGCTCAAGGCAGACCCGGTCGGCTTCCAGGGCGAGATGCGGCCCTCGACCGCCTCGGTCGTGGCCCCCGCCGAGCCCTTTCCCTGGACCGACGCGGGCTACCTCGCCGAGCGCGAGCGCGGCGACAAGCGGCGACGGCCGATGTCGACCTACGAGGTCCACCTCGGCTCCTGGAAGCGCGCCGAGGGCGGCGGCTTCCTGAGCTACGACGAGCTCGCCGACGACCTCATCCCCTACGCGGCCGGCATGGGCTTCACCCACATCGAGCTGATGCCCGTGTCCGAGCACCCGCTCGACGCGTCCTGGGGCTACCAGCCGGTCGGCCTCTACGCCCCCACGGCCCGCTTCGGCGACGCCGCCGGCTTCGCGAGGCTCGTCGACCGCGCCCACGCGGCGGGCCTCGGCGTCATCGTCGACTGGGTTCCGGCGCATTTCCCCGTGGACGTGCACGGGCTCGCCAAGTTCGACGGCACCTCGCTCTACGACTACGCCGACCCGCGCCGCGGCTTCCACCCGGACTGGAACACCGCCATCTACGACTTCGCGCGGGCCGAGGTGGCGGGCTTCCTCGCCGCCAACGCGGTCTACTGGCTCGACCGGTTCCACGTCGACGGGCTGCGCGTCGACGCCGTCGCGTCCATGCTCTACCTCGACTATTCGCGCAACGCGGGCGAGTGGGTCCCCAACTGGGACGGCGGCAACGACAACCGCGAGGCCGTGGACTTCCTGAAGCGGGTGAACGGGCTCGTCTACGCGGCCCATCCGGGCGCGGTGACGATCGCGGAAGAATCCACCTCCTGGCCCGGCGTGTCGCGGCCCGTCTACGCGGGCGGCCTCGGCTTCGGCTTCAAGTGGAACATGGGGTGGATGCACGACACCCTGGAGTTCATGGCGCAGGACCCGGTGCACCGCCGCTGGCACTACGACCGGATGACCTTCGGCCTGCTCTACGCCTTCTCGGAGAACTTCGTCCTGCCGCTCAGCCACGACGAAGTGGTGCATGGCAAGAAGTCGATCCTGTCGAAGATGCCGGGCGACGAGTGGCAGCGCTTCGCCAACGTCCGCGCCTATTACGGCTTTATGTGGGGCCATCCGGGCAAGAAGCTGCTCTTCATGGGCTCGGAGTTCGGGCAGACCGCCGAGTGGAACTTCGACCAGAGCCTCGACTGGCACCTGCTCCGCTACGACATCCACCGCGGCGTGCAGGACCTGATCCGCGACCTCAACGGCGTCTACCGCGCGACGGCCTCCCTCCACGTGCGGGACTGCGAGCCCGAGGGCTTCCGCTGGGTCGTGGCGGACGACCACGCCAATTCCGTGCTGGCCTGGCTGCGCTTCGGCGAGCCCGGCGACGCGCCGGTGCTGGTCGTGTCCAACTTCACCCCCGTGCCGCGCGAGAACTACCGGCTCGGCCTGCCGCTGGCGGGGCACTGGCGGGAGCTGCTCAACACGGACGCGGCGCGCTACGGCGGGTCGAACCTCGGCAACCTCGGCGGCGTTATGGCCAAGGCCGAGCCGTCGCACGGGCTGCCGGCCTCGGCCGAGGTGGTGCTGCCGCCGCTGGCGACGGTGTTCTTCAGCTTCGCGGGCGACGGGGTCCATTGAAGGCTCCGCGCCCGGCGCGAGATCGATAGACAAGGGCCGGCGGCGGGGCGCCGCACGGGCCCGGGGGGAAGAAGCGATGTACGACAGGTCACCGGGCCAGGCCCCGATCTCCCGCAACGCCATGGCCTACGTGCTGGCCGGAGGGCGCGGCTCGCGCCTGCTGGAGCTGACCGACCGGCGCGCCAAGCCCGCCGTCTACTTCGGCGGCAAGACGCGCATCATCGACTTCGCCCTGTCCAACGCGCTGAACTCGGGCATCCGCCGCATCGCGGTGGCGACGCAGTACAAGGCCCACAGCCTGATCCGCCACCTCGGCCGCGGCTGGAACTTCCTGCGCCCCGAACGCAACGAGAGCTTCGACGTGCTCCCCGCGTCCCAGCGCGTCGACGAGAACATGTGGTATCTCGGCACCGCCGACGCGGTGTACCAGAACATCGACATCATCGAGTCCTACGACCCGAAATACATGGTCATCCTGGCGGGCGACCACGTCTACAAGATGGACTACGAGAAGATGTTGCAGCAGCACGTCGACTCGGGGGCCGACGTGACGGTGGGCTGCCTGGAGGTGCCGCGCCTGGAGGCCGTGGCCTTCGGGGTGATGCACATCGACGAGACCAACAGGATCCTGTCGTTCCTCGAGAAGCCCAAGGACCCGCCGGCCATGCCGGGCAAGCCCGACGTGGCCCTGGCCTCGATGGGCATCTACGTCTTCGAAACCAAGTTCCTGATCGACGCGCTCAAGCGCGACGCCGCCACCCCCCACTCGCAGCGCGACTTCGGCAAGGACATCATCCCCGAGATCGTGGCGCAGGGCAAAGCCGTGGCGCACCACTTCTCCCAGTCCTGCGTGCGCTCGACCCACGAGAACGAGGCCTACTGGCGCGACGTCGGCACGGTGGACGCCTATTGGGAGGCCAACATCGACCTCACCGCCGTGGTGCCGGCGCTGGACCTGTTCGACCAGAACTGGCCGATCTGGACCTACAACGAGCTGACCGCGCCGGCGAAGTTCGTGCACGATTCCGACCATCGCCGCGGCGTCGCCATCTCGTCGCTGGTGTCCGGCGGGTGCCTCGTGTCGGGCGCGGGCATCCACAACTCGCTGCTGTTCACCGGCGTGCGGGTGAACTCCTACAGCCACGTCGACCGCGCCGTGATCCTGCCCTACGTCAACGTCGGCCGCGGCGCGCGCCTCAGGAACTGCGTGGTCGACAGCGGCGTGCAGATCCCCGACGGCATGGTGATCGGCGACGACCCCGAGCTCGACGGCCGGAGGTTCCGCCGCACCGACCGCGGCATCTGCCTCGTGACGCAGTCCATGCTCGACAAGATGAACACCTGAGGCGGCGGATCGAAGGGCGCTCGCGCCCTTCGCGGGGCTCGGGGCGGAGCCCCGAACAAATCTCTGTCTCGGGGCGCTGCCCCGAACCCCGCCAAAGGCTTCGGGCCTTTGGAGACCGATCGTTCGAGTGTCCCTCATGTCCATGGCGACCATCATCCCGTCGACCGCCGAGCGCGGGCCGACGACCGAACTCGACGCGGAGCGCGACGACGGCGTCGCCGAGCTGACGCGCAGCCTCACCATCCGCGTCCTGTCGGTCGCCTCCGAGATCCACCCGCTGGTCAAGACCGGGGGCCTCGCAGACGTGGTCGGCGCCCTGCCGGCCGCGCTGGAGCGGGAGGGCGTCGCGGTCCGCACGCTCGTGCCGGGCTATCCCGCCGTGCTCGAAGCCCTGGCCGGCGCCGCGGTCGCGGCCGAGATCCCCGACCTGTTCGGCGGCCCGGCGCGCCTGCTGGCCGGCACGGCGGCCGGCCTCGACCTCGTCGCGATCGACGCCCCGCACCTCTACGGCCGGCCCGGCACCCCCTACCTCGCCCCCGACGGCACCGACTGGCCCGACAACGCGGCCCGCTTCGGCGCGCTCGGCCTCGTCGCGGCCCGCATCGGCACGGGCCTGCTTCAGGACTACCGGCCCGACGTCGTCCACGGCCACGACTGGCAGGCTGGCCTCGCCCCGGCCTACCTCCACTTCGCGCAACATCCGAAGCCCCGCACCGTCGCGACGGTGCACAGCCTCGCCTTCGCGGGCCAGTTCCCGGCCTGGACGCTGTCGGCGCTCGGCCTGCCCGAGGAGGCCTACCGCACCGAGGGCCTCGAATACCACGGCACGCTGAGCTTCCTGAAGGCGGCGCTGTTCTACGCCGACCACGTCACGGCGGTGTCGCCGGGCTACGCCGACGAGATCATGACGCACGAGGGCGGCATGGGCTTCGACGGGCTCCTGCGGGCCCGCGCCGCCACCGTGACCGGGGTGCGCCTCGGCATCGACGATGCGATCTGGGACCCGTCAAACGACCCCGACATCCCCGCCCCCTACGCGGTCGGCGACATGGGCGGCCGCGCCGTCGACAAGGCCGCCCTGCAGGAGCGCTTCGGGCTCGACCCCGCGCCGGACGCGCTGCTGTTCGGCGTGGTCAGCCGATTGAGCGGTCAGAAGGGCCTCGACCTCGTGCTCGACGCCCTGCCCCTCATCGCCGAGCTCGGCGGCCAGCTCGTCGTGGTGGGCGAGGGCGACCGCTGGTTCGAGGACTCGTTCCGCGCCGCGGCGGAGCGCTATCCCGGTCGCGTCGGCGCCGTCATCGGCGTCGACGAGCGGCTCGCCCACCTCGTGCAGGCCGGCGCCGACGCCGTGCTGGTGCCCTCGCGCTTCGAGCCCTGCGGCCTCGTGCAGCTCTGCGCGCTGCGCTACGGCGCCGTGCCGGTGGTGTCGCGCGTCGGCGGCCTCGCCGACACGGTGGTGGACGCCAACGAGATGGCGCTGGCGGCCGGCGCCGCCACCGGCGTGGTCTTCGCACCCGTCACCCTGCCGGCGCTCGAGGCGGCGCTGCGCCGCACCGCCGCGATCTTCCGCGACCCCGAGGACTGGGCCGGCATGGTGGTGGCCGGCATGGCGACCGACGTGTCCTGGCGCCGCCCGGCCCGCAAGCTCGCCGCCCTCTACCGCGACCTCCTCACCTCCGACGCCGGAGCGCATCCATGACTGCAGCCGCGATGACGACCGTCCCGACGACCCCCTACACAGACCAGAAGCCCGGCACCTCCGGCCTGCGCAAGAAGGTGCCGCACTTCCAGCAGCCGCGCTACGTCGAGAACTTCGTGCAGTCGATCTTCGACAGCCTCGACGGCTTCGCGGGCCAGGACCTCGTGATCGGCGGCGACGGCCGCTACTTCAACCGCGAGACCATCCAGACCGCCATGAAGATGGCGGCCGCCAACGGCTTCGGGCGGGTCATCGTCGGGCGCGGCGGCATCCTGTCGACGCCCGCCGCCTCGAACCTGATCCGCGTGCGCGGCGCCTTCGGCGGCATCATCCTGTCGGCCAGCCACAATCCCGGCGGACCGCACGGCGACTTTGGCATCAAGTACAACGCGTCGAACGGCGGCCCCGCGCCCGAGAAGATCACCGACGCCATCTTCGCCAAGACGAAGGCCATCACGGAATACAGGATCCTCGACGCGCCGGACGTCGACCTCGACCGGATCGGCGAGACGAGGCTCGGCGACATGACGGTCGAGGTCGTCGACCCCGTGGCCGAGTACCGGGCGCTGATGGAGAAGCTGTTCGACTTCCCCCGCATCCGGGCGATGTTCGCGGGGGGCTTCCGCATGACCTTCGACGCCATGTCGGCGGTGACGGGCCCCTACGCCACGGCGATCCTGGAGGGCGCGCTCGGCGCCGCGCCCGGCACGGTCATCAACGGCACCCCCCTGCCCGACTTCGGCGGCCACCACCCGGACCCGAACCTCGTCCACGCGAAGGGGATCTACGACCTCGCCATGGGGCCGGACGCGCCGGACCTATGCGCCGCCTCGGACGGCGACGGCGACCGCAACCTCATCATCGGCCGCGGCATCTTCGTGACGCCGTCGGACAGCCTCGCGGCGCTCTCGGCCAACGCGCATCTCGCGCCCGGCTACGCCGGCGGCCTCAAGGGCATCGCGCGCTCCATGCCGACCTCGGCCGCGGCCGACCGCGTGGCGGAGGCCAAGGGCCTCAAGGCCTACGAGACCCCGACGGGCTGGAAGTTCTTCGGCAACCTGCTCGACGCCGGCATGGCGACGATCTGCGGCGAGGAGAGCGCCGGCACGGGCTCCGACCACGTCCGCGAGAAGGACGGGCTCTGGGCCGTGCTGCTGTGGCTCGACATCCTGTCGGCCCGCAAGGAATCGGTCCTCGACATCATGCGGGACCATTGGAAGACGTACGGCCGCAACTACTACGCCCGCCACGACTACGAGGAGGTGGCGGCCGAGGGCGCCAACGCGCTGATGAAGGGCCTGCGCGACCGGCTCGGCTCGCTGCCGGGCCAGAGTTTCGGGGCGCTGACCGTGACGGGGGCCGACGACTTCGCCTACCACGACCCCGTGGACGGCTCGGACTCGGCCCACCAGGGCATCCGCGTGCTCTTCGCGGACGGCTCGCGCATCGTGTACCGCCTGTCTGGTACCGGCACGGCGGGGGCCACGCTGCGCGTCTACATCGAGCGCTTCGAGGGCGAGAAGCTCGACATGGAGACCGGCGAGGCCTTGAAGGACCTCATCGCCCTGTCGCGCTCGCTGCCGGACATCCCCGGCCACACCGGGCGCACGGAGCCGTCGGTCATCACCTGACCGCCGCCCGGGAGGTCCGCCGGGCCACTCCGGCGCGTCGTCACCTCGGGCGACACCTCACTCCCACAGGATGCGTGTTTCACAAACCTCGAAACATCGGGGTTGGCGTCCTTCTCCCCTCGCGGGAGAAGGGCCACACCTCCCAGCCACCGAGATGTACGAACACGGGTAGCCCTACAGGGGAGGGAGGGAAGCGTCCTCACCGCCCCGGCTTGCGGGCGCCCAGCGACGCCACCGTGGCCAGCGCCAAGCCGACGCCCGCCACCACGGCGGTGGTCACCAGCGGGTGCTCGGTCGCGCGGGTGTAGAGGCTCACCTGCTGCACGTGGCCGGGGTAGTTGCCGCCCTCGGCCAGGTTCTCGCTCGGCCGCTCGAGCCCGCTGTCGTCGCGCGCGCGGCGCGGCGGGCGGCCGCTGGGCGTGTCGGGGATGACGTTGCGCAGCATGACGGTGTCGGCGAGCGACGGCGCGTAATGCTCCATGGCCTCGATCATCTTGCCGCCGCTGCCGACGAACAGGTCGCGCGTCGGCACCGCGGCGCAGTGCAGGATCGCTTCCGCCACCGTGCCGGCCGCGTAGACCGGCGGCACGTGCTGCGGCTCGCTGTCGAGGTAGTTCTTGGCGTTGAGCGGGAAGGGCGTGTCGATGGCGCCGGGCTTGACCAGCGTCACGACGACGGGTGCCCCGTCGGCCTCGACGAAGACGCGGAACTCGTCCGTGAAGGCTTTCACGGCGTGCTTCGAGGCGGAATACACGCCCTGCAGCGCCACGGCGCGGTGCGACTCGGTCGAGCCCACGTTGATCAGCGCGCCGCCGCGGCGCCGTAGGTGCCTCAGCGCCGCGCGCGAGCCGTAGACGAGCCCCCACAGGTTGACGTCGAACAGCCTTCGCATCTCGTCGACCGGGATCTCCTCCGGCCGGCCGTAGATGCCCGTGCCGGCGTTGTTGACCCAGGTGTCGAAGCCGCCGAAGCGGTCCACGGCCGCCTTCGCCAGCGCCTCGACGTCCTCCTCCTTGGCGACGTCGGTCGGCACCGCCAGGGCCTGCCCGCCGCCGGCCTCGATCTCGGCCGCCAGCGCGTCGAGGGCGTTCGTCGAACGGGCGGCCAGGACGAGCTTGGCGCCCTGCCGCGCCGCCATGCGGGCCGTGGCGAGCCCGATGCCGGACGACGCGCCGGTGATCACGATGACCTGCTCGGACACGGGTTTCAGCTTCACCACCATGGCGTGACCCTTCTGTGGTGCGCCGGGCCTACGGGCCCGGCGCGTTCACGGGCGGAAATGCGCGCGTCACTCCCGATGTTGCGGGCAGGGCGCGCGATCGCGCCCGCGGCGCCGGCGCTCCTGGCGGTGGAGGCCTACCCGTGATCGCAGACGGTGGGGTCGCGGTGCGCGATCGGCCCCCTGTCGGACTTTTTCATTGCGTGCAGGTTGGCCACGCCCTACTCCCGCGCTGATTTGGCTCAGGCGGGAGCGGGATTGGCGTGCCGAGGTTCTTTTTCGATACGGATGACGGCGAGCACGTGAGGCGCGACTGCAGCGGCACCGTCCTTTCCGGCCGGGAGATCGCCAAGGCCGAGGCCGCCTCGCTCCTCCGCGACCTCGCCCACGGCATGAGGCTCGAAGGCTCCAGCGTCTTCTCCTGTGCGGTCAGGCAGGACGACGAGCAGCCGATCTACCGCGTCACGATGGTGATCGAGGGCCGGTCCGTCTGAGGATCGGCCCCGATCCCGTGAGCCGGATCGGCCGCGACCGTGCCGGGAGCTGGCTCCAACCCGTTCGGCCGAACAAACTATGCTTTTTGATGGTTTCCCCGCGTCCCCTGACGGGAAGGAAACGTCGGTGCCGCTCTTTCACTTCAACGTCCTCGACGGCGTCTCCGACATCGACACCGAGGGGACCGTCCTGCCGGACGTGGACGCGGCCTGGCGCGAAGCCCGCATCCTCGCCGGCGACCTCATCAAGGACGCGAGGGAGTGGGACAGGCTCGGCGAGGAATGGCGCATCGAGGTCACGGACCACGCGGGCACGATCCTGTTCCGCATCGACGTCGCGGCGATGAGGTCGCCGCTGATGAGGGTCGAAAGACCGTAGCGCCGCCGATGGGCGCGGCCGCCTGGGCTCGGCGATCGCCCGTGACCGGCAGGGGGGGGGGGACTCCCCACCGTTTATCAAGCGGTTTTTGCGGTGAGGTTGGGATCGAAGCTCGACCCGGTTTTCAGCATGGCGCAGGCCACGCCGAGGAGCCTGTCGGCCACCGAGCGGAGTGCCCTGGCATGGCCGTGGCCGCGCGCTCGCAGGGCCTTGTAGCGGGCCTTGCAGGTCGGGTCATTCTGGGCGGCGACGCGCGCCCAGTGGTAGACGGCATTGCGCAGCCGGACATCGGCCGCCTGACGCATCAGCACGACGCAGCTTTTGCCGGATCGCTTCGTGACGGGCGCCACGCCGGACAAGCAGCGCAGGGCTTGGTAGTCTCGCCGGTGCAGAGCTTCAAACGCTTCTGCGAGCAGCGTGGCGATGACGATCCTTCCGACTCCCGGCAAGGATCTCAGGATCGTCACGTCGCGCTGCTCCTGATGCTGCCCCGGCGCGTCGGCGGCCTCGGCCAGTTGCCCCGTCAGCCGATCGAGCTGGGCGTCGGCGTCCGCGATCTGGCGGTTCACGAGCTGGAGCCGCTTGGCCACTGCCTCGATATGGGCTGTGGCCGCGCTCACCGTGCCGGGTGCGACGGCGACCGGTGTTGCGCGCAGGCGTTCGAGCGCTTGGGCCGCGGTGAAGCGCCGGATGCGGTGGCTCTTCAGCAGTCGAGCGACAGTTCCTTCACGGACCTTCTTGGCCTTCTCCGGCGTCGGCACGAGCTTCCAGAGTTCCAAGAACCAGGGCGCCGCGACGTCGTCGGCCAAGTCCAGCATCTGCGGATAGTAACGCCACAACAGTTCCCGGACGCAATTGCCGAGCCGGTTGCGGTCGTGGCGCAGATCATCACTGATGCGGGACCACTCTCGCAGCTCGACGATGACCGGGTCGAGCGGCTCCAGGCGGCGCAGACAGCGCGGGTCGGTGCGCAGCGCGTCGGCCAGCACATGCGCGTCGCGGCTGTCGTCCTTGGCGCCGGCGGGCGAGAAGCGGTCCCGGAAGCGGTCGAGTTGCTTCGGATTGATGGAATGAACGCGGAAGCCGCGCTCCATCAGGCTCTCCACCACCGGGCCGTGCGGCACCTCGATGGCCACCGACACGGCATCCGGTGCCGCCCCGGTCTGCTTCTCGATCCAGGCCGCCATCTCGGCCAGGCCCTCGCCGCCGTGGGCGAAGCCGCGCTCGCCCATCTTGCGGCCCTGGGCATCGATCACGAACACGTGGTGCGTCTGCGATGCCCAGTCGACGCCCACGAACCAGTCCCGACCTCGTTCCTCCACGACACCCTCCATCGGCTTCGAGCCGCCACAGTGCCTGCCGATCCCTGTACTGGCGCTCGAAGGCGCGGACTCCCCACCAGGCATCCACCGTGGCATCCTGCCGAGGCACGGGTCCCCCCCAGGGGCTCAAAGCTCAGGGGGCGATGGGTTGCTCTCGGTAGGCCGGCTCGATCCGGGCAGCCTAAAACGCGACCGACCGGATCGCTATGACGGGTACAGGGGGCGAGCCGGTCCGCTATGGCGTTGCACGCCCGGAGCGGTGCCGTCGCCTCGAGGTGAGCCGCCGCTTCTCCTCCGCTTGAGTTCCTCCCCGTTGCGGTTTGTCCACACCCACCGCGCCGAAGCCCCTTGCCGCGCCGCGCCGGCGCCTATTTGATTACGTTACGTAATCAAACGGGGGCGGCGATGGCCGAGGTTCCGAAGCGAGGCGGCCGCCGGCCGGGGGCCGGGCGGCCCGGAGGCCCGTCCGAGGTCGTGCGCCTGCCGCTGCCGCTCGCCGCCATCGCCCGGCGCATGAAGGACGGCAGCCTGCGCGCGGGCGACATCAACGCCTTCCTCGACGTGGCGCCGCGCAGCGAGGCGTCCGTGCCGCTGGCCTCGACCGCGGCGGCCTGCGGCTTCCCGAGCCCCGCCGACGACCACATGGACGGGCCGCTCGACTTCAACGATCTCCTGGTCCGCAATCCCCAGGCCACGTTCGCGGTGCGGATCTCCGGCGAAAGCATGCGCGACCGCGGGCTGCTGCCCGGCGACGTCGCCGTGGTGGACCGCGCGCGCTCGCCGGTGAGCGGCTGCATCGTGCTCGGCCTCGTCGGCGGCGAGTTCACGGTCAAGACCTACCGGCTGAAGGCGGGCGGCGCCGTGGTGCTGGAGGCCGCCAACCCGGACTTCCCCGACATCGCCATCGACGAAGCCTCCGCCTTCGAGGTGTGGGGCGTCGTGACCGGCATCGTGCGGACCTTCTGAACCTCGGCCGCGGGAGCCTTCGCATGAGGATCGGCGATTCCGTCCGCCTGAAGCCGGGCAGCCCGCTGCGCGAGCGGCTCGAACCCTTCGCCGACGAGGTCGGCCGGGTGGTCGACACCTTCTAGGACGACGACGACGACGGGCTGCGCATCGCCGTGGCCTATCCCGACCAGCTCTACGGCTGGCTGGCGCCGCTGTCGGCGGAGGATTTCGTGCTCGACGCCGGCCGGGCCGGCGCCCCGCCCCCGCATCCGTGACGGCGCCCCGCCACCTCGTCGACTGGCCGCTGGTGCTGGTCGACGTCGAATGTTCGCTCTGCCCGCGCCTCGGGCGCTACCGGCTCGCGCGCCTCGCCGAGCGCTACGGCGCCGCGGTGCCGCTCGCCCGCCTCCTGGAGCTGATCGCGGCCGACTGCACCCTGATGAAGCCGGGCGAGAAACCCCGGCACTACGAGGCCCGCTGCGGGATCCGCTACGTCGTGCCGCCGGCCGAGCCGCTGCCGGCCGACGCGCCGGCCCGCGCCGGGGCGCCGCGGGCCGCCCCGGCCGGAGGCACCGCGAAGGGCGCGGCCCGCAGGCGCCTCGGCCCCGACGGGCCCCCGCCCACGCTGGCGATGCTGCGCGGGCGCGGCATCACGGCCCTGTCGGCCACCTGCCAGGGGCTGTGGCAGGGCCACCCGTGCCACCGCACCACCACCCTGCCCCTCGACCGCCTGGGCGCGCCGGACGACGCTGTGTTCCTCGACCTGTGCCGGTCGCTGCGCCTCGTGTGCGGCCGCTGCGGCGGGCGCAGGATGCACGTGGTGCCGCTGTGGCCCGACGTCCGGCAGAAACGCGCGGCCAGCCTCGGCGTCGACTCCCGGCCCGTCATGCCGGGCACGGCTCCCCCGCCCCGCCCGCCGGGGGCCGGCGAGCCGCCCGCGGCGTGACGGCGGCTTGCGCGGCATTCATCTCAAATGCGAGGGACGATCGTCGCCCGACCTTAGAACGTCGTAGCGCTCCATCGGGCCGTCGCAGCGGTCGATCGCGCGTCGGAGGAGGTCGGGTTGGCGAGATATGTCCATGGAAGCGCGGCGGGCGTCGCGGTGGGGCCGGTCGACGGAACCCGCTCCGTGCTGCATCGCTACGAGATCGTCGGCGACGTGCTGGTGCGCCGGCGCATCGCCGACCGGCGCCCCTTCGCCGACGGCGAGGTCCGCCTCATCGACGTGCTGATCAACGAGGACGCGGCCGGCCGCTCCATCAACGTGGTGCGCGGCATCGTGGTCAGCGAGCGCGACCTCGCGCGGCTCGGCCCGGACGGCGGGCCGCTCGCCTGGCGCGAGTTCGCCGTCGGCGCGGACCTGCTGCTGGCGATCGGCGAGGACCTCCGCGTGGGCCCCCGCGAGCGCCCGGCCCTGCGGCTGGCGACGCTGGACGGCCGGCGGCTGTAGGCGGCCCGCTTCCGGCCGGAAATCCACAAAATTTATAGATTGATCTCACACGAGCTGGCGGAGTCACGCGGCGCGCGATAGACCCGCCCGCACCCGGACCGGGCGCGCCGCGGTCCGCCGCGCAGCCCATCCATGACCCAGCCTCGAGCCGCCCTCCTCGCCGCGGCCTCCCTGTTCCTGCTGGCGGCCGGCCCGGCCCTCGCCGATCCGGCGCTCGACCGCGTCAAAGCGGCCGGCACGCTGCGGGTCGGCGTCGAGGGCACCTACCCGCCCTTCACCTTTCAACTCGCCGCGGAGGTCTCCGCGGTGCTGCGCCGCCTCGCGGCCGAGGGCGTCACCATGGTGATGGCCACCCACGACCTGCGCCTCGCCTCCTCGATCGCGCGCGACGTCGTGTTCCTGGAAGGCGGCCGCGTGGTCGAGTCCGGCCCGGCCGCGCAGGTCTTCGGCGCGCCGCGGCAGGCCCGCACGGCGGATTTCATCCGCACGCTCGGCAGCGCGGAGGCGGCAGCCCGTTCCGTATAGTGAAATACTAGACTTTCCGCCGGGATCGGGGCAGTGTCGCCGCACCGGGGCGAGCGCCCGCCGCGCCACGGCGCGATCCGAGGGAGACCGCCGATGCCGCCCCGCCGCGAGATGGTCCTCAACGCCTTCACGATGAACTGCGTCGGCCACATCAACCACGGCCTGTGGACGCACCCGCGCGACCGCTCGGCCGACTATACCCGCCTCGACCACTGGACGGCGCTCGCCCGCACGCTGGAGCGCGGGCTGTTCGACGCCGTCTTCATCGCCGACATCGTGGGCGTCTACGACGTCTACGGCGGCTCGGTCGACCTCACGGCGCGCGAGAGCATCCAGCTTCCGGTCAACGAGCCGACGCTGCTCGTGCCCGCCATGGCGGCCGTGACGAAGGACCTCGGCTTCGGCGTCACGGTCAACATCGCGGGCGAGCATCCCTACACCTTCGCGCGCCGCCTTGCGACGCTGGACCACCTGACGGGCGGGCGCGTCGGCTGGAACGTGGTGACGGGCTACCTCGACAGCGCCGCCCGCGCGGTGGGTGAGGACGCTCTCGCCCAGCACGACAGCCGCTACGACCGCGCCGACGACTACCTCGACCTCACCTACAAGCTGCTCGAGACGAGCTGGGACGACGACGCCGTGCGCCGCGACCGGGCGGCCCGCGTCTACGCCGACCCGTCGCGGATCCACCGCGTGCGCCACGAGGGGCCGTTCTACGCCTGCGAGGGCGTCCACCTCGCCGAGCCCTCGCCCCAGCGCACGCCCGTGCTGTTCCAGGCCGGCGCCTCGGGGCGCGGGCAGCGCTTCGCCGCGCGCCACGCCGAATGCGTCTTCATCTCGGCGCCCGACAAGGCCACGGCGCGGCAGACCGCGCGCCGGCTGCGGGCCGAGGTGATGGCGGCCGGCCGGCGGCCCGAGGACGTGAAGGTGCTGATGGGGATCAGCGTGGTGGCGGGCGACACGGACGCGCAGGCGCGGGACAAGCTCGCCGACTACGTCGCCCATGCCAGCCCCGAGGCCGGCCTCGCCCATTTCGCGGCCGGGTCCGGCGTCGACGTCTCGCGCTACGGGCTCGACGACGAGATCGACTACGGGACGGGCAACGGCATCCAGTCGACCACGCAGGTGGCCAGGAGCCGGGGCTTCACGGTGCGCCAGCTCCTCGCCCAGGTGGCGCTCGGCGGCCGCTACCCGCTGGTGGTGGGCGACGGCGCCGGCATCGCACGGGAGCTCGAATCCTGGATGGACGAGGGCGAGGTCGACGGCTTCAACCTCACCCGCACGGTGGTGCCGGAATGCTGGGACGACTTCGTGCGGATCGCCGTGCCGGCCCTGCAGGAGCGCGGGCTCCACAAGCGGGCATACGGCGCCGGCACGCTGCGGGCGAAGCTGTTCGGGCGCGGCGACAGGCTCGACGAGGCCCACGCCGCCGGGGCGGTGCGCCGGGCGGCGCGAGCGTGACGCGGTTTCCGCGACATCGGCTCGGTCGCACCCGGCCGGCCTCCTCCACCATGCTTCGCATGGTCCCCCTCCTCCGCTCCGCAGAGGAGGATCGGCGCACGACGGTCGCCGCCTCGATCCTCCTCCGCCTGCGGAGGAGGGGGACCGCGCGCAGCGCGGTGGAGGAGGCGGACCGGGCGCGACCGCGCAGATCTGTCCCGAGCCGATCACCCGGACGGCCTGTGACGCGGATGAAGGAGTGCGCATGACGGGGATGAGGCGGATCGTCATCGTGGGAGGCGGCGCCAGCGGCGTGCTTCTGGCCGTCCACCTGCTCCGCCACCGGCCCGACGGGCTGATCGTGACGCTGGTCGAGAAGCGGCCGGAGCTCGGCGCCGGCGTCGCCTACGCGACCCGGCACCCGGACCACCTGCTCAACGTCCGCGCGTCCAACATGAGCGCCTTCCCGGACGACCCCGGCCACTTCGCCCGCTGGCTCGCCGGAACCGCCGGCACGGGCAACTGCGGCCCGGACGGCTTCGCGCCGCGGCGCCTCTACCGCGACTACCTCGCCCACCTGACCGACCCGCTGTTCCTCGACGGCCAGCTCCGGCGCGTGCGCGGCGAGGCGGTGGCGCTGCGCGACGACGCGTCCGGCGTCGAGGTCCTGTGCCGCCGCGAGGGCGGGCCCGAGACGGCCCTGCGCGGCGACGTCGCCGTGGTGGCGACCGGCAACGAGGGGCCGTCGCTGCCGCCGGAGCCCTGGCGCTACGCCGGCTGGGGCGGCGAGCAGGAGCGGCCCCCGATCCCGCACGACGCGCCCGTCGTGGTGATCGGGACGGGCCTGACCATGGTCGACCGCGTGATGTGGCTGCTGCACGACGGGCACTCGGGCCCGATCACGGCGGTGTCGCGCCACGGGCTGATGCCGCAGGCCCACCGCCCGGCGGCGGCCTTCGCCGTCGGCGAGGTGCCCTTCGGCGCCCCGGTGCTCGCCCTGACGGGATGGCTGCGCGGCCGGGCGGCGGCGGCCGAGCGCGCCGGGGCCGGCTGGCGCGCGGCGGTGGACGGGCTGCGCCCGCACACCCAGGCGCTGTGGGCCGGCCTGCCGGAGGCCGAGCGGCGGCGCTTCCTGCGCCACGCCAGGCCGTTCTGGGACGTGCACCGCCACCGCATCGCGCCGCAGGCCGAGGCCCGGCTCGATGAGGCGAGGGCGCGCGGACAGCTCAGGGTGCTGGCCGGCCACGTGACCGGCTTCGACCCCTGCCCCGGCGGCGTCGCCGTGTCGGTGAAGCCGCGCGGGGCGGAGGGCGCGGAGGTGCTCGAAGCCGCGGCGGTGTTCGAGTGCCGCGGCCGCGCCGCGGACGTCACCCGGTCCGAGAACCCGGCCCTGCAGGACCTCCTGCGCGGCGGCCGGGCGAGGCCCGACGCGCTCGGGCTCGGCCTCGACGTCACGGACGGCTGCGCGCTCGTCGACGCCGCGGGCCGCGCCTCGGACAGGCTCTTCGCCGCGGGCCCGGTCACGGCCGGCACCTTCTGGGAGATCGTGGCCGTGCCCGACATCCGCCAGCAGGCGGCGCGGCTGGCCGGGGCGTTGCTGGCCGGCCGGGCCGCGGCGGACGCGCCGGACCGGGAGGTCGCCTGACCGCGCCGCTCGGCCGTCATAGCGGCGCGCGCTGGCCGGGATCGGCCGAAGCGATGGGGGCCCGTGACGGATCGGCGCTATCGGGGTAGCGTGAAGCCGGGAGCGGCCGCCGACGCCGCCGGATGGGGAAGGAGACCGCGATGCGCCTCGCAGGCAAGACCGCTCTGGTGACCGGGTCCGCGTCGGGATTCGGCGCCGAGATCGCCAGGGTTTTCGCGCGCGAGGGCGCGAAGGTCGTCCTCTTCGACCTCAACGGGCCGGGCGCCGAGGCCGTCGCGGCCGAGATCGGCCCCGCCGCGCTCGCGGTGGCGGGCGACGTGACGTCCCGCGCCGACGTGGACCGCGCGCTCGACGCC